>DASPNR010000044.1 GCA_035626395.1 Candidatus Limnocylindrales bacterium | reverse complement strand
AGGTCGATACAGAAGGCATGAAAGGTACCGACGAACAGCGCCGAGGCCTTTCTGGTGCCGACCAGCTCACCGACGCGCTGGCGCATCTCGCGAGCCGCCTTGTTGGTGAACGTCATGGCCAGGATGGCGTCGGGCGCCACGCCGCGGTGCAGGAGGTAGGCCATGCGCACGGTGATGACGCGCGTCTTGCCGGTGCCCGCGCCGGCCAGCACGAGCACGGGGCCTTCCGTGGTGGTCACGGCGCGGCGCTGCTCGGGGTTGAGTGTTTCGAGAATCTTCAAGGCGGCGAAGGCTACGCGAGCGCGGCGCGGTGGCAACGACGGCCTGTGACGAGGCGGCTTCGGCTGTGCGTTGGCCGCTCTGCCTCTCCCGTGTGCGCCGCCGTCGCTTCCCGGCGCGGCCGCACGCAACGGGGGCGGTTCGCCGCTCCCATTGTCGGAGCGCGCGTTTTTTCTGCCGCAACGAGGGGCGGGAAGATCTACCGCGCGCCGCACGCTCCACGTAGCCTGGAACCACAGGCACGGAGGAGCAGATGCTACAGCACCACACCATCACGATGGATCAGCTCTACGATCTGTGGCGGCGCGCGCGCGGGCGGCTCAACGTCGTCGACGTGCGCACCGCCGCCGAGTACGGGGACGGCCACGTTCCGGACTCGCGCAACGTTCCCATCGACGAGATCCGGCGGCGGCCCGCCAGGCTTGCGCAGGAGATCCGCGCGCTCGGTCCCGTCTACATCCATTGCAGCAGCGGCGTGCGCGCGCAGAAGGCGTACGATGCATTGTGCGCCGAGGGCGCCACCAACCTGACCGTCATCGTCGATTCGGGGATGCAGGACTGGATGGAGCGCGGCTATCCGATCTCGCGCGGCGGGCCCGATCGCGCGCTGGCGCGCGATCTCCTGGTCGGCATCGCGGCCGGGATGGTCGCCAGCGCGGTTGTCGCGCCGGTGGATCGAGCGCTGGAGCAGTACCTCGGGCCGCAGCAGAGCGCGCGCGTCCGCCGGACGCGCCGCAACTCTGCGCATCGCATCGCGGGCCCGCGCCTGGCGCGCGCGATGAGTGGCGGCCGCTCCGCTTCCGGCCGCGAGCAGCTGGCGCGGCTCGGTTTCATGGCGGTGTACGCCGCCGGTTGGGGTCTGTTGTACTCGACCGCGCGGCGCAGGCGCCCCGAGCTTGCGCGTGCCATGGGCCTGCCATTTGCGGGACTGTTCTACGCGCTGTGCGACGGCGTGCTGGCGCCTGCGCTGAAGCTGTCGCCACCGCCGCACCGGCTGCCATGGCAGCGAAACCTCGAGGAGCTCGGCAATCACGTGCTGTGGACGGCATCGGCCGAGATGGTGCATCGCGCCGCCGAGCCGCCGATGCTGCGCTGATGGCAGTCCGTGCCAGCGATGCGATGCGGCCGGTGCCCGGCTGGCTCAGCGGCGCGCTCGTCCTCGGCACGTTGGCGGCGCTGTACTTTCTGGAAGGGCGGCGGCCGCTGCGTCGCCGCACCGAGAACCGCTCCGGCAGGACCGGCCGCAACCTTGCCGTGGCGGCGCTGAGCGCGGCCGCCATACGAGCGACGGAAAAGCCCGTCACCGACTGCCTGTCGCGGCTGGTGGTGCAGCGGCGCTGGGGCCTGCTGCAGAAGCTGCGCCTGCCGCTGTGGCTGGAGGCGGCCGTCGGCATCGTGCTCCTCGACTACACGCTCTACGTCTGGCACGTGCTCACGCACAAGGTGCCATTTCTGTGGCGCTTCCACGTTGCTCACCACGCCGACCTCGACCTCGATGCGAGCACGGCGCTGCGGTTCCACTTCGCGGAAATGGTCCTGTCGGTGCCGTGGCGCGCCGGGCAGGTCCTCCTTCTCGGCGCCAGCCCACGCACGCTGTCGGCGTGGCAGACGGCCACGCTGGTGGCGATCCTCTTCCATCACTCGAACGTGGAGCTGCCGGCGTCGCTGGAACGGCGGTTGTGCCGCCTGGTGACGACGCCGCGCATGCATGGGATTCACCATTCCATCGTCGAGGACGAGACCGATTCGAACTGGTCGACGATCTTCAGCTTTCCCGACTATCTGCACGGCACGATCCGTCTGAACGTGCCGCAGGCGGCAGTAAGGATCGGCGTCCCCGCCTACCGCGACCCCGGCGAGCTCGGGCTCGGCGACCTCCTGGCGCTGCCTTTCGTGGAACAACGACCGACGTGGACGTATGCCGACGGCAGCCGTCCCGCCTCGCGCATGGCATTGCTGCCCCCCGCGCAGCTCGCGGACGCCTCGGCGGAGTACGCGGACGTGCGACCGGGGTGGAGGCAGCTGCTGTCGTAGCTCGCGGCGGGCCGGCAGCCGCGCTCATCGAATCGCAGTCGCCGCGCCGCTTGCTGACCGCGACGAACGCGGCTGTGCTGACCGCCGCGAAATGGTTAAGTGGACGCGATGGCCGTCGAGCAGCAGCCAAAGCCCGCGCCGGATGACGTCCCCGCCGAGGCGGCCGACGTCATTGCCGACCGGCTGGCCGAAAAGGCGTCGCACGTCCCAGCCCGGCCGGGTGTGTACATCTTCAAGGACAAGCGCGGGAAGGTGATCTACGTCGGCAAGGCCAAGAGCCTGCGCGACCGAGTCCGGAGCTACGTGCGCGGAGGCGACGGGCGCTACCAGGTAAGCTTCCTGATGAATCGCGCCGTCGACTTCGAGACGCTGGTGACGGTGAGCGAGACCGAGGCATTGATCCTCGAGAACAACCTCATCAAGCAGTACAAGCCGCGCTACAACATCAACCTCAAGGACGACAAGAGCTACGTCTCCGTCAAGGTGACCGTCAAGGATCCGTGGCCGCGCATCCTGGTCACGCGCAAGATCGAACGCGACGGCAACCTCTACCTCGGCCCCTACGCGTCGGCATCGGGCATACGTGAGACGCTCGAGGTCGCGCGCAAGATCTTCCCGCTGCGGACGTGTTCCAACGCCGTCTTCCGCAACCGCTCGCGTCCGTGCCTGGAGTATCAGATCAAGCGCTGCCTCGGCCCATGTGTGCTTCCCGTCGACCGCGACGAGTACGAGAGGCAGCTTCGCGGCGCCACGCAGCTGCTCGAGGGCAAGAGCGACGTCCTCCTGCACGAGATGCGCGAGGCGATGATCAGCGCCGCCGAGGAGGAGCGGTACGAGGAGGCCGCGCGCATCCGCGATCGCATCGATGCCGTTGCCAAGGTGGCGGAGAAGCAGAAGGTGCTGGTGCACGGCGGCGGCGATCGCGACGTATTCGGCATCTTCCGCGAAGGCGGCTTCATCGAGGCGCAGGTGCTGCTGGTGCGCGGAGGAAAGCTCGTCAGCAACAACTCGTACCAGTTCGAGGATTTCGAGTTTCCCGATGAAGAGGTGCTCTCGGAGCTGGTCAGCCGCTTCTATGAAGGCAGCCGCTACATCCCCGAGGAGGTCCTGCTGCCCATCCCGTTCGAAGGCATGGATGCCGTTGCCGACTATCTGACCGGCCTGCGCGGCACCAAGGTGTCGGTTCTGGTCCCTCAGCGCGGCGACAAGCGCCGGCTGGTCGAGATGGCCGTGGAGAACGCGCAGCACGCGTTTGCGGAGCGCAACGACGAGAGCGCCCGCCGCGAGCGCATGATGGAAGAGCTGCGCAGCAAGCTCGGCCTGGCTTCGACGCCCAAACGCATCGAGTGCTTCGACATCAGCCACGTCCAGGGCGAGGCGGTCGTCGCATCCATGGTCGCGTTCGACGAGGGCATGCCGGACAAGCGCGGGTACCGCCGCTACAAGCTTCGCGGAGTGCAGCGCAACGACGATTTTGCCGCGATGAAGGAAGTGCTCTCGCGCCGTCTGACGCGCGGAAAGGCCGAGGGTGGGCTGCCCGACCTGCTTCTGGTCGACGGCGGGCGGGGCCAGCTCGCCATGGCCGTGGAGGCGATGAAGGAGATCGGCGTCGAGGGCATCGAGCTGGCATCGATTGCGAAGGACCGCGTGCGCGGCGACTTCCAGGACGAGAAGATCGAACACAGCGAGGAGCGCATCTTCCGGCCCGGACGCGCCAACCCGATCACGCTGCGGCGCAATTCGAACGCGCTGTTCCTGCTCCAGCACATCCGCGACGAAGCGCACCGCTTCGCCATCACGTTCCATCGCGAGGTTCGCGCCAAGCGAAGGCTCCGCTCGGTGCTCGACGAGATCGACGGAATCGGTCCGACGCGCCGCCGCGCCCTGCTGCGTCACTTCGGCAGCGTCAAGCGCATGAGCGAGGCGAGCGTGGAGGAGATCGCCTCGGTTTCCCGCATCGGCCGCGTGCTGGCCGAGGCCGTGGTGCGAAAGCTCGGTCCGGCGGCGGCCAAGGCGGCGGTGGCTGTGGACGATGCCGGCGAGGCGCCGGGCGATGCGGTGGCCGCGTGCGATCCGACCGGCGCCGGCAATGCTGTGGCCGCGGGCGGTTCGCCAGGCGCGAGCAATGCTGTGGCCGCGGGCGGTTCGCCGGGCGCGAGCAATGCTGTGGCCGCGGGCGGTTCGCCGGGCGCGAGCGATGCCACGGACGCGGGCGTTTCGACGGACGCCGTCGATGCGGAGACCGGCAGCGGCGGCGAGACCTGACGCTTCGCTGCCGCCGCGCATCACTCGGCGGTGCCGTCGCCGCACCCGCCGCGCACTGGGCGAGAGCGCGTCCGCTGCAGCGCATGACGGCGCGCATACCCACCTGGGAGCACGGGCATAGCTTCGAGGCTGTTGTGATCCGAGCCTCAGCGTTGTACGCGGTCGTGCACGTGCCGTGTCCTACGGCGCGCAACAGCGCTCCTCGCGCGCAGGAGGGAACCCATGCGAAGCAGGATCGTCGCAATCCCTTGCGTCCTGACGATCGCCGGCGCGTCTGCCGGCGGCAGTTCTTTCGAGGTCACCGGCGCCACGTACCTGGGATGCAAACTGAAGGGCAAGCGCGCGTCCACCGCGGCTCCGTCGATCCATTCCTGCGGCGTCCAATGATGCGTCCATTCGCACGCCCGACGATTGCGAGTGTGGCCTGTGCGCTCGGCATGAGCGTTGCGGCTGCCGTCCTCGCCGCGGCAGTCGCGGCGCCCGCCGGCGCCGGGCATGGAGCGGCCTCGTACGAGAATCAGCTCAAGGCAGCGGAAAAGGATCGTGCGAGGAAGTCGCGCCCGGCCGCCGCGCCGGCGGCGCCTGCAGCGGCGCAGAGCGCGCCGCCGGCGGCACACGCCGACGCCGATCGCGCGTTTGCCGCGGCCCTGCGGCGCAGCCTCGAAGAAGACGTCCGGCTGGCGCAGCGCGCGATCGACGACGGCAGCGATGCGAAGCTGCAGGAGCTCGCCCGGCGCGTCGTCGAGGTGCGTCGCCGCGAGATCGCCGAGCTCGAGGGGTGGCTGTCGGAGCATCCGTAGCGCTCGAATTGGCACGGCGGCACTCGCGGCCGCCTCAGCCTCCGCTCGCGTAGATCTCGCGGCCGCCGGTGCCGCGGAGAAAATGCCCGTGCAGGCACCGGCGCGTCAGCGTTCAGCACACGTTCGTCATTTCCTGCTCGCGATCTCTTCCCACCTCGCGCTTCTCCGACTACGGCACCAAGGTGCTCTGGATCCTGCTTGGTGCATCCGTCCTGCTCGCGCAGCAGATCGTCATCGCGCGAAGCGCCGGTGCGTTCACGGTCATTGCGTGCCTCGTCGTGGCGGCAGCCGTGCTGCACGAGTGGCGCCGGCAGCGCGTGTCGCCGCGCGCTCTGGCTGCAGCGGCTGCGGTGGTCGCGGCAGGCGCACTGGTGGCCGTGCCATGGGAACGAGAGTCGATTGCGCGGGAGGCGGTCGCGACGCCGCAGGCGCTGCTGCGTGAAGAGGGCATGGCGGATCACAAGGTCCGCGTCCAAGGCCGGGTTGCGGAGGTCGCGCCGACGTACGGCGGCGGCGTGCGCATCGCGCTCGAGCTCGAAAGCCTCGGCGACGAGACCGGCGCGCTTCGACCGGCAAGCGGCCGCATCTCCCTCTCGATCCGTTCGACGCAGCAGCTCTGGCGCACAGGCGACCGCCTCGGCGTTACCTCGCGGCTGCGTCGCATCACCGGCTTCGGCAACTTCGGCGAGTTCGACTGGCCGGCCTACAACGCCCGCCGCGGCATCGTGGCCGGCGCCTACGCGTGGGACGACCGGGACGTCGCGCGCCTGGCTGCCGACGATGGCTTGGTCGATGCCGTGCGACGCTCGTTCTCCGAAGCTTGCGCACGGCGGGGAGGGCAGGGCGCCGAGCTGCTGGAGGCACTGATCATCGGCGACCGCGTGGGCATCGATCGCTCCGTCTCCGAGTCGATCCGCGACGCAGGCCTGGCCCACTACCTGGCCATCTCCGGCTCGCACATGGCGTTGATCGTCGTCGTGGTCGTGGCGGTGGTGCGCCGGCTCGCGCTGGCCACTCCGGCCGTGAGGGCGGGGTACGACGTCATGCGCGCCGCCGCGGTGACCGCGATGGCCGCCCTCCTCGGCTATGCCGCCATCTCCGGCGGCGGCGTTTCCGTCACCCGGTCCGTGCTGATGGCCGCAGCCACGCTGATCGCCATGTGGCGCGGCCGGCCCGACGACGGCCTGCGCGCGCTCGGCGGCAGCGCGGTGCTGCTCGCCTTCCAGATGCCGGGCGTCGGCGAAGAGGCGGGATTCCAGCTGTCCTTCGCCGCCGTGGGCGCGCTCATCGTCCTTGCCAGGTCGCGTGCTGGCGGACCGGCGGATCCCGCGAGCCTGACCGCCTCGCCATCGCATTCATCCGCAGGCGGCCCGAGGCGCGCCGCGGCACTTCGAGTGGCACGCGAAGGCCTGGCTGTGGTCCTGGTTTGTTGGCTGGTTACGTCACCATTGGTCGCGCAGTGCTTTCACCGCGTGTCGCTGATCGCTCCGGTCGCCAACCTCGTGGCGGCCCCGGTCGTCAGCACGATCGTCGTCGTCGGTCTGCTGGCGGTGGTGACGCTTCCGCTCGGGCCGCAGCCTGCGGGCTGGCTCATCGATCTCGGGAGCCTGCTCGGCGACTCGCTGGCGGCGCTTGCGCACTGGACGGCCGCCATTCCCGGAGCGGCCGTGGCGACGCCGGAGCCGGGGCCGCTGCTGACGGCGTGCCTTTCTGCCACCCCGTTCCTGCTGCTGGCGCCGTTGCCGCTTCGCCGGCGCGGGCTGCCCTTGCTCGTCGCAGCCATCGCCGCCTGCGTCGTGACCGGCCTGCATACGCGCTATCGCAGCGACGTTGCCGACCTCTGGTTCGCGTCGGTGGGCCAGGGAGATGGTGCGGTCGTGCGGATGCCGGGCGGGCGCGTGATGGTCATCGACGGCGGCCCGCCCGGCCGCGGCCATCTGGTCATGGCACCGCTGCTGCGCCGGCTCTGGGTCCACCGCATCGATTGGCTCGTCGCGAGCCATGTTCAGGCCGATCACAGCGGCGCCTTCCTCGAGCTGCTCGATCAGTTCGACGTGGGCGAGCTGTGGCTGCCCGCGGGCCGCTGCGATTCGGAAGCGGCGGCGCGGTTGATCGCGCGAGCGGCGGCCGCCGGTACCGTCGTGCGCCGCGTCGGCGCGGGCACGGATGCCGCGCCGGGAGTTCGCGTGCTGGCGCCGCGGGACGAGCAGGGAAGCTGCGACGCCAACGATCGCTCGATCGTGCTGTCGTTCGAGCATGCGGGGTACCGGGCGCTGTTCACCGGCGACATCGAAGCGGCGGGGGAAGCGGCGCTGGTCTCGGCGGCGGGCCAGGACGCGCTGCGCGCGCACGTTCTCAAGGTGCCGCACCACGGCAGCCGAACCTCCTCGACGCCGCCCCTGGTCGCTGCCGTCGCACCGTCGGTCGCGGTGGCATCGCTGGGTCTCGACAATCGCTACGGCTTTCCGGCGCCCGCCGTCGAGCAGCGCTTTCTTGCCGCTGGGGCGCTGTGGCTGCGCACGGACCGCACCGGCGGCGTTCACGTTGTCCTGCGCCGCGGCGGCATCTCCGTCGATACCGCCCGCGATGGCGCACGTCCGCTACTTTGACACCCCGCGCCTGCCCGCCAATAAGTCAGCCGCCGGCCCGACGCCTCTTGCGCGTGCGCGACCGCACCCGACGGCCATGGCCATCACCTCCATCAAAGGCTTCCGCGACGTCCTGCCCGAGGAGGCGGCGCGCCGGCACGACATCCTGACGACTGCTCGCCGAGTTCTGGAAGCCTACGGTTACGGCGAGATAGAGCTTCCTCTTCTAGAGAAGGTCGAGCTCTTCAGCCGCTCCGTCGGCGCCACCTCCGACATCGTCGAGAAGGAGATGTACGCGTTCGAGGATCGCGACGGCTCGATTGTCGCGCTGCGCCCCGAGGGCACGGCCAGCGTCGTGCGAGCCTACATCGAAGGCGGGCTGCCGCGCTCGTTGCCGGTGGCGAGGCTCCACTACAGCGGACCGATGTTCCGGCGCGAGCGTCCGCAGAAAGGCCGCTACCGCCAGTTCACGCAGATCGGCGCCGAGCTGCTCGGCCGCGACGATCCGGGCGCCGACGCCGAGACGCTGTGCCTGGTGGCCGACATCTGCACCGCCATCGGCGTCTCGGGCATGCGCATCGAGATCAACTCGCTCGGCGACGCGGCTTGCCGCCCCGCCTACCGCGATGCTCTGGCCGAGTACGGCCGCGGCCGGATCGAACAGCTGTGCGAGGACTGCAAGGCCCGGCTCGATCGGAACCCGCTGCGCCTGCTCGACTGCAAGCAGGAGTGCTGCCGCGTGGCGATGGCGGAGGCGCCGATGATGATCGACCGCCTCTGCGATCCGTGCCGCGCGCATCACGACGAGGTGCTGCGCCTGCTGGCCGCCGCGGGCGTGGAGGTGCACGCCAACCCGCGCATGGTGCGCGGGCTCGACTACTACTGCCGCACCGCCTTCGAGGTCGTGGCCTCCGGCCTCGGCTCGCAGGACGCCGTCGGCGGCGGCGGTCGCTACGACGGCCTCGTCCGCGCGCTCGGCGGCCCCGACGTTCCCGGCATCGGTTTCGCGTTCGGCGTCGAGCGCCTCGAGCTGGCCTCGCGCGAGGCGGCCCGGCCGCCGTCCCCGCCGCGCATTCTCATCGCTCCCATCGGAGACGAGGCCGCGCCCGCATCACTCGCTCTGGCGCGAAGGCTGAGGCAAACAGGCACGCGGGTCGAGGTCGAGTCCGCGCGCCGGCGGCTGAAGGCGCAGATGCAGCGCGCCGACAAGCTCGGCGTCCGGTTCGTCGTCATCGTCGGCGAGACCGAGCTGGCCCAGGGACGCGCGACGGTTCGCGACCTGCACGCCCAGAAGGACCATCCGTCGCTGTTCGCGCTCGATGACGATGCGCTGGCAATTCAAGCCGTTTTGACCGGCATCGATGAGGTAGCTTGAAAGTGGAGCGTAGCTGTTACTGCGGGGAGCCGCGCGAGAAGGACGCCGGGCGCGAGCTCGAGCTGGTCGGCTGGGTCGATGCCCGCCGCGATCACGGCGGCGTGATCTTCGTCGACCTGCGCGACCACACCGGCATCGTCCAGATCGTCTTCGATCCCGAGACCGGCGGCGCGGCCCATGCGACGGCCGGCGACCTGCGCAGCGAGTTCGTGATCCGCGTCCACGGCCGCCTGCGAAGGCGCACGGCCGAGACGGTCAATCCCAAGATGCAGACGGGCGAGGTCGAGCTGCTGGCGTCCGAGCTCGAGGTCCTGAACACCTCCAAGCCGATTCCCTTCGCCATCGACGATTCGGCCTCGCTGACCGAGAACGTGCGCCTGCGCTACCGCTACCTCGACCTTCGGCGCCCGGTCATGCAGCGCAACCTGCGCGTCCGTCATCAGGTCTGCCACATCGCGCGCAACTACCTTTCCGATCGCGGCTTCCTCGAGATCGAGACGCCGATCCTGACGCGCTCGACGCCCGAAGGTGCGCGCGACTACCTGGTGCCGTCGCGCGTGAATCTCGGAAGCTTCTTCGCGCTGCCGCAGTCGCCGCAGCTGTTCAAGCAGCTCTTGATGGTCTCGGGCTACGACCGCTACTACCAGATCGCCCGCTGCTTCCGGGACGAAGACCTGCGCGCGGACCGCCAGCCCGAGTTCACGCAGATCGATCTGGAGATGGCCTTCCCGACCCAGGAGACGATCATCCAGCTCGTCGAAGGGATGCTGAAGCAGATCTTCACCGCGGTGCTGGAGCGGCCCTTCGAGGAACCGTTCCCGCGCATGTCCTACGACGAGGCGATGAGCCGCTACGGCAGCGACCGCCCCGACACCCGCTTCGGCCTGGAGCTGGTCGACCTGACCGACGTCCTCGGCGCCAGCGAGTTCAAGGTCTTTCGCGCGGCGGTCGACGGCGGCGGCGTGGTCAAGGCCATCAACGTCAAAGGCGGCGCCGGCATGTCGCGCAAGGAGATCGACGACCTCGGCGCGTACGCCGCCGGCTTTGGCGCCAAGGGCATGGCGTGGATCAAGGTGGCCGGCGGGGAGTGGCAGTCGCCCATCGTCAAGTTCCTGTCCGAGGGCGAGCGCGCCCAGCTGGCGTCGCGCCTGGGCATCGAGGACGGCGATCTGGTCCTGTTCGGCGCCGACTCCAGGAAGGTCGTGGCGGCGGTTCTCGGGAACCTGCGCGGCAAGGTCGCGGCCGAGCGCGGGCTGATCGACGAGACCGCGTTCAACTTTCTTTGGGTCGTCGACTTCCCGCTGGTCGAGTACGACGCGGCCGAAAAGCGATACTTCGCGCTCCATCATCCTTTCACGTCGCCCAAGGCGGCCGACCTCGAACGCCTGGAGAGCGATCCGGAGAGCGTGCGGGCGGACGCCTACGACATCGTGCTCAACGGCACCGAGCTCGGCGGCGGCTCCATCCGTATCCATCGCGGGGATGTGCAGAGCCGGGTGTTTTCTGTGCTCGGCATCGGCGAAGAAGAGGCGCGGCAGAAGTTCGGCTTCCTGCTCGAGGCGCTCAGCTTCGGCGCGCCGCCGCACGGAGGCCTGGCGCTGGGGCTGGACCGAATGGTCGCGATGCTGGTGGGCAGCGACTCGATCCGCGACGTCATCGCGTTCCCGAAGACGCAGCGCGCGGCGTGCCTGCTGACCGAAGCGCCGTCGGCGGTGGATGCGGCGCAGCTTCGGGGGCTCGGAATCAAGCTGGCCCTGTAGGCCTGCACCGAATCTGGACTATGCGGGGACTCATGGGTCAACACGGAATACGGATCACCTGCACGATGGTTCTGCTGTCGTCGATGCTGTCGGCCTGCACGCTGATGGGCGCGGGAAGCGGCGAGGACGAGAAGACGGGCCTGCGCAAGATCGCGGTGCTTCCGGTGGCCTACAGCGACGGCATGGGCGGCGGCTACGCATGCGATCTGTGTCCGCCTGCCGTGCAGATGAAGCCGACGAACGCGCAGGCGGCGCGGCTGGCCACCGCGTTCCTCTACGAGGAGACTGCGCGGCATCCGCGCATCCTCAAGCCGGAATTCGAGGTCGTCGAGCCGGTGGCGAGAAAGGGCATGCGGCAGGCGGCAAACGAGCTGGCGGCCGCCGGACAGGCCGATGCGGTGCTGGTTGGAGCGCTGGTGGAGCTGCGCGCGCGCGTTGGCTCCGATCACGGCCCCGAAACACCGGCCGGCGCCGTCATGTATGCGGCGCTGGTCGATGCCCGCACCGGCGCCACGCTGTGGTCGAGCACGTTCGATGCGAACGAGACGGGGCCTGGCATGTTGCGCAGCCGCCTGCAGCGTCTGACCGGAGCCAAGACCCCGCGCTGGCGCACGGCGGAGGGCTACACCGAAGTCGCCGCCAAGGAGCTCGTCGACGGTCTTATGGATCACCTCGGCGGCTGACCCCTTTTCTTCACAGGAACCTGGCATGGCGCAGATCATCGACGGCAAGGCATGCGCGAGCGAAGTGCGATCGCGCGTGGCGCGCCAGATCGAGACGCGCGTCTCGCGCGGGCTGCGCCGGCCGGGGCTGGTGACGATCCTGGTCGGCGAGGATCCCGCCTCGCACGTCTACGTCGGCAACAAGCAACGCGCTTCGGCCGAAGTGGGCATGCTGTCGGAGTCGGTGGAGCTGGCATCGACGGTGTCGATGAAGACGCTCCTCGACGTGATCGACGTCCACAACCGGCGCCAGGACATCGACGGCATTCTCGTGCAGATGCCGCTGCCGGCCGGTTTCGACAGCGAGGCCGCCATCGGCACCATCGATCCGCGCAAGGACGTCGACGGGCTGACGCCGGCCAGCCAGGGCGCGTTGATGACGGGACGACCGGGTCTGAGGCCGTGCACGCCGGTGGGCTGCATGGAGCTGCTGGACCGTTGCGGCATCGACGTGGCCGGCAAGACTGCCGTCGTCGTCGGCCGCTCGGTGCTGGTCGGGAAGCCGGTGGCGATGCTGCTGCTCGAGCGCAACGCCACGGTCGTCCTGTGTCACTCCCGTACCGTCGATCTTGCGGAGCACGTAGCGCGCGCCGACATCGTCATCGCCGCCGTCGGCAAACCCGAGCTCGTCAAGGGAGACTGGATCAAGCCCGGCGCCGTCGTGATCGACGTCGGCATCAATCGCGTCGGCAAGAAGCTCGTCGGCGACGTCGAGTTCGGCGCGGCAGCCGAGCGCGCCGCGGCCATCACGCCCGTTCCAGGGGGCGTCGGCCCCATGACCGTGGCCATGCTGCTGCAAAACACGCTCATCGCGTGTGAGAATAGGGCCGCGTCCTGAGATCGCGATTTCGTACCCGACAGGGTCGAATTCCGTGAATTCCAGAGCCGGCACCGGTGCCAATCATGAAACGAACGCCGCTTTACGAAGAGCACGTTGCTGCCGGCGCGCGCATGGTCGAGTTCGCCGGTTGGCAGATGCCGGTGCAGTACGCCAGCGGCGTGCTCGCCGAGCATAAAGCCGTACGCACCGCCGCCGGGCTCTTCGACGTCAGCCACATGGGCGAGATCGAGATCGCCGGCTCGGGTGCCGAGGCATGCTGTGCGCGCCTGTTCACCAATGACGCGCGGGCGCTGCCGCCGGGCAAGGCTCACTACAGCCTCATCGCCAACGACACGGGCGGCCTCGTCGACGACATCATCGTCTATCGCTTGGAGCCGCAGCGTTTCCTGGTCTGCGTCAACGCCTCCAATGCCGCAGTCGACTTCGCGTGGATCGCCGAGCGTCAGACGGGCGACTGCACGGTCGTCGATCGCAGCGAGGCCACGGCGCTCATCGCCATCCAGGGCCCCGCTGCCGCCGCCGTCGTCGAACGACTCGCTCCCGCGGCGCTGCAGCTGAAGCGCTTCGAGTGCGCGCCCATCGCGATTGCCGGCGCCGACGCGATCATGGCGCGCACCGGCTACACCGGCGAGGACGGCTTCGAGGTGTTCCTACCGGTCGAGTCGGCGGTCTCGCTGTGGCGCGCGCTTCTCGAAGCCGGCCGCGACGACGGCGTGATTCCCTGCGGCCTCGGCGCGCGCGACACGTTGCGACTGGAAGCGGCGCTGCCGCTCTACGGTCACGAGCTCGGTCCCGATGTCAGCCCGTACGAGGTGCGGCTGGGATGGGCGGTCAAGCTCAATCGCCCCGACATGATCGGCTACGAGGCGCTGTCACGCGCCGCGGCGGGCGAGGTGAGGCGGCGCCTGATCGGTCTGACCATCGACGGCGGTATCGCGCGAGAGGGCACACCCGTCTTCGCAGCGGGCGCACGCAACGGCGCCGCCGCCGACGCAGCCGCTGGCGCGGCCGCCGGCGCCGGCGCGCAGCTCGGCGTCGTCACCAGCGGAACCCACTCGCCCACGCTCGGCCGTGCCATCGCGATGGCGCTGGTGGAGCGCGAGCACGCCGCCGGGCCGTTCGAAGTGGAAATCCGCGGAAAACGCAGAGCCGCATCCGTGACCGGCCTTCCCTTTTGTGTTAAGCGGGCCTGACCTCGAACGGCCGAGCGGCTGCAGCGCGAGTCCAGGCGCGTCGAGCAACCCGCGCAAGGAGCATGACGATGGAGATCCCTGACGATCTTCACTACACCAAAGAGCACGAGTGGGTCAGGGTCGAGCCCGATGGAACCTGCACGGTCGGGATTACCGATTACGCGCAGGAGCAGCTCGGGGACATCGTCTTCGTCGAGCTTCCCAAGGCGGGCGAGGAAAGCGAAGTGACGCGCGACGAGCCCATGGCCGTGGTCGAATCGGTCAAGGCCGCATCCGACGTGTACGCGCCCATCAGCGGCGTGGTCATCGAGGCCAACGACGAGCTGCCCAACAGCCCCAATGCCATCAACGAGGATCCGTACGGAGACGGCTGGCTCGTGCGCATCCAGCCAAAGAGCCAGGCCGAGCTCGAGGAGCTGATGTCGGCCGAGGACTACGAGGAGCTGGTCGCCGGACTGATCGACTGACGTGCGGTTCCTGCCTCACACGCCGAGCGACATCGCACGCATGCTGGCCACGATCGGCATCGGCAGTGTCGATGAGCTCTTCCCGTCCGTTCCTGCTGCGCTGAAAGCGAAGGCCGCGCTGGCGTTGCCCGATGGGCTCGGCGAGCGCGAGGTGCTCGAGCGCATGCAGGCGCTGGCCGACGCGAACGAATTGCTGCCGAGCTTCCAGGGCGCCGGCGCCTACCGGCATTTCGTGCCGGCCGCGGTCTCACTGGTGATGAGCCGCTCCGAGTTCGCCACCTCCTACACGCCGTATCAGCCCGAGGTCAGTCAGGGCACGTTGCAGGCGGCGTTCGAGTTCCAGACGTACGTGGCACGGCTGACCGGCATGGAGGTCGCCAACGCCAGCATGTACGACGGCGCCTCCGCCTTCGCTGAAGCGCTGCTGATGGCGCTGCGCGTGCACAAGAACCGGCCGCGCCTGCTCGTCTCGGCCGGCATCCATCCCGAATACCTGGAGGTCGCACGCACCTACCTCGAAGGCTACGGGCGCGGGCAGATCGTCGAGATCGCGCTCGCCGCCGACGGCCGCACCGACCTCGAAGCGCTCCAGGCCGCGATCGGCAGCGGCAGCGACGTCGCCGCGGTCGCCGTGGGCTATCCGAACTTCTTCGGCGTCATCGACGATCTTGCCGGAGCGGGCGCTCTCGCCAGGAAAGCCGGTGCGCTGTGCATCTCGGTGACGACCGAAGCGCTGGCGCTGGCGCTGCTGCGCTCGCCCGGCGAGTGCGGCGCCGACATCGCCGTGGCCGAGGGCCAGAGCCTCGGCCTGCCCGTCTCCTACGGCGGCCCCGGACTCGGAATGTTCGCGACGCGCACCGCGCACCTTCGCCAGATGCCGGGACGCCTGGTCGGCCAGACCGTGGATGAAGAAGGGCGGCGAGGCTACGTGCTGACGCTTTCGACCCGCGAGCAGCACATCCGCCGCGAGAAGGCGACGTCGAACATCTGCACGAACCAGGGCCTGGCCGCCCTCTGCGTCACCGTCTACATGAGCCTGACCGGACGCCGCGGCCTGCGCGAGCTGGCCATCGAGAACACGCAGGCCGCGCACCGCGTGGCCGAGCGGCTGACGCGCGAGGCCGGACTGGCGCTGGCGCTGAGCGCGCCGTTCTTCAACGAGTTCACGATCGAGGTCCCCGATTGCGAGGCGGCTTTCGATCGCGCGGTGGCCGGCGGCGTCATCCCCGGCGTCAAGGTCGCCAGGCTGCTGCCCGGCAGGCCCGAGCACAAGAACCGCCTGCTCGTCACCGTCACCGAGATGACGCGCGCTTCCGACGTCGATCTCCTGATCGATCGGCTGCGCTCGAGGGCCGCTGCATGAAGACCGCAAGCAACGGCGGCGCTTCCTGCAGGCTGCGGCCGCCGCGCATGCAGCGAGGAAGGTTGCGATGAAACGCCAGCTCGAACCGCCCATTTTCGAAAAGGGCAGCGTCGGCCGCAGCGGCGTGGATGTCGCCGTCGGTTCAACGGATATCCCGCTCGACGCCTCGCTGCTGCGCGAAGAGCTGGACGGCTTCCCGGAGGTGAGCGAGCCGGAGGTCGTGCGCCATTACGTGCGCCTGTCGCAGCTCAACTATTCGGCGGCGACCAACTTCTATCCGCTCGGCTCGTGCACGATGAAGTACAACCCGGTTGCCAACGAGCGCGCCGCCGCGCTGGCCGGGTTTGCCGGCATTCATCCGTACGCGCCCGATGCGACGGTGCAGGGAGCGCTGGCGCTGATCCGCGATCTGGAGCAGTGGCTGTGCGAGATCAGCGGCCTGCAGGCGGTGTCCTTGCAGCCGGCTGCCGGCGCGCAGGGCGAGCTCACGGGAATGAAGATCATCCGTGCGTTCCACGAGTCGCACGGCCGCGCTCGCAAGAAGGTGCTGATCCCGGAGAGCGCGCACGGCACCAATCCCGCCAGCGCCACGCTTTGCGGCTACGACAGCGTCAGCATTCCTTCCGACGCCCGCGGTCTGATCTCGGCGCAGGCCGTGCGCGACCGGATCGACGAAGACGTGGCCGCGCTGATGGTGACCAATCCGAACACGCTCGGTCTGTTCGAGGAGGACATCGTCGAGATCGCCGAGATCGTGCACGGCGCCGGCGGCCTCATCTACATGGACGGTGCCAACATGAACGCGCTCATGGGCGTGGCCAAGCCCGGGCACATGGGCGCCGACGTCCTGCAGTTCAACCTGCACAAGACCTTCTCGACGCCTCACGGCGGGGGCGGCCCCGGCTCCGGCCCGGTGGCCGTGCGCGCCGATCTCGAGCCGTTCCTGCCGCGCCCGCGCGTGATCGAACGCGACGGCAGGCTGGCGTGGGAATGGAACCGGCCGCAATCGATCGGCAAGGTGCGAAGCTTCTACGGCAACTTCGGCATCCTTGTGCGCGCGTGGTCGTACATGCTGGCCAACGGCGGCGACGGCCTGACGGAAGCGACGCGCACGGCCGTGCTGGCGGCGAACTACGTCAAGGCGCGACTGCGTGGCCGCTATCATCTGGCCTACGACCGCCCGTGCATGCACGAGGTGGTGCTGACCGACAGGATCCAGGCACGTCTGGGCGTAAAAACCCTGGACGTGGCCAAGCGCCTGCTCGACTACGGCTTTCACGCGCCGACCATCTACTTCCCGCTGGTCGTTGCCGGTGCGCTGATGATCGAGCCGACCGAAACCGAAAGCCTCGAGACGCTCGACGACTTCATCGAGGCGATGGAATGCATTGCCGGCGAAGCCGAGACCGAGCCGGCAAAGGTACGCGAGGCGCCACACGAGACGGTGCTTTCGCGCCTGGACGAGACGCGCGCAGCCCGGTTCCCCGTGCTGACCTGGTCGGTGCAGCAGGCGCGGCCATAGTCGCTCCGGCTCTTCGCAACACGCCACTGCCGAAGCGACGCCGACGGGATCACCTTCCGATCCGGGCCGTCCGCGATCCGTGCCCAGGGCTGGAGCGGGTCGTGAGCGGGCCTTCGGGCTGCCGGCGCAGGGCAGGTGAGGATCGCCGCCGCACGACGTGCCCCGAGGTACGCCCGGCCGCCGTCCCGCCGCAACGGAGCTTCAGCGGTGGCCGCCGGCCGCCGCTTCGCCTATAGTCCGCCCACCATGTTCGGCCTCGGCTTCAGCGAGCTCCTCATCATCCTTGTCATCGTCCTGATCATCTTTGGGGCGGGGCGGCTGCCCGAGCTGGGCGAGGGGCTGGGGCGCGGAATCAAGAACTTCCGCAAGGGCGTCAAGCCCGACGAGATCGACGTCACTCCGCGGGACGATAATTCGCAGGAAGGTGATCGTCGGTCGGTTCCACCGAAGCCACCCGGTAGCTGACTTCGTCGACTTCCCCGCGAATCGAGGAGATGGCCACCTGGCAGCGCGCGTGCTCGCCGGACGCCAGCACCAGCTCCTGGGACGGAGCCAGATCCATCAGCGTGCGCACCTCGTCGCGCGGCAGGCGCTTGAGCAGCCGCTCCGACACGTTCTTTCCGCAGCTTGCGGCGGCCTGTGCGACGCTGCGCCCTTCGTGGATCGCCTCGGCCGCCAGCCGCACGCCGCGCACCGGAATCAGCGAATCATTGATCACGGTGGCCTCGACCACGACCGCGGTCGAACGATCGGCCAGCGTCAGCACCTTGGCTTGGGGATCGACGACTCGCATCTGCGCGGCCAGCACCGGGTCCGACCCGAGCGAAGCCTCCACCCCTGGCACCGGCAGACGCCGAACCAGCGCGTCGGTCCAGGCGTGGTTGTTGGCGAGGAACACGGCGAACACGGCAAAGACTCCGATCAGCGATGCGAGCAGGACGACGGCGGTCCATGCTGGCGTGGAGCGGGGCTCCTCGTGAACGATCTCGCGCGGCCGGCGTGCCATGACGGTGGCGCGATTGTACGCACCCGCGCACCGCATTGCTAAGCCCGTCACGTACCAAAACGCTTGCGGGCACAGCTTGTTGCGCTATATTCCGCGCTCCTCACGCGAAAGTGGCGGAACTGGCAGACGCGCAGGATTCAGGTTCCTGTGGCCGAAAGGCCGTGGGGGTTCAAGTCCCCCCTTTCGCACCAGCCTTCATCAATCGAGAAGAAGCACGACTTCCGTTGAACGAGCGCCCCGGCACAATCCACCGCGCCAGCATCGCAGCCTGAGCCTGGAGGTCGTCCCGTGACCATCGACGCCGCCGCCTACCGAAAGATCATGGGCAACTTCGCCACGGGCGTTACGGTGGTGACCACATGCAACGACGGCCGCCTGCACGGCTTCACCGCCAACTCGGTCACCGGGCTCTCGCTCGAGCCTCTCCTGCTGCTGGTGTGCGTCGACAAGAAGGCGCACGCGCTCTCCGAGCTGCGAATCTGCCAGAGCTTCGCCGTCAACATGCTTGCGGCAGGGCAGAAGGACATCTCGAACCTGTTCGCCAAATCGGCTCCGCCTGACGACTGCCTTCGCGGCGTTCCCTATCGTCTGGGCGATCACGGAGCGCCCGTCATCGACGGGACCATCGCGCACTTCGAGTGCAAGCTGTACGACGACCTCGATGGCGGCGACCACGTCATCTTCGTCGGTGAGGTTGTTGGCGGCGAGGTCACGGCTCCCGATACGATGCCGCTGCTGTACTTCCGCGGCGCCTACCGCGAGCTGGGCCCGGTGACGTAGCGACGGGCGAGGCCGGGATCGCCACGAGGCGCTGCCGCTGCGTCGCGTCGCGACCGGCACGACCGGCTACCGCCGCTCCTTCCCTGCACCTCCGATGACCACCATCGACAAGGCCGGTCTGCTTGCCGCGCTGCGCGCAAGGCTCGAGGCGCAGCTGGCGGAGCTGATTGCGGCGCAGAAGAGCGTGCAGGCGGGCGCGTTTCATCCCGAGAACAAGCAGGAGCATTCCAAGGACACGCGCGCGATCGAGTCGGCGTATCTTGCGCGCGGTCTGGCCGAGCGTGTCGAGTCGCTGCAGGATGGAATCGCTGCCGTCTCGCTGCTCAAGCCGCGTCCGTTCGGCGCCGGCGATCCGGTCGGTGTGGGAGCCGTCGTCACGATCGAAGACGAGGACGGCGCCGCTTCGCAATACTTGATCGCGCCGGCGGGGGCTGGAGAGAAGCTCAGCGCAGGCGGCGCCGCGGTGCTGGTCGTGACGCCACAGTCGCCGCTCGGCTCGGCCATGATCGGCAGGCGCTGCGGCGACGGCATCGAGGTCGAGCTGCCGGGTGGACGCATGATCGGGGAGGTCGTCTCGGTGCGCTGACATCGGCGCGCGGCATTTCGGCGGCCTCGCCGTCTTCTCGGGCGCCCGGCGTGATCCGAACGACGCAGCGCGACGAATCGCAGCGCGCCGGGTCAGGCGGCACGGAAGCGCGCCAGGTACGAAATCCTGCCGCCGAGCTTCTTCTCGAAACGGAAGCCGGCCTCCTGCGCGCGTTCCTGCAGCGACGAGAGGCGGATGTAATCGGGATCGAACAGGACCTCGCCGACGACGAGCCGTCCACCCGGCTTGAGCACACGCCGCAGCTCCTGGAGGGCCCGAGCGGCATTCTTCACCTCGCCGAGCACGCCGATGAGATAGGCAGCGTGGAAAGTCTGGTCCGGGAAGGGAAGCTTGGACGCGCTCGCGCGCCGCACGCTGATGTTCTCGAGGTTCGCCGCGATGGCGCGACGCATGACGTCGTTGAGCATCTTCTGCTGCACGTCGACGGTGTCCACCCGCCCGTCGGGCATCAGTGCAGCGGCCACCTTGACGGCATGGATACCCACGCCGGGGCCGACCTCGAGAATGCGTTCTCCGCGCCTCGGTCGCAGGACGCGCAGGAGCTTGTCGGGCGCGTGGTTGCCGCGCGGCAGATGAAGCGTCCAACGCAGCAGGTGCGGCATCGGGCCTGGATACCGGAGGCTCCAGTAGCGTGTCAGTGCGGCTAGCAGCAGTGCGAGCAGGAACGCGGCGACGGCCGCGGCCAGGCCGAAACGGAAGGCAAGGACGGGTGCCGCGATCAGAGCGATGAGTGCGGCGAATCCGGTCCAGTCGTGACGGCGCATCGGTGGCATGTATCGCTCGCCCGCGGCTATGGCCAGAGATCTTCTCCGCGCGGTGTGCTGCAGCGCTGCGGGGCCGATTCCGCGCCGGCGCGGCACCGCCGGTGGCGACCGCGTCCATCAGCCGTCGTCGTCGCCGGCGGTGCCCGAGCCCTCGTGGCGCGAAATCGCGTGCTCGTCCTCCGCACATCGCTGCGCAACGCCGGTCCGGATCAGCTCCGCCACGCGCAGCACGCCGGGGCCGGCTGCCTCGCGGTCGGCAAGAACGACGTAGAGATTCGCCGCCCGCTGCCGGCCTTCGCGCAACGGCAGCCGCACGAGCTGGCCGGAGTCGAGCTCGGCCCGAATGCTGTCTTGCGGATACCACGCGTAGCCGAGTCCCATGACGGCCGCGCGAATCGAGGTGGCCTTGGCCGTTACCGTCCAGCGCTGCTCTCCCAGCCACCCTGCACGCCGGACGCGCTGCGTTCCCGAGTCACGAACGACGAGATGTCGGTGAGCGCGCAGGTCGCGCGCGGTCAGCTCACGGCCGAGCTGGTGCAGCGGATGGCTCGGCGCTGCAACACACACGAAGCCGACCGTCATCAGGAGGTCGCCAACCATGCCCGCCGGCACTGCCGAAGTGATGCCGAGATCGACGCGGTGATCGAGCAGCGCCTCCTCGGTTCCCCCGAGCACCGTTTCGACAAGCTCGATGCGCGTGTCGGGATGCTCGTCGCTGAACGTGGCCAGGCATTCCAGAAGCAGCCACGTCGGGAAGATGATCTCGCAGGCCACACGGATTTCCGCCTCCCATCCCTGCGCCAGGTGGCCGGCGACCCGCTCCAGCCGGCCGGCCTCCTCGAGCAGCTCGCGGCCGCGCCGGTACAGGACTTCCCCCGCTCCGGTGAGCACCGCCTTGCGACCGCGAATCTCGAAGACCTTGACCCCGAGCAGGCCTTCCATCTTCTGGACGGCGTAGGTCAGGGTGGATTGGGTCTTGTGGAGGCGTTCGGCGGCGCGCGCGTAACCCCCTGCCTCCACGACGGCTACCAGAACGGCCCACTGGTCGAGCGAGATCCGCGGCAGGCTCATCTATCGATGACCTCGATCATTCCGGCCGATTTTTTCCGTTATCCGATCGATTAGATCAATCGTTATATGGCTCATCATCTCGATCACGGAGGAAGCCATGAAAACGATCCTGCAACTGACCTCGAGCATCTTCGGCGACGGCGGCCAGTCCACCGTCCTGGCCAGGGAGCTGGTGGAGGCGCTGCGGGCGCAGGACCCGAATGCGCGGGTGATCGCCCGCGATCTGGCCACGGACCCGGTTCCGCACCTGACGGCCGAGCGCTTTGCGGCGTTCACGGCAGAGGAGCCGACCGCGCAGGAGCGCGAGGTGCGCGACTATTCCGACCGCCTGATCGCCGAACTGCGCGAGGCGGACCTGATCGTCGTCGGTCTGCCGATGTACAACTTCGGTGTGCCGTCGCAGCTCAAGGCGTGGTTCGACCATGTTGCGCGCGCCGGCGTCACGTTCCGTTACGAATCGCACGGACCGGTGGGCCTGCTGGCGGGCAGGAAAGCGATCGTGCTGGCCACGCGCGGCGGTCGGTACGCCGGCAGCGCCCTGGACACGCAGTCGCAGTGGGTGCGCGACATCTTCGCGTTCATCGGCATCCGCGACGTCGACTTCATCTACGTCGAAGGCCTCGCACGCGGCGGCGACGCCCGCGCCGACTCCGTCGCGTACGCAAGGACGGTCATTCGAGAGCTGGCCGGCGCTGCACGCGCGGCGGCCTGAGGAGCAGCAGCATGACGATACGACGTCTCGACCGAATCATCCCATCGCTGGTGACGAGCGACGGCGCGGGCGTTCGCCTGCGCCGCAGCCTCGGCACCAGCGCGAGCACCCGTGTGGATCCGTTCCTGATGCTCGACGAGTTCTATTCCGACGACCCCCGCGATTACATGGCCGGCTTTCCGCCGCATCCACACCGCGGCTTCGAGACCGTGACGTACATGCTCGACGGGCACATGCAGCACCGCGACAACCGCGGCCACACCGGCGACCTCGGCCCTGGCGACGTCCAGTGGATGACCGCGGCGCGGGGAATCATCCACTCGGAGATGCCGCAGCAGACCGAGGGACGCATGCGCGGGTTCCAGCTTTGGATCAATCTGCCGGCGAGCGAGAAGATGCAGCCGGCGGCGTATCGCGACATCGCGGCCGGCGACATTCCGGTCGTCGAGCTCGACGGCGGCGCCCGCGTCAAGGTCATCGCAGGGGAGCTCGAGCACGAGGGCGGCACGACCGGCGGCGCGGTGCGCGGGCGGAGCACGCAGCCACGCTACTTCGACGTGCACCTGCCGCCGCGCGCAGCGCTGGAGACGCCGGTTCCGGCGGCGCTCAACGCGCTACTGTACCCGTACGACGGCGATGTCTTCGTCGGTGAGATGCGCCAGGCCCTGGACCAACGCACCGCCGGTGTCCTCGGCGAAGGCGACACCGTTCGCATCGAAGCGGGAGAGGCGGGCGCGCGCCTGCTGCTGATCGCAGGCAAACCCATCAGGGAGCCGATCGTGCAACGCGGGCCGTTCGTCATGAACACGGCCGCGGAGATCGAGCAGGCCATTTCGGATTACCAAAGTGGCGCATTCTGAGGCAGCGGCCGATCCGCAGCGAGCTCCGGCGTTGCGGCTGCCGATCGCGTAGGTGCAAAGCCCAAACGCCGCCCGACCGCGTCATGCGGTCAGGCGGCCTTCCTCTTCGGGAGGGACGATGGCGCGGAACTCGCGCCACAGCATGAGATCGTAGGCGATCTTCATGGCTGCCCCGACCATCAGCGGCATCATCAACGACGACGATTGCATGAAGAGGCCCGCCAGAGTCGGCGCGACCGCCCACGCGCCCATGCGCACGAGGCTGGTGACACCGGAGGCGATCGTCCGCTCGTGCGGCTTCACGACGGCCAGCACGTAGGACTGCCGCGTCGGAACGTCCATCTCGACGAGACCCTCGCGCAGCAGGAACAGCAGCGCCGCGATCTCGAAGCTCGGTGCGACGGCGACGGTCACCAGCAGCAGGCTCGACGGGATGTGCGTGAAGACCATCGTGTTGACGAGGCCGATGCGTCTCGCCAGCCATGCCGCTCCCAGATGCGAGAATGCGTTGAGGACGCGCGCGCCGAAGAACAGTCCGGCGATGGCGGCTTCACTGGCACCGAAGCGCTCGAAGAAGAAGTAGGCCAGCAGGGACGTGACCAGCAGACCGCCGGCCAGGCTGTCGATGGAGAACAGCGCGGAGATGCGCACGAGGATCCGGCGGCTCTCCGGTGTCAGCCGCACCCGCCCGTTCGGCTGCGAAACCTCCACGGATCGACTGAGTCGAGCGATGGCGAACAGCGGCGCCAGCGTCAGCACGGCGGCGGCCGCCATGGTCCAGCGATGAGCAGTGAGCGGCGCGGCTGCGGTCCAGCCCACCAGCAGGGTCGGAAGCGCGGCTGCGAGGGAGCCGAGGGCGTGCCCGATGTCCTGCAGGACGTTGTACCAGGCGATGGCGCTGGTGCGCCGGGCAGCAGTGGTCGTGTCGGGGAGAATAGCTTGCTCGAGGATCAACGACGCGCCGCGGTCGCGCCCCATGCCGTTGAGCATGCCCGCGAACGCGGCCGCACCCATTGGCACCGCCTCGGATCCCACTGCCGCGGCGGCCGCGCCACCGGCACCGAGAACGCACAATGTCGCCAGCGTCGCGCGCCGGCCGAGGCGGTCGCCGAACATCGTGACGACGAGCGCGGCAAAGGCCGCACCGAGAAGGCCGGCGGCGATGACCGCGCCGATGGCGGCGGCACCCAGCTCGAGCTGGGACAGATAGAGGCCCAGCTCGACGCCGAGAAGGCCCGTTGCAAGTGAACGCAGAAACGCGCTGGCGTAGAGGGAACGGCGATTGCGCGATCGCTCTTCCTCCGTTCCCGTAGCGCCGATGGTGGAGCGCGTGGCGCTCAGCGTCTGCACCCACCGTTGTTGAAGCTGCGGTTGGATAACCGAGTTGCGTTCGTGATCGCGAAGCTCATTCGAGCCGCGTATTTACGGCAGCGCCTTGCCCGGGGCAATGTCTAGCGATCGTCAAACCCGTTACAATTCGAAGTGATGCCGGTGAACGTTGGAGCTGCGTCGTCGGACATGCGCACGCATCGAACCGCGAAGGCGTGCCCATGAAAGCGGGCAACAGAGGCGAGGATCGCATTCCGTCATCGGACGGCCTGCGCGTCGCGAGCAAAATCGGGTCGGTCCGAAACCAGCCGGAGGAGGAACTGTTGCAGGCAAAGGAGGAGCTGGAGGCGCGTTCGGAGGAACTCGCTCATTCGCTGGCCATGGTTCGGGCCACGCTGGAGGCGACGACCGACGCCATCCTCGCTACGAACTCCGCGCGCAAGGTCACCGGCTTCAACCAGAACTTCGTGCGTTTGTGGAATCTGCCGGAGGACGTGCTCGCGTCGAGCGACCATCGGGCCATCACCAGGTTGGTCGCGGCCAATTTCGCCGATCCGGCCTCGTTCCTCGCCCGCGTCGACGAAATCTACGAGACCCAGCCCGAAGAGACGTTCGACGTGCTGACGCTCTCCGACGGCCGAGTGATCGAACGGCTGTCGCGCATCCAGTTTCTGGACGGCTGCAACGTCGGACGCGTCTGGAGCTTCCGCGACGTCACCGAGAGCAGGCGCGTCGAAGAGGCGCTGCGCGAGGAGACCCGCCTGCTCGAGCTGCTGAACCGCACCGGCACCGCGATTTCTTCCAAGCTGGAGCTGCCGGCGCTGATGCAGGCCATCACCGACACGGCGACCGAGCTGAGCGGTGCCCGCTTCGGCGCGTTCTTCTACAACCTCACGGACAATGGCGGCGACAGCTATCAGCTGTACGCGCTCTCGGGCGCCCCGCGCGAGGCGTTCGAGGAGTTCGGCCATCCTCGAGCCACACCGATCTTCGGCCCCACCTTCCGTGGCGAGGCCATCGTCCGCAGTGACGACGTGCAGGCGGATCCGCGCTACGGCCGGATGGCGCCGCATTACGGTCTGCCGCCCGGACATCTTCCGGTGCACAGCTATCTGGCGGTGCCCGTGATCTTGCGCGACGGCACCGTGATCGGCGCTCTCCTCTTCGGTCATCCCGAACGCGGTGTGTTCAATGAGCGGTCCGAGCGACTGATTTCGGCCGTGGCCTCGCAGGCGGCGGTCGCGATCGACAACGCGCGCCTGTACGAGGACGTCAAACGGGCCAGCCGAGAGCGCGAGCTCCTGCTCGAAGCCGAGCGTGCTGCGCGCAGCGAGGCGGAACGCATCAACCTTTTGAAGGACGAATTCCTGGCGACCCTCTCGCACGAGCTGCGAACACCGCTGACGGCCATTCTCGGCTGGTCGCACGTTCTCGCGTCCGGGCGCTACGGCCCGGCGGATCTCGAGCGCGCCATCGAGGTCATCGGCCGCAACGCGCGCGTGCAGACGCGGCTCATCGAGGATCTGCTCGACATGAGCCGGATCATCTCGGGAAAGGTTCGGTTGGATGTACAGCGCTTCGATCCTGCCACCGTCGTGGGCGTGGCTATCGACTCGGTGCGACCTTCGGCCGAGGCCAAGAACATCCGCATCCGAAAGATGTTCGATGCCGATGTAGGATTGATCTCCGGCGACTCCAACCGCATTCAACAGATCGTCTGGAACCTGCTTTCCAACGCGGTCAAGTTCACGCCGGCCGAGGGCAGCATCGAGGTCGTCCTCCGGCGCGGCGAGACGCACATCGAGATCGTGGTTCGCGATACCGGGCAGGGCATCGAGGCCGAGTTCCTGCCGATGGTCTTCGACCGCTTCCGTCAGGCGGACTCCTCGAGCACGCGAAGGTACGGAGGCCTGGGTCTCGGCCTGGCCATCGTCAAGCAGCTGGTCGAGCTGCACGGCGGGAGCGTGCGTGCAGACAGCGCCGGACCGGGCAAGGGCTCGACGTTCACGGTCACGCTGCCGCGCGCGAGCATGGTCGGCGAGCAGGATGCGGCGCGCGGCCAGGCGCGGGTGGGCCCGGGGCAGGCCAGCTACGAGAAGATGCCGCTGCACGGCCTGAGGATCCTGGTCGTGGACGACGAGTCGGACACGCGCGAGCTGATCCAACGCGTCTTCGAACACTGCGATGCCGACGTTCACGTGGCAGCGGGCGCCAAGGCGGCGCTGGAAAGCATTCCGGTCCTGCGGCCGCACGTCCTGGTCAGCGACATCGGCATGCCCGAGATGGACGGTTATCAGCTGATCCGCGCAGTGCGCCGGCTGCCGGCCGAGCAGGGCGGACGCACTCCGGCCGTCGCGGTAACCGCCTTCGCCAGGTCGGAAGATCGAACGCGGGCACTGCTCGCCGGCTACCAGGTGCACATCGCCAAACCGATCGAGCCGGCGGAGCTGGTGGCCACCGTGGCTTCCCTGACTGGACGAATGAGTGACGGCAAGAGCGACGGCCGCGCATAGCGCCGTCTCCGCGTTGCAGTCTTCGTCCTCGCTCCAGCGACTTCAGCCCGCTTTCGGCGCGTGCCTGGCCTGCGCCTGGCCGGCGGGGCGCCGTGCGCGCCTGCAGGAGCGCGGTCTCCCGCCACGGCGGGCACCTTCTCTTCGCGGAGAAGGTGCCCGCCGCGGTTGAAGCGCTACTTGACGTCGACGTCTTCGGCCGGCGTGCAGGTGAGCGTCAGCCGGTCGCGGTCGGAGGGGAGGGCTCCGAGGCCGCAGGCGGTTTCCAACTCCTGCCCGACGGCGGTCTTGAGGACGGCCAGGGCATCGCTGGCGGTGATGCTGCCGTCGGTGGTGACGTCGCACAGGACCGGGTCGCAGCTCGAGGTTCCGACGGCCGTGCGCAGCGTGATCAACGCGTCGGTCGCGTCGACCTCGCCGTCATCGTCGGCGTCGCCGCACTGCGGGCCCTGCTCGAGCATGGTGGTCGACGTCGTCGTGCTGGGTCCGATGTCGGGGTCGTCCGTGGACGTGGAGCGGGACGTGGCCATGCGCAGGAACGTCGTGCCCGGCTGCGGATCGAAGATGCCGCCGGCCACTCCACCGGCCGTCTTGACGATGCCCTCGTCGACCGGCGCTTCGATCGCCACATGCCGCGTGCAGGCGTCTCGATCATCGAGCGCCTCGCCGAAGGTGACGCTGTTGCCTTCGGCGGTGCCGCCGCCCAGCGCAGCGACCTGCGCGGCCAGGTCGCCGGCGTCATCGCCTTCGCCCGACACCTGCAGGTTCCACTCCTCGACGTTGGTGGGCGTGCACAGACGATTGTCGTTGGCATCGGTCAGACGTCGGTCGACGATGTTGAAGCACACGCCGACGTGGAACGTGCACTTGCCGTCGGCGGCCCCGTCGTGGTCGCACAGGGGATCGCCGTCGCGGCAGGTCTGCTCGTTGCTGGGCATGCCGACGGCGTCGCGATACGGCTCGTTCTGCGGATTGACGACCGACCACTCCGAGACGCAATCGGTCTGGCGCGGGCCGTTGCCGGGGACCAGGTCGCCGGCGAACTCGCCGAGGAAGTGCTCGCTGAAGCCGCAGGTGCGGAAGTCCCACGTGTTGGTCTGGCGATCGCAGCAGCCGGCCACGGTGTGGTCGTCTTCGTCGGCCTCTTCGGAGCAGTCGGGCGCGGCGGTGTCGCAGTCATTGGCTTCCGAGTCGGCCGCGTCGTGCGCGTCGCACGTGTACGGCGGCTCGAACAGGCCCTCCTTGCTGAAGGGCGCGGCGTTGCGCTTCATGACCAGGTCTTCCTCGCGCGTGCGCGAGGGGCGGTCGCATTCGCCGCCCACGCCGCAGTCGAAGTCGTCGTCGCAGGTCTGGCCGAGGCCGGGGCCCGCGCCGCAGATGCCTTCGTCGGCGTTGTCGTCGTCATCGCGGTCGTCCCAGCACAGCGTCACCTCCACCGGCTCGGCGAAGTCGATGCCTTCGGGGCGAAGGCCGACCTCGTAGAGCAGCGCGTCGCGCGCGAGCAGGTTCTGCTCTTCGTCGATGCTGTCGGTGACCGAGATCGTTCGCTCCTGTTCCAGCGCGCCCGGCGGCACCGAGACGGTGATGCAGCCGTCGGCGGTGGTCAGCTCGCAGCCCTGCTCGGGCGGACAGCTGATGCCGCCGGAGCGGTCGGGATTGCACTGCTCGGCGCCATCCTCCTCGATGGTCCGGGCCGGGCAGGGATCGCACACGTCGCCGCCGTCGCAGCAGCCGCGCCGCTCGTCGGTCAGCGGGTTGAAGCCGATCTCGGCGCATCCGCCTTGCACCTGGAACTCCTCGTCGGTGCAGTCGGAGTTGAGCTGATCGGGATTGTCCTCGAGCGGGCAGTTGTCCCGCGCGTCGCACTGCCCGTCGTCATCGAAGTCGGGCAGCTCCACGTTCTGGCAGTCGGCGTTGACGCTGCAGGTGTCGACGGTGCACGGATCGGAGTCGTCGCAGAGGCTGTTGTCGGGGAGGTTGGTGCAGCCGTCGATCACTTCGTTGCACGTGTCCTCGGTGCAGATCACCTGGTCCTCGCACGGATCGGCGCCGTCCATGCAGCCGGAGTTGGCATCGCAGAACTCCTCGCCGTCACAGAACTGCTGGTTGTCGCACAGGTTGTCGTCCGGGACGTTGCCGGTGCAGGTGTCGTTGACCTCGTCGCAGGTATCGACGGTGCAGTCGATCTGGTCGGCGCATGGGTCGGCGGCGTCCTGGCATCCGAGGCTCGGGTCGCAGGTTTCGTCGCCGTTGCAGAACTGGTCGTCGTTGCAGACGAGGGGGGTGCCGTCCTGACAGCCGCTGTTGGCGTTGCAGGTTTCGGCGCCGTCGCAGACGTCGGCGTCGTCGCAGAACGAGTCGACGGGGGCGTGGTCGCAGCCGTCGAGCAGCTCATTGCACTGATCGGCAGTGCAGTCGACGCCGTCGGAGCAGTCGGGCGCATTTCCGGGCATGCAGCCTAGCTGCTGGTCGCAGACTTCGTCGCCGGTGCAGAACTCGCCGTCGCTGCAGAGCACGTCGGTCGCGACGTTGCTGCAGCTGTCCATGATCTCGTCGCACGCATCGACCGTGCATACGATCTCGTCGTCGCATGCATCCTCGCCGTCGATGCAGCCGGTGCCGGCGTCGCAGATCTCCTCGCCGTTGCAGAAGAGCGGGTCGGCGCAAGCGCTGTGGTCGGGCGTGTTCGCGCACGAATCCGACTCTTCGATGCAGGAGTCGTTCGTGCAGGCGATCTCGTCGTCGCAGTCCGGATCGTCGCCGTCGACGCATCCGCTGCCGGCGTCGCACATCTCCTCGCCGTTGCAGAACAGGCCGTCCGTGCACACGGAGTGGACCGGAGCGTTTTCGCACGAGTCGCTGCCCGTGTTGCAGGAGTCGGTGGTGCAGGTGATGCCGTCGTCGCAGGTCTCGGGTGCGCCGTCGACGCAGCCGGTGCCGGCATCGCAGAACTCCTCGCCGTTGCAGAAGACCTCGTCGTCGCAGACCGTGTGGTCGGGTGCGTTGCCGCACATGTCGAGCGTTTCGTCGCAGGAGTCGACGGTGCACTCGACGTCGTCCTCGCACGGCGGCTCGCCTACCGTGCAACCGAAGACGGAGTCGCAGGTCTCGGTGCCGTCGCAGAAGTCGCCGTTGTTGCACGCGAGATCGTTGGGGGCGTTGGTGCAGCTGTCGAGGATCTCGTTGCAGGTATCGACGGTGCAGGCAACGGCATCGATGCACGGGTCCATGCCTCCCTGGCAGTCGAGCGTGGGATGGCAGGTCTCGTCGCCGTTGCAGAACAGCATGTCGTCGCAGTTGCCGTCGTCGGGCGTGTTCACGCACGAGTCGGTCGCCTCGTCGCACACGTCGTCGGTGCAGCCCACGCCGTCGCTGCAGTCGATGGGCGTTCCTTCCTGGCAGTCCAGCGTCGCATCGCAGGTCTCGACGCCGTTGCACGCCAGGCCGTCGTTGCAGGCGACGTCCTGCGGAGTGTTCGTGCAGCTGTCGGTGGCCTCGTTGCACTGGTCGGCCGTGCATCCGACCTCGTCGTCACAGGCGGGGTCGCCTGCGGTGCAGACGCCGTCCTGGCACGTCTCGGCGCCGTTGCAGAATGCGGAGTCGGGGCAGGGCGTGTCGTTGGGGAGCTGCGTGCTGACGCAGTCACCCTGCGCGCCGCAAAGGCCGATGGAGCAGCCGGATTGCGCGCTGCAGGTGGCGCCGACGTTGGGCGCCGGATCGTTGACGCAGGCCAATGCGACGCAACTGTCGGTGGTGCAGGAGTTGGCGTCGTCGCATTGCTCGGGGCCGGTGCATTCGGCGGCGCCGGCAAAAACGGTGACGGGCGCGTACACGGCCGCGACGGCGGCGATGGCGACCGCGAGGAGAACGGGGCGGACGTTCATGGTTCCCTTCCTTTTTGTTGGCCGAGCGGCGTCCCGTGCCGACCGGAGTTGCTCAGGCTCCGAGTCTAGAACCGCAGGATGAGGATGTGCCAGCACATCCGGCCCCCGAAATAGGCAGAGTTGCCGGATTTGGTGAGGAAAGTCGCGGAGGCGGCGAGCGGACCGGCCGCGGCGACGTGCTGCCGGTGTCCGCTTCGGGTCAAGCCGCCGGAGCGGAAAGCAACCTCCGGCAACCTTCGAGAAGGCCGCTCCGATTCCCGTGGTGCTTTCCGGGCACCGCCGGTGCGGTGATCAGGTGCCGGCAACCCTGGCGAAGGCCGCGACGACCTCGGGAGGCGCCTGAACCAGCTCGATCAGCACACCCTCGCCGCCGATCGGAGATTCCTCGCTGCCCTTGGGATGGATGAACGTAACGTCGAAACCGGCTGCGCCTTTGCGAATGCCGCCGGGCGTGAAGCGCACGCCCTGCTGCTCGAGCCAGGCCACCGCGGCCTGCAGGTCGTCGATCCAGAGGCCGATGTGGTTGAGCGGCGGGTCCTGGACCTTGGGCTTCTTCTCCGGGTCGATCGGCTGCATCAGGTCGACCTCCACCTTCAGAGGCCCCGTTCCTGCCACGGCGATGTCTTCGTCGACGTTCTCGCGCTCGCTTCGAAAGGTCCCCGTCACCGTCAGGCCCAGCGTGTCCACCCACAGCCGCCGCAGCTTGCCCTTGTCGAGTCCCCCGACCGCAATCTGCTGAATGCCGAGCACACGAAATGGTCTGTCGCTCACGTCCGTCCTCCGCTGGATTGGGTGACGGCAAAGGGCCACAAAAAAAGGACGGGCACAATTACGGGAATCGTGCCCGTCCCCTTGCTCGACCGGAGGCCGAAAGCGCAGCAGGGAGGAGAGAAGTCCGCGCGCTTTCGGCCTCCGTCGGCAGCCTAGGGCTGGAACGGCTCCAGCGCGGGCCTGCACGTGAGGCGCAGGCGATCACGGTCGGACGGCAGCGGCCCGCGGCCGCACGTCAGCTCGATCTCCTTCTCGACGGCCGTATTCAGCACGCCGAGCGCGTCGGTGGCCGTCACGATGGCGTCCGCGTCTACGTCGCACAGCACCGGATCGCACGTCCGGGATCCGACTGCCGACCGGAGCGTGGAGAGCGCATCGGAGCCGAACACGCTGCCGTTGCCGTCGAGGTCGCCGCACAGCGGATCCTGCGGCGGCAGCGTGGTCGTGGGCGAAGGAAGCGTCGGAGCGTCGGTGGACAGTCCTGTCGAGGCGGCCATCCTCAGCTGCACGGTCGTGTCCTGGCCACCGTCGAGCGCAACCTTGACCGGAACCAGCCGCGTGCACGCGTTGGCGTCGTCGAGCGCGGAGGCGAAGGTGACGCCGCCCGTGTTCTTTTCGCCGCCAAGCGCCGCCACGGCATTGCGCAGCGACGCGATGCTGACGCCCTCGCCGTCGATGCGCCATTCGGTGATGTCCGTCGAGGTGCACAGCCGGTTCGCGTTGCCGTCGGTCATGCGGCGGTCGGTCAGATTGAAGCAGACGCCGACCGAGAAGGTGCAGGCACCGTCGGCCTGGCCGTCGTGATCGCACAGCGGATCGCCGTCGCGGCAGACCTGATCGATGCTGGGCAGGCCCTGCGCGTCGCGCAGCGGGTCGTTGTGCGGGTTGACCGTGTTCCACTCGGCATGGCAGTCGTTCAGCCGCGTTCCCGCTCCCGCCAGCAGGTCGCCGGCGAACTCGCCGAAGACCAACTCGCTGAAGCGGCACGTGGAGACGGTCCAGCGGTTGTTCTGCATGTCGCAGCAGCCGGCCAGCGTGCGGCCGTCGATGTGGCCGGCCTCCGAGCAGTCGGCGGCGGCGAGATCGCACGCGTTGTCGTTCGAGGATGTCGCGTCGTGGTCCTGGCACGAGAAGCTGCCGGCGAACGCGCCGCCGCCCGAAAACGGCTCCGAGTTGCGCTTGAGCAGCAGGTTGCGCTCGGGCGTCGTCGACGGGCGCGAGCAGAAGTCGGACGTGCAGTCGTCGTCGTGATCGCACGACAGTCCCAGGTCCACCGTGCCGTTGTCACCTTCGCACGTCCCTTCGTCGGCGAGATCGTCGGCGTCGCGGTCGAGCCAGCAGACGCTTACCTGGATGGGAGCGGTGGGAGCGATGTCCTCGGGACGCAGGCCGATCTGATAGAGGAACGAATCGCGCAGCAACAGGTTCTGCGCCTCATCGATGTGATCGGTGACCGAGATGCTACGGTCCGCCTCGAGCGCACCGGGCGGGACGCTCACGCTGATGCAGCCGTCGGTGGTCGTCAGCGTGCAGCCGCTCTCGGCAGGGCAGTTGATGCCGCCGGAGCGCGTGATGTTGCACGCCTGCAGGCCGTCGGAGCCGATCGCGCGGGCCGGGCAGAGGTCGCAGACGTCGCCGCCGTCGCAGCAGCCGCGGCGTGGATCGCCGAGCGGATCGAAGTCGCCACTGAGGCAGCCGCCCGCCTCGGCGAAGGTGGGATCGGGGCAGTCCGAATCCGCCTGGTCCGGGTTGGCCTCGACGGGGCAGTTGTCGAAGACGTCGCAGCGGCCATCCAGATCGAGGTCGGGCAGCGAGACGTGCTGGCAGTCGAGCAGGGGCAGGCAGAGGTCGGTGGTGCAGGGGTTGCCGTCGTCGCACGCGCTCTGCTCGGGCAGGTTCGTGCAGACACCGAGCTGTTGATTGCACGAATCGACGGTGCAGCCGACGTCGTCGTCGCAATCGCCATCGTTCTCGCAGATCACGGGCGGCGTGCAGCCGGCGGGGGTGCAGATCGAGCCTTCGTCGCACATACCGTGGTCGGGAAGGTTGGTGCAGACGTCCACCGCCTCGTTGCAGCTGTCGACAGTGCACTGCACGCCGTCGTTGCAGGCAGGCGTGCCTTCCTGGCATCCGAGCAGGGCGTTGCACACCTCGGCGCCGTCACAGAAGCTCGCGTCGGCACACAGGAGATCGTTCGGCGTGTGCAGGCACGTGTCGTCGATCTCGTTGCAGACGTCGACGGTGCACAGGAACTCGTCCTCGCAGAGCCGCGGCGTGCCCGGGATGCATCCGAGCACGGGATCACAGGCCTCGTTGATGGTGCAGAAAAGTCCGTCATCGCAGTCGGCGTTGTTCTGGCAAGGTACGACCAGTGCCGACGCAGGCGCGGAGAACAGGGCAAACGACAGCGATGCTGCCGTGATCGGCAGCCAACGAAACCGCATTGCGAGACCCTCCTGCCGGACGTACGCCGGCGACTCGATGTGCCCGCCTCCACCGTCATTGTAGGAATCGCCCGACATGCAGAAAGACGGAATGGCCCTGCGGGGTTGGCGCGGCGTGATATTTTTCTCAGCCGAGGCGGGATGAGTCTGCGGTGGGCCGTGCAGCGGGCGAAGCGGCATCGTGCAGGGACATGTCGCAGGACATGTCGTGAACGAAAGCGCTGCTGCGTGGTGTCCGTGTGTCGTCTTCGCGAGTTGGAAGACTCTTGCCGAGGCGCATGCTCGCTGCCCGTCGACCGCGGGCCCGTAGCGTACGCATCGCCGCCGCCGGCCTCGGCTCCAAGACGCGTCGGCATCCGTGGCCGCCGGGCCGCGAGCGCAGCCACCGCGGCGTCCTTCTCGAGCCGATGCCGGCGCCGCCGATGCCGCGCCGGACCGCCGACCGTCCCCCACTTTTGAACGCCGCCCCCGGGCGTTGTAAACCGCCAGCCCCGTGTCCGGTTACGATCCGAAATCCTTCGAGGGCCGCTGGTACCAATGCTGGGAAGAGGCGGGCGCGTTCGCGCCGACGCCGCCGCAGCCCGGTGAGCGTACCTTTTCCATCGTCATTCCGCCGCCCAACGTCACCGGCTCCCTGCACATGGGCCACGCGCTCAACAACACCCTGCAGGACGTGCTGACGCGCTACCACCGCATGCTCGGTGACGCGACGCTGTGGGTCCCCGGGACCGACCATGCCGGCATCGCGACGCAGAACGTCGTCGAGCGCCAGCTCCTGGCCGAGGGCACCGATCGCCACGCGCTCGGCCGCGAGGCGTTCGTGGCTCGCACCTGGCGCTGGAAGGAAGAGTCGGGCGGGAAGATCTTCGAGCAGCTGCGCCGCCTGGGCGTCTCGTGCGACTGGTCGCGCGAGCGCTTCACCATGGACGCCGGCCTCTCGCGCGCCGTGCGCGAGGTCTTCGTCTGCCTCTACGAGCAGGGCCTGATCTCCCGCGACCACTACCTCATCAACTGGTGCCCGCGCTGCCGCACCGCGCTGTCGGACATCGAGGTCGAGCACGAGGAGAAGCCGGGCCACCTCTGGCACCTGCGCTACCCGCTCGAAGACGGCAGCGGCCACATCTCGGTCGCCACCACGCGCCCGGAGACGATGCTCGGCGATACGGCCGTGGCCGTGCATCCCGACGACGAGCGCTACAGGCACCTCGTCGGCAAGCACGTCGTCCTTCCCGTCATCGGCCGGCTCCTGCCCGTCATCGCCGACACCTACGTCGACAGCTCCTTCGGTTCCGGCGCCGTCAAGATCACGCCGGGCCACGATCCCAACGACTACGAGATCGGCCTTCGCCACCGGCTGCCGATGGTCTCGGTGATGAACGTGGACGGGACCATGTCGCCGGAGGCGGGACCCTACGCCGGCATGACGACCGCCGATTGCCGCGCCGCCCTGATCGATCGCTTCGCCGCCGACGGCACGCTCGAGCGCGTCGACGATCACAAGCATGCGGTCGGCTCCTGCTACCGCTGCCGCAACGTGGTCGAGCCGATGCTGTCCGACCAGTGGTTCCTGCACGTCCGCCAGATGGCCGACGCCACTCTGGCGGCGCTCGACGAAGGGCGCACGCGCTTCGTGCCGTCGCACTGGGAGAAGACGTACCGCGCCTGGATGGAGAACATCCGCCCCTGGTGCATCTCGCGCCAGCTCTGGTGGGGCCATCGGATTCCGGCGTGGTACTGCGATGCGTGCCCCGGTGTCGTCGTCGTCTCGCGCGACGACGTCACCTCCTGCCCGAAGTGCGCCGGGCCCGTGCGGCAGGACGAGGATGTGCTGGATACCTGGTTCTCCTCGGCTCTGTGGCCGTTCTCGACGATGGGGTGGCCCGAGCGGACGCCGGACCTGCAGCGCTTCTACCCGACGACGGTTCTGGTGACCGGGTTCGACATCATCTTCTTCTGGGTCGCTCGCATGATGATGATGGGCCTGAAGTTCATGGACGAGGTGCCCTTCCGCGACGTCTACATCCATGCCCTCGTGCGCGACGAGCACGGGCAGAAGATGAGCAAGTCGAAGGGAAACGTCATCGACCCGCTCGTCATCATCGATGAGTACGGCGCCGACGCCTTCCGCTTCACGCTGGTCGCCTTCGCTGCCATGGGCCGCGACGTGCGCCTCTCCGAGGAGCGCATCGCCGGCTACCGCAACTTCTGCAACAAGCTGTTCAACGCCGCGCGCTACGTCGCGTTGAAGCGCGAAGGCGCCGCAGGCGCGCTCGACGGCGGCGCGCCATCCACCATGGTTGCGCTCAGCCTGCACAACCGCTGGATCCGTTCGCGTCTGGCCGCCACCATCGAAGAGACGCGCGCGGCGCTCGACGCCTATCGCTTCAACGAGGCGGCGCAGTCGCTCTACCGCTTCACCTGGAACGAGTTCTGCGACTGGTACATCGAGATCTCCAAGGTCGCCCTCGACGGCGACGACGCCGAGCGCGCCGAGACGCTGCAGACCCTCGAGTCGACGCTCGAGACGCTGCTTCGCCTGCTGCACCCGATCATTCCCTTCGTCACCGAAGAGCTCTGGCAGGAGCTTCCGGCCGGCGCCCGCACCGGCGGCGACGGCGCGCTCCTCATGACGCAGCCGTTTCCCGAGCCGCAGCCGGCGTTACGCGACGCAGCGGTGGACGCCCGCATGGAGACGTTGATCGACGTGGTGCGGTCCGTGCGCAACATCCGCGCCGAGATGCGCATCGCGCCGAAGATCGAGCTCGACCTGTGGCTGAAGGAAGGGGAGGTGGCCGACGTGGTGCGCGAGAACGAGCCGATGGCGCGCCGCCTCGCGCGCCTGGGCGCCGTCCACTACGGCGGCTCGGCTCCCAAAGGCTGCGCCACCGCCGTGGTTGCCGGCAGCGAGATTGCCGTGCCCATTGCCGAGCACGTCGACCTTGCCGCCGAAGCCGAGCGCCTTCGCAAGGAGATCGCGCGCGTCGAAAAGGATCTGTCGCGCTTCACCGCCAAGCTGGCCGACGAGAAGTTCCGCGCGCGCGCGCCCGAAGAGATCATCGAAGCGGAGCTGGCCAAGCAGGCCGCCGCGCAGCAGGAGCGCGAAACGCTTCGAAGCAGCCTGGTGCGCGTCGAGCAGGCCGGAGGCGCCGCCTAGCCGTGCGGGCGCTCGCCGACGACGAACGCCTCCGCCGCCTGCTGCGGCTGGCACTGGAGGAGGACGTCGGCAGCGGCGACATCACCACGCGCCTCACGGTGCCGGAGGGAACGCGGGCACGCGGCCGCGTCATTGCACGCGAGCGGATGGTGGTCGCGGGCATGCTGCTGTTCGCGCCGCTTCGCGAAGAGCTCGCCGCCATGGGCGAGCCCGGCCATGGCGCCGCGTCGCTGCAGCTCAGCGACATCGTGGCCGACGGCGCGAGCGTGGATGCCGGAGCCTGTCTCTGCGTCATCGACGGCGAGGCCGCCGGCATCCTGACCATCGAGCGGACCTTCCTGAACTTCCTCGGCCAGCTCAGCGGCATCGCCACCGAGACGGCGCGCGTGGTCTCGATGGTGCGCGAGGCCGGCTGCAGCACGCGCATCCTGGACACGCGCAAGACCACGCCTGGGCACCGCCGGCTGGAGAAGTACGCGGTGGCTTGCGGCGGAGGCAGCAATCACCGCATGGGCCTGTTCGATGCGGTTCTGATCAAGGACAACCACGTCGTCGCCGCCGGCGGCATCGACAAAGCGGTGCGCGCCGCGCTGGCCGGCGCGCCCGCCAACATGGACGTCGAGGCGGAGTGCGACACGCTGGATCAGGTGCGCGCGGCGCTGGATGCCGGCGCCAGGGCGGTCCTGCTCGACAATTTCACGCCTGCGCAGGTGGCCGAAGCCGTGCGGCTCATCGCCGGCCGCGCGCGCATCGAAGTCTCGGGGGGCGTGACGCTGCAGACGGTGGTCGAGTACGCCCAGGCCGGGCCCGATGCGATCTCGATGGGACGCCTGACACATTCGGCGAGGTCGGCGGACGTCAGCATGGAGGTCACGCTTCTCGTATGAGCAGCCGCCAGAGCGTGCTCGCCGCTCTGCGCGACGCAGGCGGATTCATCTCGGGCGAGGCGCTGGCTGCCAGGCTCGGCATAACGCGGGCGGCGATCTGGAAACACATCGAGGTCCTCAAGGGCCAGGGCTACGGCATCGAAGGAGCACGCGCGCGCGGCTACCGCCTGCTGTCGCAGCCGGACGAGCTGCGCTCGAGCACCATCGAGGCGCTGATGAGCGGCGGTCGCTTCGGCTCGCGCATCACCGTCCTGGACGTTACGCGCTCGACCAATTCCGATGCCATGGCACTGGCGCGCGAAGGCGCTCCCGAAGGCACGGTCGTCATCGCCGAGCAGCAGACGGCCGGGCGCGGCCGCCTCGGACGAACCTGGGAGTCGGTGCGCGGCCTGAATCTGTACATGTCGGTGCTGCTGCGCCCGTCGATCGTGCCGGCCCAAGCGCCGCAGCTGGCGCTGGTGGCGGGCGTGGCCGTTGCCGAGACCGTCGGTGAGGAAGGGCTGCGATGCGGCATCAAGTGGCCGAACGACGTCGTCGTCGCAGCGCGACCGGAGCGGGCCGAGCCCGTCGACTCGGCGCGAGCGAACGCGGCCGAGCGGCTCGAGACCGGCGGCGGGCATCCAGGCGGCCACGGCGCGGGCGCTCAGGCGACAGGCCTGCGCAAGCTCGCCGGCATCCTGACCGAGATCGAGGCCGAGACCGAACGCGTGTCGGCGATCGTGGCCGGCATCGGCGTCAACCTGAACTCGCAGCCCGAGCACTTCAGTGCCGAGCTTGCCGGCAAGGCGACCTCGGTACGGATGGAAACCGGCGTCATCGTCGATCGCGCGGCCTTCACCGCGCGCCTGCTCACGCGCCTGCAGGATCTCTACGATGCCTATGTGGCCGGCGGGTTCGCGGCCGTTTCCCCGCGCTGGCGGGCGCTGTCGGTGCTCGAAGGCAGGATGGTCCGCGTCGGCGGTGCAGGGGAGGTCGGCGCCGGCGTTTGCGTGGGAATCGATACCGACGGCGCATTGCTGCTCCAGACCGACACCGGCAGCGTCCGCCGCGTGCTGGCCGGTGACGTCACGCTCCAAGGAGGATACGACGGATGGCAGCCCTGAGCGGCCAGCTTCTGGCCTTCGACGTCGGCAACACCAACACGGTCATCGGGTTGTACGACGGCAGGACGCTGACGCGGCACTGGCGCCTCTGCACCGCGGCCGAACGCACGGCCGACGAGTACGGCATCCTGATGTGGAGCCTGTTCCAGGCCTCCGGCGTCACGCCTCCCAAGGTCGGAGGCGTCATCGTCTCCAGCGTCGTGCCGCCGCTGACCGGCGTGGTCGAGGAGCTCAGCCTCACCTATTTCGAGACGCGCGCGCTGGTGGTGGGGCCGGGCATCAAGACCGGCATGCCGATCCTGTACGAGAACCCGCGCGAGGTCGGCGCCGACCGCATCGTCAACGCGGTGGCCGCCTACGAGCGCACCAAGAGCGCGACCATCGTCGTGGATTTCGGCACCGCCACCACCTTCGACTTCGTCACCGGCAAGGGCGAGTACCTCGGCGGCGTCATCGTGCCAGGCATTGGCATCAGCCTGGACGCGCTGTACTCCCGTACCGCCAAGCTTCCGCGCGTGGAGATCGCCCGTCCGCCGCGAGTGGTGGGGCGCAATACCGTGCACGCCATTCAATCGGGAATCGCTTACGGGTATGTCGAGCTGGTGGACGGCGTGGTGCGCCAGATCGAGAAGCAGGAAGGCGTCAAGTGTCGCGTGCTGGCCACAGGCGGTCTGGCGCCGCTGATCGCGGCGCAGTCGACGACGATCGAGGACGTGGACGAGTTCCTGACGCTGGACGGCCTGCGCCTGGTCTACGAGAGGAACTAGAGGTGTCCGGTCTTGCAAGGATGACGGCAGGATCCCGGCAGGCTCGGGTGAAATGCTCGAATGCAAGACCTGACTCCAATCGGAAGGAGGATTGTTCGTGGCAACCGAACCTTCGCGCATTCGCACCGTCGCGCTGATCGGTCAGGGCGGCGTCGGCAAGACTTCGATCGCCGATGCCATGGTCTTCACCGCCGGCGGCAACAACCGCCTGGGCCGCGTCGACGACGAGACCTCGCTCTTCGACACCGAGCCCGAAGAGATGCGCCGCCGCTGCACCATCACCACGTCCATCTCCCGCCTGACCTGGAACAAGCACGAGCTGAACCTGCTCGATACGCCCGGGCAGGGGAACTTCGTGACCGACACGCGCTTCGCGCTGCGCGGGGCGGCGGGCGTCGTGCTGGTGATCGATGCCGCCACGCCGGTGCGCGCCGAAAGCCACAAGGTGTGGACCTGGGCACGCGCCGAAGGGCTGCCGATCCTGTTCGTGCTCAACAAGTGCGAGCGCAACGAGGCGGACACCGAGGCGCGCCTGGGCGAGCTGCGCGAACAGCTCGATGCCAAGCCCGTGCAGCTGACGCTGCCGGTCAAGTCCGGCGACAGGATGACCGGCGTCGTCGACCTGCTCTCGGGCAAGGCTCTGGCCTGCGAAGGCGATTCGGGAAAGTTCAAGCCCGCCGAGGTGCCTTCGGACCTGGCGGCCACCGTCGAGACGCTGCATGGACAGCTCGTCGAGGCCGCAGCCGAAGGCGACGACACGCTGCTCGAGAAATACCTGGAGGCGGGCGAGCTGACGCCCGAGGAGACGGCGGCGGGGCTGCGCGCCGCAATCGCCGCGGGCAACGTCCAGCCGGTGCTGTGCGTGTCCGCTGCGGGCAACGTAGGGATCGCCCAGCTCCTGGATGCGATCGTCGATCTGATGCCGGCGCCCGTGGAGCTGCCGGGCGTGGCAGCCAAGGACGAGAAGGGCAACGACATCATCCTTCCGCCCGATCCTTCCAGGCCGTTTGCCGGCTTCGTCTTCAAGACCATCGTCGACCCGCACGTCGGGCACCTGTCGGTGTTCCGCGTGATGTCGGGCACCGTCACCACCGAGACCGCGGTCGTCAACACGCAGACGCGCAACAAGGAACGCTTCGGCCATCTGCTCAAGCTCGAAGGCCGCAAGACGGTGGAGGTGCCGAGCGCCACCGTTGGCGACATCGTCGCGGTGGCCAAGCTCAAGGCCACGCGGGCAGGTCAGACCCTTGCCGATCAGGCGCACGCGGTGGAAGTTGCCGGCTTCGAGGCGGTCACGCCGGCGATCTCCTTCGCGGTCGAGGCCAAAAAGCGCGGCGAGGAGGACAAGGCGGCGCAGGGCCTGATCAAGCTGTGCGAGGAGGATCTGGCGCTGCACATCGACCGTGACGAGGAGAGCGGCGCCATCCTGGTCTCGGGCTCCGGCCAGCTCCACGTCGAGGTCGCGTGCGAGCGTCTGGAGCGCAAGTACGGTGTCGGCGTCGTTCTCAAAGCGCCGCGGGTTCCCTATCGCGAGACGGTGCGCGGCAAGGTGCAGTCGCACGGCCGCCTCAAGAAGCAGACCGGCGGCCACGGACAGTTCGCCGACTGCTGGATCGAGATCGAGCCGCTGGCCCGCGGCGGCGGTTTCGAGTTCGTCGATCGCGTGGTCGGCGGCGTCATTCCGCGCAACTACATTCCGGCCATCGAGAAGGGGGTGCAGGAGGCCATGCGCGCCGGCGTCATCGCCGGTTATCCCGTCGTCGACGTCAAGGTCAGCGTCTACGACGGCCAGTACCACGACGTCGATTCCTCGGACATGGCGTTCAAGATCGCCGCAGGCATGGCCTTCAAGGAGGGCGTGGCGCAGGCCAGGCCAACGCTGCTGGAGCCGATCGTCTCGCTGGAAGTGACGGTGCCCGACGAGTGCATGGGCGACGTCATGGGCGACCTCAACTCGCGCCGCGCCAAGGTCGAGGGGATGGAGCAGCGCGGGCACTCCCAGGTGATCCGTGCCAAGGTGCCGATGTCGGAGGTCCTGCGTTACGCGCCCGACCTGACCTCGATGACGAGCGGGCGCGGCAGCTTCGAGATCGCGTTCTCGCACTACGATCCGGTGCCCGAGCACCTGATCGCGAAGATCGTCGCCGACTCCAAGAAGGACGCCGCGCACGCCTGACGTGACCGGCGCCCTCCGTCTTCGGCGACGGGTGCCTGACGCGTTCCAGGGAAGAGGAGAGGGGAGTTGAGCGAAGCGGTCGCGACCAAGGATTCCAACAGCCGCCTGTTCGCGCTGACGCTCGGCGCCCTCGGCGTCGTCTTCGGCGACATCGGCACCAGTCCGCTGTACGCGCTGCGCGAGTGCTTCGGGCATCACGAGCTGCCGGTCAACGAGATGAACGTGCTCGGCCTGCTGTCGGTCGTGCTGTGGTCGCTGATCGTCGTCGTCACCATCAAATACCTGGTCTTCGTGCTGCGCGCCGACAACCGCGGCGAAGGCGGGATCCTGTCGCTGCTGACGCTGGTGGTTCCGCCCGACCGCGCCAATGTGCCGCGCAACGTCGTCCTGGTGATCATAGGCGTCATCGGTGCCACGCTGCTGTACGGCGACGGAATGATCACGCCGGCGATCTCGGTTCTCAGCGCCATCGAAGGCCTGGAAGTCGCCACGCCGCTGTTCCGTCCGTTCGTCGTCTACATCGCCGTGGCGATCCTGGTCGGCCTGTTCTCGCTGCAGCGATTCGGCACGGGTCTGGTCGGCGCGATCTTCGGGCCCATCACCAGCATCTGGTTTGCGGTGCTGGGCGCGCTCGGTCTGGCGTGGGTCATCATCGAGCCGCGCGTGCTGACGGCGTACAACCCGTGGTACGCTGTGCAGTTCTTCGCGCACAACGGCGCAGAAGGCTTCTTCACGCTGGGCTCGGTGCTGCTCGTCGTCACGGGCGTCGAGTCGCTCTACGCCGACATGGGTCACTTCGGCAGGGCGCCCATCCGTCTGGGCTGGCTCGCGGTGGTGCTGCCGTGCCTGACGCTGAACTACTTCGGCCAGGGCGCGCTGCTGCTGACGCATCCGGAAGCGGTGGAAAACCCGTTCTACAACATGGCGCCGTCGTGGGGGCTCTACCCTCTGGTGTTCATCGCGACGCTGGCCACCGTCACCGCGTCGCAGGCGGTCATCTCGGGCGCTTTCTCGTTGACCCGCCAGGCTGCGCAGCTCGGCTTCGCGCCACGCGTGGAGATCAAGCATTCGTCCGCGCACGAAATCGGACAGGTGTACGTGCCGGTGGTCAACTGGGCGCTGATGATCGCGACGATCGCCCTGGTGGTCGGCTTCCAGAGCTCGAGCGCGCTCGCCGGCGCTTACGGCATCGCGGTCTCGCTGACGATGATGATGACCACGATCCTGCTCGGCGTGTGCGCCCGGCGGCGCTGGGGCTGGTCGCGAGCCCGGTCGGTTGCGCTGTCGGGCAGCTTCCTGATCGTCGATTTCGGCTTCACCGCGGGTGCGGCCACCAAGCTGCTGGAGGGCGGCTGGGTGCCGCTGCTGGTGGCTGCGCTCATCTACATCGTGATGACGACGTGGCGCCGCGGCCACGACCTGCTCGACGAGTACGCCAAGGCGGCGCGACTGCCGGTGGAGTATTTTCTCAGCGACCTCACCGCCCACCCCGTCAGCCGCGTCTCGGGAACCGCCATCGTCATGGACGCCCGCGGCGTAGGCGTCCCGCGCACGCTCCTGCACAACATCAAGCACAACCGCGTGCTGCACGAGCGCGTGGTGCTGCTGACGTTGCGCGTGGCCGATTCACCGCACCTTCGTCCCAACGAGCGGATCCGTGTCCACCAGTATCGCGCCGACTTCATTCGCGTCGTCGCGCGCTATGGCTACATGGAAACTCCGAGTGTGGCCGAGGTTTTTGATCTGCTGCGCGCGCGCGGGGTCGACATCGATCCCATGCAGGCCACCTTCTTTTTCGGTCGTGAAACTCTGGTGGTAGGCCGCAAGCCGGGACTGGCGACGTGGCGAAAGCATCTCTACGACTTCTTGTTCCGCAATGCGTACGGCGCCTATCTTCATCTCGGAGTGCCGCCCAACCGCGTGATCGAGATCGGGCAGCAGGTGGAGATCTAGGAGCCGCGCATGACCAAGAGCAACGAACAGATCGTACTGGATTTCTGCAAGGCCTGGAGCCGTCGCAACTGTCAGGAGCTGCTCGGCTACTTCGCCGACGACGCCATCTACCACAACATCCCGATGCCCGCGGTCCAGGGCAAGGATGCCATCGAGCAGGTATTCGACATGTTCCTGCCCATCTCGCAGAAGATCGAATGGGAGATGAAGCAGCTGGTGGGGCAGGGCAATCTCGTCTTCACCGAGCGCGTCGACCGCTTCTGGATGGGTGACAAGACGGTGGAGCTGCCGGTGGCGGGCGTCTTCGAGCTCGAGGACGGCAAGATCAAGGAATGGCGGGACTACTTCGACCTGGCAACCTGGACGCGCCAGACCGGCATGTGACGCGGCGCCGCGTTCTGGCGGCGCTCGCGACGCTGTTGCTGGCGCTGTTGCCGGCGCGCGCCGCTGCTGCACGCATCGCGGTCGTCGCCAATGACGACACCGACAACGCCGGCACCATTCGTGTGCTGGCGGCGGACGCTCCCTGGGCGGAGGTCAAGCCGCCGCTCGTCGTCGGCGCCGACTCGGTGGTGCAGGAACGAGGGCGCAAGCTCTACGTCCTCAGCCGCCGCGACGGCAGCGTCGCCGTCATTGCCAAGCACGACTGGGAGATTCGCCGCACGCTCGCGCTGGGCACGCAGCATCCTCCCGAGGACATCGCCGTCATCGGCCGCCGGCGCGCCTATGTGACGCGCCAGGGCGTTGCCAGTCTGCTGCGGCTCGATCCGAAGACGGGTCAGGCAAGCGAGGTCGTCGACCTGTCGGCCTTCGCCGATGACGACGGCGTTCCGGATCTCGGCGCGATGCTCATCGCCGGCGACCGGCTCTTCGTCCAGATCCGCCGCGCCAACGAGAATGCGCCCGGCGGCCTGCAGTCGCCGGCCTATCTGGCGGTGGTGGATCTGGCTTCGGAAACGCTGGTCGATGCCAATCTCGAGGCGGCCGGCGTGCAGGGCATCGAGCTTGCCGGCACCGCGCCCAAGCATCGCATGCAGGCGATCGGCCAGACGCTGCTCGTCAGCGCGACCGGCGGCTTTTTCGATGCAGGCGGCATCGAAATCGTCGATCTCGCGACGCTCCAGAGCGAGGGCATCGCCATCGCCGAGGCCGACGGCGAGACGGGCGCCGATCTGGGCCCGTTCGCGATGACTTCTGCGAGCAGCGGCTTTCTCGTCTACAGCACCGACCTGGATCTGTCCTCGCACCTGAAGCGTTTCTCGTTCGAGCATGGAGTGGAGAAGGGGCCCGAGCTGCACGTGTCGGTGGGATACGCCGTGCCCGCCATCGCCCACGATCCCCGGAGCGGGAACCTGTTCGTGCCCGAGAGCATCTTCGGCTCGCGCGGCGTGCACGTGTTCGCCGCCGACAGCGGCCAGCGCCTGACGCAGCAGCCGCTCGGCACCGGTGGCCGGCCGACCGATCTTCTGCTGCTGCGCGCGCCTGCGCTGCCCGCCGGCGACGACCGCTGAACTGCGCCGAGCCGTGCAGCTGCGCGCGAGCGGCGCAGTTGCAACCGCCTGCTTTCGCGTTGGCGGGATGGCCGCCGCTGCCAGCCTGCGCTCGCCCATCGAGAGCGCCGGCCGCCGTTGCCGTCTGGCACAAAAGCGCCGCCTGCGCGCACAGTTACCGCGGCAAAACGCTTTGACTCCCCAGTCCGGCCTCGTTAAGCGTGCCGCGGTGCGGCGAGGCTCTCCCTGGTCGGCCGCTCCCCAACCATCGAGAAGAGCGACATGGCCAGCTACCAGCACATCCAGGTACCGTCGGGCGGCGAGCGCATAACCTTCGACGCCTCCGGCTGCATCCAGGTTCCCGACAATCCCATCATCCCGTTCATCGAAGGCGACGGCACCGGCCCCGACATCTGGCGCGCCTCGGTGCGCGTGTTCGATGCGGCCGTGGCCCGCTCCTACGGCGGCAAGCGCCGCATCGTCTGGATGGAGATCTTTGCCGGCGAAAAGGCCAACGCCGTCTACGGCGAAGGCACCTGGCTTCCCGAGGAGACCAACGAGGCGATCCGCGACTTCCGCGTTGCGATCAAGGGCCCGCTGACGACGCCGGTGGGCGGCGGCATCCGCTCGATCAACGTCGCGCTGCGCCAGATCCATGACCTGTACGCGTGCGTGCGGCCGGTGCGCTACTTCAGCGGCGTGCCGGCGCCGGTCAAGCATCCCGAGAAGCTCAACATCGTCCTGTTCCGCGAGAACACCGAAGACGTCTACTCGGGCATCGAGTTCAAGGCGGGCACGGCCGAGGCCAGGGACGTGGTCGACTTCATCGTCGCCAAGTCGGGGAAGGAGATCCGGCCGGGCAGCGCCATCGGCATCAAGCCGGCTTCCAAGGAAGGCTGCGAGCGCCTGGTGCGGCGCGCCATCCAGTACGCCATCGCCAACAAGCGCCCGTCGGTGACGCTGGTGCACAAGGGCAACATCATGAAGTTCACGGAAGGCGCCTTCCGTGACTGGGGCTACGAGCTCGCGGCGCGCGAGTTCGGCGAGCAGACGATCAGCGAGAACGAGGTCTACGAGAAGCACGGCGGCCGGACGCCGGCCGGCAGGATCCTGATCAAGGATCGCATCGCCGACGCGATGTTCCAGCAGATCCTGCTGCGTCCCGACGAGTACAGCGTCGTGGCGACGATGAACCTCAACGGCGACTATCTGTCCGACGCGGCCGCGGCGCAGGTCGGCGGCCTCGGTCTGGCGCCGGGTGCGAACATCGGAGACGGTGCCGCCGTCTTCGAGGCCACGCACGGCACGGCGCCGAAGTACGCGGGGCAGGACAAGGTCAACCCGGGATCGGTGATCCTGTCGGGCGTGCTCATGCTCGAGCACCTCGGCTGGAGCGAAGCGGCGCGCCTGATCGAGACGTCCATGGAAAAGACCATCTCCTCCAAGGTCGTCACCTACGACCTGGCCCGGCAGATGGATGGCGCCAAGGAAGTCCCGTGCTCGGGCTTCGCGACGGCCATGATCGACAACATGTGAAATTTTTCGAGCAACGAACGTAGGGCATTCCGCCCGCGGGCCGCAAAGAGCGTCGAGCGTGCGCCAGATCGGTTCGCGCGCAGCGATGAGCGACGGAAGCGTACTTCTGTACGCTGGAGGAGCGAAGAGCGAGCACGGGCCGAGATGGCGTGCGATCGGCGCTCCCATAAAGGAGAACAACTTCGTATGGCACGTAAGAAGATTGCTTTGATCGGCGCAGGCAACATCGGCGGCACCCTTGCCCACCTCGCGCTGATTCGTCACCTCGGCGACGTCGTTCTCTTCGACGTCGTCGAAGGGCTGCCGCAGGGCAAGGCGCTCGACCTGATGGAGGGCGGGCCCATCGAGGGCTTCGATGCCAGAGTCAGCGGCACCAACGATTACAAGGACATCGCCGGCGCCGACGTCTGCATCGTCACCGCGGGCCTGGCGCGCAAGCCCGGCATGAGCCGCGACGACCTGCTCGCCACCAACTCCAAGATCATGAAGTCGGTGGCTCAGGGCATTCGCGAGAATGCGCCGGACTCGTTCGTGATCGTCATCTCCAATCCGCTCGACGCGATGGTGACGCTGTGCAAACGCGAGACGGGCTTTCCGAAGAACCGCGTCGTCGGCATGGCCGGCGTCCTGGATTCCGCCCGCTATCGCGCATTCATCGCGGCCGAGCTGAACGTGTCGGTGCACAGCGTGCAGGCCATGGTGTTCGGCGGCCACGGTGACGACATGGTTCCCGTGCGCTCGGCCTGCACGGTCGGCGGCGCTCCGGTCACCGACTTCATCAAGGAAGAGCGCCTGGCGCAGATCGAGGAGCGCACGCGCAAGGCCGGGGGCGAAGTGGTGGCTCTGCTCAAGACCGGCTCGGCCTTCTATTCGCCGGCCACGGCGGCCATCCAGATGGCCGAGTCGTATCTGCTCGATCAGAAGAAGATCCTGCCGTGCGCGGCCTACCTCGAAGGAGAGTACGGCTTCAACGGCTTCTACCTCGGCGTGCCGGTGCAGATCGGCGCCGGCGGCATCGAGAAGATCATCGAGTTCAAGCTGACCGAGCAGGAGAAGAAGGAGCTGGCGGTATCGGCCAGCCACGTCGAGGAGCTGGTCGGCGCGATGGACAAGGTGCTGGCGCAGTAGAAAGAGCGCGCTGGCGCGACGAGGAGCCGGATGAACGTTCACGAGTATCAGGGCAAGAAGCTGCTGGCGCGCTACGGCGTCCGCACGCTTCGCGGCGAGGTCGCCACCACGCCGGAGGAAGCGCGCCAGATCGCCGAGCAGCTCGGATCGCCGGTCGTGGTCGTCAAGGCGCAGATTCACGCCGGCGGCCGCGGCGCCGGCGCCATCGTCGCGGGCGAAGAGGAAGCCGCGAGCATCTTCCACGCCAATCTCGAAAAGGAAGGGCTGCCCAAGCACGACCGCAAGGGCGGCGTGCGCATCGCGAAGTCGCCGGCCGATGCCGAGGCTGCGGCGCGCGAGATGCTGGGCAGCATCCTGGTCACGCGTCAGACGGGTCCGAGCGGCCGCCGCGTGCACCGCGTCTTCCTCGAGGAGGGCTGCGACATCGGGCGCGAGCTGTACCTGTCGGTGCTGCTGGACCGCGCGGTGGGACGGGTGGCGATGATGGCAAGCGCCGCCGGCGGCATGGACATCGAGAGGGTCGCCGAGGAGACGCCGGAGAAGATCTTCCGCGTGACCGTCGATCCCGCCATCGGCCTTCAGGACTACGAGGCGCGCAAGCTCGCGTTCGGCCTCGGCGTCAAGGAAGAGAAGATCGGCGAGTGGGTCAAGTTCTTCCACGGCATCTACGACGCCTACATGGAGCTGGACTGCTCGCTGGTGGAGGTCAATCCGCTGGTCGAAACCGGGGACGGAAGCCTGATCGCGCTCGATGCGAAGGTCTCGTTCGACGACAACGCGCTGTACCGGCACGCCGACGTGCGCGAGCTGCGCGACGAGAACGAAGAGGATCCCAAGGAACGTCAGGCCGCCAAGTTCGACCTGAGCTACATCGCGCTGTCCGGCAACATCGGCTGCATGGTCAACGGCGCCGGTCTGGCCATGGCGACTATGGACATCATCCACCACCATGGCGGCGAGCCTGCCAACTTCTGCGACGTCGGCGGAGGCGCAACCACCGAAAAGGTTGCCGAAGCGTTCAAGATCATCCTTTCGGACGAGAACGTGAAGGCGGTGTTCATCAACATCTTCGGCGGCATCATGCAGTGCGACGTCCTGGCCAAGGGTGTCGTCGAGGCGTCCAGGCAGGTCGGCGTACGGGTTCCGCTGGTGGTCCGCCTCGAGGGCACCAACGTGGAAGAAGGACGCCGCATCATCGGCACCTCGGGCCTGAACATCATCACGGCCGCCGACATGGCCGACGGTGCCCGGAAGGCCGTGGACGCCGCGCGAGCGGCGGCGTAGGGGACGACGAATGGCAGTACTGCTTTCCGCCAAGAGCCGTGTCGTCACCCAGGGCCTCGGAGCCACGGGCAAGTTCCACCTCAAGGGCTGCCGCGACTACGGCACGCAGATGGTCGCCGGCGTGCGGCCCGGCAAGGGCGGCACCGACTGGGAAGGCGTGCCCATCTTCGACACCGTCGAAGATGCGGTCCGCAAGACGGGCGCAGACGTCTCGGTGATCTATGTTCCGCCTCCGGGCGCGGCCGATGCCATCCTGGAGGCGGCGGATGCGGGCATCGGCCTGATCATCTGCATCACCGAGGGCATCCCGGTCACCGACATGATTCGCGTCAAGCGCGCGCTCGAGGGACGGCCGGTGCGGCTGGTCGGACCCAACTGTCCGGGCGTCATCACGCCGGGGCAGGCCAAGGTCGGCATCATGCCGGGCTACATCCACAAGCCGGGCAGGGTCGGCGTCGTCTCGCGCAGCGGCACGCTGACCTACGAGTGCGTGCATCAGCTCACGCAGCGCGGGATCGGGCAGAGCACGTGCATCGGCATCGGCGGCGATCCCATCATCGGGACCGGCTTCATCGATGCGCTGCGCCTGTTCAACGACGATCCCGACACCGAGGCGGTGTTCATGATCGGCGAGATCGGCGGCGCCGCCGAGATCGATGCCGCCGAGTGGATCAAGGCCAACATGAAAAAGCCGGTGGCCGCATTCATCGCCGGCAAGACGGCGCCGCCGGGCAAACGCATGGGCCACGCCGGCGCGATCATCTCCGGCGGCAAGGGCACCGCCGCCGAGAAGATCGCTGCACTCGAAGCCGCAGGTCTCAAAGTCGCCCCATCCCCCGCCGACCTCGGCGAAACGATGGTCGCCGCAATGAAGTAGCAACCCGGGGTGAGGTCTTGCATTCGAGCACTTTGACGCACCGTAGCTCGAATGCTCGAAAGCAAGACCTGACCCCATTCTTCAAGAGGAAGGAATGGCAACCGAACGTACTCTGTCCATCGTCAAGCCGGACGCGGTCTCGAAGAACGCGATCGGCGGCATCCTGTCGATCTTCGAGAAGGGCGGCCTGCGGGTGGTCGCGACCAAGATGATCCGCCTGACGCGGCCGCAGGCCGAGGGCTTCTACGCCGTGCACAAGGAGCGTCCCTTCTTCGGCGACCTGTGCACGTTCATGACCGAAGGCCCGGTGGTGGTGTCGGTCCTGGAAGGCGAGGGCGCCATCCTCAAGCACCGCGACCTGCTCGGCGCCACCGACCCGGCCAAGGCGGCCGAGGGTACGGTGCGCAAGCTCTACGGCTCCAACATCGAGCGCAACGCCGCGCATGGGTCGGACGGCCCCGACACCGCGGCGTTCGAAATCGGGTACTTTTTCAACGCGCTCGAGCTGCAGGCTCGCTGAGCGCACGCCGGAAGAGGATGATGGCGGGGGAGACGGGACAGGCGCGATCTTCGGAGCACGGAGCATCGAGCCGGCCCGCGGCCGCCATGAGCCTTGCGCGCGCGCAGAACGCGAAGAAGAAGAACGTCCGATCGCTGACGCTCGACGAGGTCGCGCAGTGGGCTGCCGCGCGCGGCTTCGAGGCCTACCGCGCCGCGCAGATCGTCGGCTGGCTCTACAACCGGCCGCTGACGCCGGTCTCGGACATGCACAACCTGCCCGAGGCCGTACGTGCCGCGCTCGACGAGGATTTCGACACCAGCCTTCCCGAGCAGGCGCTCCTGCAGCATTCCTGCGACGACACGCGCAAGATGCTGGTCGGGCTCTCCGACCGGCGCGTCGTCGAGAGCGTGCTCATTCCGCGCGAAGAGCGCCTGACGCTGTGCATCTCCTCGCAGGTCGGCTGCGCGCTCGACTGCGCGTTCTGCGCCACCGCCCGCCTGGGCCTGGTGCGCAACCTGGAGCCGTTCGAGATCGTCGCGCAGGTGATGATGGCGCGCGAGCTCGCGCGGCCGCATCCGCTGACCAACTACGTCTTCATGGGCATGGGCGAGCCGCTGGCGAACTACGACCGCCTGGTGCGGGCCATCGAGATCATGACGGCCCGCTGGGGCCTGGGCATCTCGCCGCGCCGGATCACCGTCTCCACCGCCGGCCTCGTCCCGCAGATGGAGCGGCTGGTCGCGGAGACCGACGTGCACATCGCGATCTCGCTCGGCTCGGCCCGCAACGACGTGCGGGACCTGCTGATGCCGATCAACAGGCGCTATCCCCTCGAGGTTCTGATCGGCGCGTGCAAGCGGCTGGGACTTCCGCGCCGCAAGCGCATCACGTTCGAGTACACGCTGCTCGAAGACGTCAACGATTCGCTGTCGGACGCCGACGCCATCGCCCGCCTGCTGCGCGGCGTTGCCGTCAAGGTCAATCTGATCCCGTTCAACGAGTTCGAAGGGTCCGGCTTCCGCTGCCCGAGCCACGAAAAGGTGCTCGCGTTCCAGGAACGCCTGCTCGCCGCCGGCATCCACACCACCGTGCGCGTCAGCCGCGGCCGCGACATCGCGGCGGCCTGCGGACAGCTCGCCGCCACACAGGCCGGGGCGTGAGCGCGCGAGCGAACCACCTTGCCGGCGGCGGTCGCGCCGCGACGCGGAACTGAGGCGAATGCCCGGTGTCGGCGTCATCCTGAATCCGCACGCGAGCGGAAACCGCCGCCGCGCCGGCGCGTCCGAGCGCATTTCCGCCATCGTGGGGGAGGACGGCGAGGTCGTCGTCACACAGGATCTGTCGGCCCTCGATTCGGCGCTGCAAGGCTTTCATGACCGCGACTTCGATGTCGTGGCCGTCAGCGGCGGCGACGGCTCGATGTGTTTCGTCGTCTCGCGCGCGATGTCGATCTGGGGCGCCGACCGGCTGCCGATGTTCGTGGCGCTGCGGGGCGGGACCATCAACAACATCTCGCGCAGCGTCGGCGGACCGTCGCGACCGGAGGCGATGATGGCGGCGGTGATGGCCGGCTACCGGCGAGGCCGCGCGTTCCGGATCGTCGAGCGGCCGCTGCTGTGCGTCAACGGGCAGGTCTACGGCTCCATCGTCGGGGCGGGCCTGATCACGCACTTCCTCGACAAGTATTACGCGGCAAGGAAGCCGAGCCCGGCGACGGCCGCAGCGTTGCTCGTGCGCTGCGGCATCTCCTGGCTGGCGCGAACCGATTTCATTCACGACGTCGTGCCTCGCATCCCCGGGCGCGCACGGTGCGACGAGACGCCGCTGCCGTTCAAGGAATTCACGCTGATCCTGGCCAGTTCGGCCACGCACATCGGCCTTGGCGTGCGGCCATTCTATCTGAGCGGCCGCAAGCACGGCTACTTCCACCTGCTGGCGGGGAATCCGACGCCGGGCCAGCTGCTGTCGCGGCTCGGACATTTCTGGCGCGGCTTTCCGTGCGGGCTGGACACGCTCTACGACAGCATGGCCCGCTACGTGCGCGTCGAATTCGAGACCCCGCAGGGTTTCACCGTCGACGGCGAGCTGTTGCCGCCGGTGACGGTGCTGGAGATCGAGTCGGGGCCGACGGCCCGCTTCATCTCCGGAATGGTACCGATGGCGGCCTTCGCTTCCGCCCGCGCCAACGCCGACGTCGGCCTTCAGTAATCGACGACCATCTCGTCACCGTGCCCCGCGCCCGGCATCGTGGCCGCGGTGCACACCGCGGATGTGGATGCGACGGTCTGCGGATTTCCGACGGCCCGAAATCCCTAGTATGAGGCGCAGATGCCTGCGGCGAATGACGACCAGTCCACGACAGGGGATACGCTGCTGGGCGTGATCGGCGGCAGCGGCCTCTACCAGATGGAGGCCCTCGAGGACGCCGAGCGAGTCGAGCTGTCCACGCCGTTCGGCGAGCCGTCCGACCACTACGTCGTCGGCCGCATCGGCGCGCAGAAAGTCGCCTTCCTTCCACGCCACGGTGTCGGACACCGCATTTCGCCGAGTGAGATCAACTTTCGCGCCAACATCCACGGCTTCAAGCAGCTGGGCGCCGATGCCGTGCTCGCCATCTCCGCCGTCGGCAGCCTGCGCGAGGAGATCGCGCCGGGCGACGTCGTCGTTCCCGACCAGTTCATCGACCGGACGAAGGGCCGCATCTCGACGTTCTTTACCGGTGGCGTCGTGGCCCATGTCAGCTTCGCCGATCCTTTCTGCGCGCCGATGTCGAACCGGCTGGCCGACTGCGCGCGCGAGGCGGGGGCCACGGTTCACGAAGGCGGCACCTACGTCTGCATGGAAGGCCCGCAGTTCTCGACGCGTGCCGAGTCCAACCTCTACCGCAGCTGGGAGGCCCACATCATCGGCATGACGAACCTGCAGGAGGCCAAGCTGGCGCGCGAGGCCGAGATGTGTTTCGCCACGCTGGCGCTGGCCACCGACTACGACTGTTGGCGCGACAGCGGCGGCGACGTCGAGATCACCGACGTGCTCTCGGTCCTCTCGGCCAACGTCGGCCTGGCGCAGGAGGTGGTGCGGCGCCTGGCAGGCGCGATCCGCACCGAGCGCTCGTGCACGTGCCGGCGTGCTCTGGAACATGCCGTGGTGACCTCGCCGCAGGTCATCAGCGAAGAAGTGAGAGACCGCGTGGCGCTGCTGCTGGAGCGCGTCAGCGGCCGAGGAGAATGATGTCCAAAGCATCCGCGAAGTCGGTGTGTGTCGTGGGGTCGGTGGCGCTCGATTCGCTCGAGACGCCGCACGGGAATGCGCCCGACGTGCTCGGCGGCGCCTGCAGCTACTTTGCCGTGGCAGCGAACTTCTTCGCCCCGGTCAATCTGGTCGGCGTGGTCGGCCAGGACTTTCCCGAAGCCGAGCGCCGCTTCCTCGTCGAGACCGGAATCAACATCGAGGGCCTCGAGGAGGCCGAAGGCAAGACCTTCCGGTGGCACGGCCGCTACCACGAGAACATGAACGTGCGCGACACGCTCAGCGTGGACCTCAACGTGTTCGAGACGTTCAGCCCCAAGCTGCCCGAGTCCTACCGCGCCAGCGAGTTCGTGTTCCTGGCCAACATCCAGCCGACGCTTCAGGCAAACGTGCTCTCGCAGCTGACGTCGCCGCAGTACGTGGGCGCCGACACGATGGACTACTGGATCCAGAGCGCCCCCGAGGAGCTCCAACATCTGCTCGGGCAGGTCGACCTGCTCAGCATCAACGATTCGGAGGCGCTGCAGCTGGCGGGCGAGCGCAACATCGTCAAGGCGGCGCGCAAGATCCTGGCGATGGGCCCCGAGCACCTCATCATCAAGCGCGGCGAGTACGGCGCATTGCAGTTCTCCGCCGACGAGATCTTCGCGGTGCCGGCGTTCCCGCTCGAGGAGGTCATCGATCCGACCGGCGCCGGCGACTCCTTTGCCGGTGGCATGTTCGGCAGCCTGGCCGAGGAAGGCGAAGTCACCAGCAGATCGCTGCGGCGCGCCATCGTCTACGGCACCGTGGTCGCTTCGTTCACGGTGGAGAATTTCGGCCTGGACCGCCTCAAGGCGCTGACGCGCGACGAGATCGACCGGCGCTACCGCCAGTTCATGGCGATCACGGACTTCCAGAGCTGAAAGATCCTTCGCGAACCGCGCGCGCAATCGTCGTGGTCCTCGGAGACCTCGGCGCCAGCCCTCGCATGCTCTACCACGCCCAGGCGCTGGCGGATGAAGGCTATGACGTGACGCTGCTCGGCTACCGCGGCCACGCTCTGCCGGCCGACGTGCTTGGCCGCAACGCGATCCGCGTCCGATATCTTCGCAGCCCGCCTCGCCTCAAAGCCGGCGCCGCCGGTCTCTTCGTGCAGGTCCTGTGGCGCGGGCTCCTGCAGCCGCTCGAGCTGCTGGTGCGAATTCTCGCTGCCCGTCGACCAATGCCACGCGGGCGCGGGTCGCAACGGACGAATGCACGCCCTCCGGCCAGCATCCTGCTCGTGCAGGTGCCTCCGGCAATCCCGAACCTCACGGTGGCAGCCCTGGCCGGCCGCCTCTGCGGATGCCGCATCATCGTGGACTGGCACAACTTCGGATGGTCGATGCTCGCGCTCCGTGCGCGCGCCGGCAGCGCGCTGATCGGCGCGGCGCGCGCCTACGAGCGCTGGTCCGGCACGCTGGCGCACGCGCATCTGTGCGTATCCTCGGCGATGCGCGACGTGCTGACGAAGGAGTGGAAGCTGTCGCCCGTGGCCGTCCTCCACGACAAGCCCGCCGATGTGTTTCTGGCCGCCGTCCCCGCTGACCTGCAGAAGCTGCGCGGCCTGCTCGGTCACGTCGCGGGGCCGCCATCGGGCGATAGCGACCTGGCGGTGGTCACATCGACGAGCTGGACGGCCGACGAGGACATGGACCTCCTGCTGCGGGCGCTCGTGCATCTCGACGTCTGCCTTGCCGGTGGCGACACCACCGCCCGCGTGCCCGCAATCGTGCAGCCACCGTTTCTCGAGCTTTTCGCCACCGGCGACGGAGCCGCACGCGCGGACTGGGAACGGCGCGCGGCCGCTGCGGGGCTGCGCCACGTCACGATCCGCACCGGCTGGCTCGATCTCGAGCTCTACGCCTGTCTGCTTGCCTCGTGCGATGTGGGGCTGAGCCTTCATCGCTCCGCCAGCGGCGTCGACCTGCCGATGAAGATTCTCGACATGCACGGGGCGCGGTTGCCCGTGGCAGCCCTGGACTACGGGCCATGTCTGAACGAGGTGCTGGCCCCCGAGGAGAGCACCCTGAAGTTTCGCTCCGACCGCGAGCTGTCGCTGCTTCTGCATCAACTCCTCACGCATGCGGAGGAGGCGGAGGCCCGCCTCGCGGCCGCTGCCGCCGCGATTCGCCGCGGGCAAGGGCAGAGCTGGCATGCGCGATGGCGCGCGAAGGCCCTTGCCATGATGGGGGAAGAATGAGATTGCCCATGCGCGGCACGGCGGACTCGTGCCAGTTGGGGAATGCAGCGACTCGAAGGATTGACGGTTTCGCAGATGGCCGCGAAGCGGTGCCTCGACGTGTTCGTCGCGGCGACGCTCGCCACGGCGCTGTTGCCCGTCTTCGCCCTGCTGGCGCTGGCGGTGCGGGTGACGTCGCGCGGGCCGGTCCTGTACCGGGATCAGCGCGTCGGTCTCGGTGGCGCGCTGTTCACGATGTACAAGTTCCGCACCATGCGCGCCGGAGCGCACGATGTGCGTGAGCAGCTCCTGGCCCGCCACGCCCAGCCCGGCCATCCCTTCGTCCTGACCGTCGACCCTCGTTTGACCTGGATCGGATCGCTGCTGCGGCGCGCATCCCTGGACGAGCTGCCGCAACTCTTCAACGTCCTGCGCGGCGACATGACGCTGGTCGGGCCGCGTCCGCTGCTGGCCTACGACATCGATCATGCTCCGGCAGGCAGCGAACAGTGGAAGCGCGTGCGCATGCTCGTGCCGCCTGGCCTGACGGGCCGCTGGCAGATCCGCACCAGGCACAAGGAGGCGCCGCCCCACGACCAGATGGTGCGCGACGATTGCGAGTACGTCGGCCGCTGGTCGATGCGCCGCGACCTGGCGATGCTGGTGCGAACCCCGCTGGCGATGATCGCGCCAGTCATGGCCGGTCCGCGCACCGAGGCCCGCGACCCTGCCGGCGACGAATGTTCCTCCATCGCGCTGGTGGGCGGCGGCACCGCGGGCCATATCGCGCCGGCCCTGGCGGTGCGCGAAGAGCTCATGCGAAGGCTGCCGCGCACCCCCATCTACTTCGTCCTGGCGCGGCGAACGCCGGGCCAGTGGATGCTCGACGGCAGCGGCGTGGAGGTCGAGCACGTCGCCTCGCGTCCTTTCTATGGTGCGCGGTTGCGCGAGCGCCTGCGGCTGCCGCTGGATGTGGTCCGATCGTTTCTGCAGGTGCGCACGATCCTGCGCGCGCGCAGGACGCGCCTCCTCGTCGTGACGGGCGGCTACGCTTCCTTCGACAGCGCATTGGCGGCGGCAAGCCTGGGCATTCCGATCCTCGTTCATGAGGCCAATGCGCGCGCGGGTCTTTCCAATCGCCTGGCCGGAATGCTCGCCGGCCGCATCTGCATCGGGATGGAGACGACAGCCCGCGACTTCCCTCGCTCGCGCACCATCGTCACCGGCAACCCGGTGCGATCGGCATTTCGGAACGCGGGCCCTGCGGACCGCGGCGGCAAAGCCCGCAGGATCCTGGTGATCGGCGGATCGCTCGGCTCGGAGTTTCTGGATCGAGCGGTCCCCCCGCTGATCGCGCGTGCCGCTTCCGGCGGCGGCATCGACATCTCGGTAACGCACTACACCGGCCATCCACGCGTCGGACAGGTACGCGAAAGCTATCGAGCGCAGGGCGTGACGGCGCGCGTTCTGGAACGCACGCTCGACATGGCAGCGGAGCTGCGCGCGAGCGACTTCGTCATCTCACGTGCCGGTGCCATGAGCATCGCCGAGATCGCGACCGTCGAAGTGGCGGCACTGTTCGTTCCGCTTCCGCATCATGCGCGCGAGCATCAGCGCGCCAATCTGACCGGGCTGGCATCGCGCGCGGCGCTGTGGTGGGTCGAGGAGGGGAGCTGGGACGAAGAGTCGCTCGCGCGCAAGCTCCACCTCCTGCTCGATTGCGATGCGGCGCTGGCGCAGGCAGCGTCCGAGTGCGCGCGCGCCGGCGATCCGCAAGCGGCCGCGGCCATCGCGGACGCGTGCGCCCTGATCGCCACCGATGCCGATCCGCTGCGCGCGGCGCCGGCCGAGGTTGTCTCCCTCGACGCGACCGATCGTTGCGCCGAGCCTCTGAGGTAGAGCCGCTGCGACGCGCGGTCACCGCGGTGCCGGGCGGCCCGTCCGACTACCTTGTGATCACGCGCCGCGCTCGTTAGGACCTCGCCGGCCGCTCGTGCAGCTCACCAAGAACATCGCCACCGCCTTCTCGCTGCTGACGCCTCAGCAGCGCCGCCGGTGGCTGCTGCAGCTTCCGTTCGGAATGATCGCCTCCAGCGTCGAGGCCGCCACGGTCGCCGTCGTCTACGGGCTGCTGGCGATGGTTCATGGTCGGGCCGCGCCGGGCCTTGCGCAGCGCATGAAGGAATGGATGCCCGCTTCGGCCGATCCGGCGACGGCAGGCCCGTTCCTGTGGCTGGCGTTCTCGCTGTTGTTGCTGCGCGTGTTGCTGAGCTACGCCGACATCGCCTACAGCAGCCGCGTGCTGGCGAGCGATCAGGCGCAGTTCGCCGCGCGGCTGTTTCGCGGCTACTTGTCGCTGCCGTTCGCAACGCAGCTTCAGCGTAACACCGCCGACTACGGCCATCGGCTCGGCGAGTCGATCGGGTCCGTGTACGGCACGGTGCTGACCGAGACCGCTGCGGTCATTCGGATCCTGACGACGATGGCGGCGACGCTGGTCGTGCTGTTCGCCATCCATCCGCGCGCCACGCTCGCCGTCGTTGCCGGCGGCACCATCGTGCTGCTGGTCACGATGCAGTCGCTGCGGCGCATCAACCGGCGGATCGGCCGCCGCGCGGACGATGCCGGCCGCACCCGCCACCGCGCCCTCCACGAAGGGATGGAGTCGGCCAAGGAAATCTACATCCTCGGGCGGCAGCGGTTCTTCGCCGAACGCTTCCGAATCGCGGACGAGGAGCTCGCGCGCGCCCGCTTTCTGCGCAAGCTGCTGCGCGCGACTCCGGGCCTCATCGTGGAGACCGCCGTCGGTGCGGTGATCATTCTCGCTGCCGTCGCGGGCATGGCCGGACCTACCGTCGGCGGCGGCGTGCTGCCGGCGCTGGGCCTGTACCTGTACGCCGGGCTGCGCATCCTGCCCGGGCTGGCCAACGTGCTGGTGTCGGCCGGGATGATCGAGGACGCCACCGTCCCGCTTCAGCGCCTGGCGGCCGACGTCGCCGCCATGCCATCGCCCGATCGTGCGGCGGAGCCGTGGACGCTGCAGCGGGAGATCGAGATGCGCAACGTCTCGTTCTCGTATGCGGGCCACACCGCATTGCGCGACGTCAGCCTGCGCATCGAGCGCGGAGAAGTGGTCGGCCTTGCCGGGCCCAACGGGGCCGGCAAATCCACCCTGCTGCACATCGTCATGGGCCTGCTGCCGCCATCCACTGGCAGCGTGCGCGTGGACGGCCGCGACGTCCGCGAGGATCCCGAAGGCTGGCGCGCCGGCATCGGCTATGTTCCGCAGTCGGTGCGCCTGCTCGACGAGACGGTGCGCGCCAACATCGTCTTCGGCTACGACCGCGCGGCGCCGGACGAAGAACGCTTGTGGAGCAGCGCGCGCGAAGCCGGCCTGGAGCGCGACGTGCAGCATTTCGCCGAAGGGCTCGAGCGCCGAGCGGGGCAGGCCGGCAGCGGCCTGTCGGGCGGCCAGCGCCAGCGCGTGGCGCTCGCGCGGGCGCTGTATCCGCAGGCGCAGGTTCTGGTTCTCGACGAGGTCACGTCCGCGCTCGACACCGAGGCGCGCGGCGCGGTCAACGCCATCCTGCAATCCGCGCGGCCGCGGCGAACGGTGCTGCTATCGACGCACGATCGCGAGCTGCTCCTGCAGTGCGACCGCGTCGTGTATCTCGAGGGCGGCCGCGTTGCCGCCGAAGGTCGCCCGCAGGAAGTGGCCAACCGCTGTCCCGGGTTTGCCGCCATCCTGGCGCAGCCCGCCGGCGCCGCGGAGATGCCACGCGCGCTGTCGAGTGCGTTCCAGTGAGCGGGCAGCCGGCACGAATCGCGCTGTCGAGTGCGTCGCGGTGAGCGGGCAGCCGGCGCCATCCTCTCTGTTCGTCCTGTCGCTTCCGCGGTCGATGTCGAGTCTGATCTACTCGATCTCCCGCGAGGCGCTGGGCCTGCGCGAGCCGCGCTGGACGAACGAGGGAGAGATTCTCAACCTCGACCGCCATGTCCTGATGGGATGGCCGCAGCTGCACGGGAGCCGGAAGTTTTCGATGCGCGCGCAGCATCGCTGCGACCGCGAGCAGATCTTCGCGTTCCTCGACGATGCGGCGCATCGCGAAGGCTTCGCGTACAAGGACGTCGTGCAGCCGTTCGCGCTGGCGGCCTGGCCGGGCCTGGCGCGGTTTCGCGTCCTCAAGGTCACCCGCGACGTTGCCGAGGTGGCGGCCTCGATGCTCGAGCGGGGCTGGCACTACCCTGCGGTGGCCGCGACGACGTCGCCTGCGGGCCTGCCACAGGCTGCCGTCGCACGAGCACGCCGCGCGGCCGTCACGCATTCTCTGTGGCGAATTGCCGCGCGGCGGGTCGTGCGAACGCCGGTGCACGATCGCTGGACGGCGCAGCTCCTGCTGGACGAGCTCATCACCGGACTGCTGCTGGCGGAGCGCGCGCTGTCGAGCGTGGCGGGCGAGACGGTCGCCTACGCCGATGCGGTGCGCGATCCGCAGTGCCTGCTCACCGCGCTGCGCCGCCTGTACCCGGACCGCGAGCTCGGCAATCCGAGCTACATCGACGAAGGGTTCGCGCGGCGCCGTGCGGCGCTGGAAGCGCGTCGTCGATCGCCCAAGTTCGAGCGGCTGCGGCGGCGCGTCCAGACCATCCGTGATGCGCTGGACGAAGCTCGATCGTGACCTGAAGCGTGATCGGCGCGCCGCATCGTGCTGCCGCGCACGCAGGACTGAATGGCAGCATGGCCGCGTCGAGCAGCTCGCCCAAGGCGCGAACGACGCGGAACCGCAGGGCGGGTTTCATCGCGACCGCTGCTCAGCCTCCGGCGGCTGCTCCACCGACCGCCGTTCGAGCGCCACGAGAACGACGAGCGACGCGAGCACGAGGATGCCGCCGCGCCGATGCACCCAGTCCTGCGCCAGCTGCGAGAACCCGACGGCCAGCAGCGCCCATGTCATGGCCAGCGCGCGCATCCTGGCGCCGTGGTCGCCGCGGCGCAGAATGGTGTCGAGGGAAGCGAACATTCCGGCCGCCACGGCCAGGATGGCCGCGAGGCCAAGGATCCCGGTCTCTGCCAGCAGTTCCAGATACGCGTTGTGGGCTCCCCGCCAAGCATCCGGGTTCGGAGTGTGCTGCGCGAGAAACGCACGTTTGCGGCCGGCGTATTGCCCGGCACCGACGCCGCGCAACGGCGATTCGCGCCACAGCGCGAGGGCGGCCTCCCACAAGCGCACGCGCCCCGTCAGGATCTCGCGCGGCGAGCGCCGCAGATCCAGCGAAAGCGCGAGCACCTGCAGACGGCTGGTGGAGCGGCCATATTGGAGGTCGTCGGCGGCGCCGGTGGCGGTGATGGCGGCGGCGAGAGCGAACGGCAACAGCGCTGCCGACACTGCGGCCACAGCGACGTTGCGGCGCGTGCGGCCCTTTCTCATCAGATGCCAGCGCGGTGCCAGCGCCGCTGCCGCAAGTGCCAGCGCGGTCGCCGCCAGCACGAGCGCGAACAGCGAGCCGCGCGATCCCGTCAGCCACAGGATCACGCAAGAGACTGCCGCCCATGCAACGGCCAGGACGGGCCGTGGCCGCGCGCCGCCGGAGGGCCATGCGGTCCAGGCAACGGCGATCGGTGCCGCGACCAGCAGGTAGCACGCGAGCGAATTGGGGTCGGGCCACGTCGAATCGATGCGGAACAGGCCGGGCTGCACCTTGCGGAAGTAGATGGTGTCGAGGTTGAAGGGGAAGAACCACTGCAGAAGACCGATCGCACAGGTGATGCCGAGCGCCAGCGTCGTGGCCGCTGCCACACGCGACGACTGCAGGGCCACCGACGAAAGCTCGGCGGTGCGAATCAGGAGGAACGCTCCCGCGACGAGGATCATGCTGCGCATTGCCCACATGACCGTGGCGTCCGGGTGGAACACGAGCGACGCGGTGGGCGCGGCGGCCAGTGGCGTCAGCACGTGATTCTCGAGCAGTGGCGTCCATCCGAGATCGGGCGCCGCCAGATGCGCGCGCCAGAACGCATCGGCGGCCACCGAGATCGAGGAGGCCAGCACGACGGCGGCATAGATCGCCGAGGTGGCCGTGAGCATCGACAGCGATTCGCGCCGGACATGCGTGAAGTGCCGCACCAGCGCGACGCCGCACAAAGGGATGAGGAGATGCTCGGCCAGTGCCAGATCGCCGCGGCGCAGCAGATCGGTGGCGAGGATGTCGCCGGCTCCGGCCAGCACCACCACTGCCGCAAGGCCGGCAGCGGGCGCGGAGGCTCCCATCGCGACGCCGACGAGCATGACCACCATGCGAACCAGGCGCAGCTCGGGACGCACGAAAAGGTTGTCGAGCATCGCCGCGCCCACGATCGTCGCCAGTGCCAGCGGCAGCCCGATCTGCAGCAGACCGACCGCGCCGCGGCGCCAGCCGCCGCTGGCGCCGCCTGAAACGACGCTGCTGCCTCGACCGCCATCGGCGCGGCTCGCAACGCCTTGCTGGTCCGGCACGGCCGCGCTCATTGCCGATAACCGAACGCTTCCGCGATTCGACCCAAACGGCGCGTGGCGATGGCGAGCTGGGCGGTGCTGAGAACCTCGCCGTAATAGCCGCTGGCCCCTCGGTAGGCGGAGATGTGTCGGCCGTGAATCTGCGTGTCCGGATCGACGCGGGAAAAGCTGCCGAGGTCTTGCGCAAGGCGCTCGGCGGCTTCGATGTCGCACCGCTGCCGGGCACGGCATCGACCGGCGTCGTCGAGAGGGACGGCGAAGAATGCTGCAAGCTCGTCCAGCAGTCCGTCGAGGTCGCCGACGAACCTCTCGTATCGCAAGACGCGCGCCCGCGGACGGCCTTGCAGCGCAAGAATCTGGCGCAGCGGAAGCTCCAGGTCGGCCACGTGTCGCTCGAACTGCTCCGCCGTCACGGGCGCGTCGGAGCGCAAGATGCTGGAGGCGAGGGCGTCCAGCGGATGGCGTACGGTGCAGACCAGCCTGGAACGCGCCAGGATGCTGGCGCGCACCGGCGTCAGAGCATGACGCTTGAGGATGATGCGCGAAGGGAAGATCGCGCGTAGCGCGTTCCAGACCAGGGTGCTGCCCGTGCGCGGCGGACCGAGCTGAACGATGGGCGGATCGAGCAGCTCCGTGACCCCTCGAGCGAGCAGTTGCAGTGCATCGATCATCCCGGGGCCGGGGCGAGCATAACGGCAGCGCACCGGTGAGGCACGCGCCGTTGTCTCTGTGCCGGTCGGACGTTAGCGTCCCGCCCGTGCCTGCACGCGATGATGATGGAGTCGGCGATGATGGCGGTGGCGCAAACGGCGGGCGCGACGGCGACCAGGCCAGCGGGCACGGCGACCAGGACAACGGGAGCGACCGCGGTCGTGCGGCGGTGCTGCTGACGACGTGCCGCAGCTACGCTCACATGCTCGATCCGTTCCTGACGCTGTGGCGGCGCTACTGGCCGGCATGTCCGCTCCCCGTCTTCGTCAGCAGCGACACCGATCTGCAGGCGCTGGCCGCGCGTCACGGCATTTTCACGGTGCCGCGGCAGGAGGACGAGGGATTTCTCGAATCGTGGGTGGAGGCGCTGGGCAAGGTGCCTCACGAGATCGTGCTCGTCGTGCAGGAGGACTTTCTCGTGGAGCGGCCGGTGGCGGACCGGACCATGACGGCTCTGATCGAAGCGATGGCCGACGATCCGTCGATTCTGTGCATCCGCACCATGCCGTGGCCCGGGCCGCTGGGGCCGAGCCGCGTCCTGGAGGGCGCCGACGTCGAGCTCGGCGAGATCGGGCCGCACGACCGGTGGTCGTTCAGCTGGCAGGCCGCGTTGTGGCGGCGCCGCGAGCTGGCGGCGTTTCTGCAGCATCGCATCGCGGCCGGCAACCGCCGCGTGGCGCAACATCTGGTGGAGCATCCGGAGCTGTCGCCGCGCGACGTCACGCACCGGGCGCCGCGGCCGGCGCCGGATGCCTACGCGTGGTTCAATCCGGAGTGGCACGGGCACGAGCTGGCCGAGCTGTTCCCCGGTCGTCGCATGCTCGGCGTGGTCGCCAAGAGCGATGGCGATCCAGAGGCGATGTTGACCTCGCCGCTGCCGTACTGGCCCACGGCGGTGGTCGAGGGTGAGCTGAAGTACCGCGCGCAGGCGCTGCTGCGGCGCGAAGGCATTCTCGTTCCCGCCGAGGCGCGCCTGGAGTCGGCGCTGATGGCCGCCTTTCGACGCCTTCGGCATCGCGGGTATGGCCTGCTGCGTACGGCGCGGCACTTCCCGTGGCGGCGCAGCGTTGCCTGAAGTCGGCGACATCCGTAGCATCGGCGCTCGCTGCCGCCCGCGCTGAAGCCATTCTGTGCGAATCTTCGACTGCTTCACGTTCTTCAACGAGTTCGACCTGCTCGACATCCGGCTGGCCGAGCTCGGACCCGTGGTCGATCGCTTCGTGCTGATCGAAGCGGACCGGACCCATCAGGGGCAGCGCAAGCCTCTCTACTTTCAGCAGCGCCGCCATGAGTACGACAGCCATGGCGATCGAATCGCCGCGTTCGTGGTCGACGACATGCCGCCCTTTGCCGGCGATCCGTGGGCACTGGAGCGCCATCAGCGCGCGCGCACCGGCAGCTTTCTCGAGGCCCTCGGCGCCCGTCCCGACGACCTCGTCCTGATCTCGGACGTCGATGAGATTCCGCGCGCCGCCAGCATCCCCGCAGCCGTCGACATGGTCCGTAGGCGCAAGTTTGCCGTCTTCGTTCAGCGTCTCTATCGGTTCTACCTGAACAATGTCACCCGCGACGACGAGCACCTTTGTGGGTGGTGTGGAACGGTGGCCTGCCTCTACTCGCAGCTATCCATGTACAACGCCGAGCGCGTCCGAGGTCGGTGGTGCAACGGCGGGCAGTTTCATCGCTTCGCCGGCTGGTCGCGCAGGCGACGCTGCATCGCCGATGCCGGCTGGCATTTCACGTCCATGGGCGGCCCGACTCTGCTGCGCTACAAGCTGCAGAGCTTTGCGCACCCCGAGCTCGACGATCCGCAAGGCGAGCGCATCCACGCCGCTTGGAGCCATGCCGGGCAGTTCAGCGTCCCCGACGACGCTCCGCGGTGCCAGGTGTACGACGGCAACTGCGTCTGCGGCTGCACGTGGAAATCGCGGCCGCAACGATATGCGCTGCCTGGCACCGAAGAGTTCGAAGAGGCCCTGGCCTCGTTGCCCGCGTACGTTCGTGATCACGCGGGGGAGCTGGCCGCGCTCTTTCGTACCCGTGCGCCAGGCACCGGCGGCGGCTGAGCGAGGCGACCCGTGCTGATCTCCGGCGTCACCATCCTGCGCAACGCCGTCGCGCTCGGCTACCCGTTCGAAGAGTCGATCCGGTCGCTGCTTCCCCTCGTCGACGAGCTGGTCGTGGGCATCGGAGACTGCCAGGACGGAACATGGGAGGCCGTGCAGCGAATCGGCGACGGACGGTTGCAGCCGTTCGGCACGACCTGGGATCTTTCACCAGCCAATGCGCGCGTGCTGTCGGTGCAGACGAATCTGGCCCTGGAGCGCTGTCGCGGCGACTGGGCCGTCTACCTTCAGGCCGACGAGGTCCTTCACGAAGAAGACATCGCCAGCATTCGCAGGGCCATCGAGCGTCATCATTTCCGGTCCACCGAAGGCCTGACCTTCGCCTATCGCAACTTCTACGAGTCGCACTCGTTGCTGGCGACCGACTACCGTTACTGGAGCCCCATCGGTGTACGCGCGATTCGCACGGGCATCGGCATCGTCTCCACCGGCGACGCGGCCGGGTTCCGCCTTCGCCGCGGCCGCCTGGACCGAGGCCTGATCACCGCACCATCCGGTGCCCGCGTGTTCCACTACGGCTGGTGTCTGGACCCGCAGATCGCGGGCCGCAAGCATCGCAACCTGTCCTCTCTGTATGCGGGTGGAGCGGAGGTGGCAGCGCGCTCGCTGCCGCCGGCGACGCACGGAAGGCCGGGACGTCTCGAGCGCTTCACCGAAAGGCATCCGGCGGTCATGCGGCCGCGAGTCGAGGCGGAGCGATGGACGGTGTCCGAGCAGACCCTTGCCGCCGTTGGCCAAGGCGCCGCGCTGCGACCTCCGCGGCATCGCGAGCACGTGCGGCGTCTGGTGCGCTACTCGGTGCCCGAGCCCGTCAAGAACCTGTGCTGGCGCATGCTCGAGGTCGTCTCCGGAAGCGGTCCTCGTGTGCAGATCCGCATCGCGCTGACGGCCTGCCGCCGCTTCATGCGCGAGCATGCGGCCGTGGACCGCACGTTGCGCAGCGCGCGGGAAATTGGCCGCGCCGCTCGGCGCGGCGTCCGCCGCCGGCGCCTGCCTCCGGTCGAACGGCAGCGCGACGTCATCACGAATTCGACGCTCGGCAACCACCAGTTCGGCAACCAGTTCTTTCAGTACGTCTTCCTACGCACGTATGCGGCGCGGCACGGCCTGCGATGGGAGTGCACTCCCTGGATGGGCGAGAAGCTCTACGGCCACCCGCCCTCACGGATCACGCGCCTCCTTCCGGAGCTGCGCGAGAAATTCGAGCACGACATCGACGACACCATCATCCCGCATCTTGGCGAGCCCGTGCGCAACGTCGACCTGCGCGGGTACTTCCAGTACCACACGTCCTACTACCGGCCCGACCGGGACTTCATCCGCGACCTGGCCACTCCCGTCGGTCGGTACAAGGAGGCGGCCGACGAACAATGGCGGCGCCTGCTCCAGCGCGGGCGCACGGTCGTGGCGCTGCACCTGCGACGGCGCTACGACGGCGCCGGGTACTTCTTCGTCACGCCCTCATCGTGGTACCGGCCATGGCTCGAGGAGATCTGGCCAACGCTCGAAGACCCGGTGCTCTTCCTGGCCACGGATGCGGCCGAGCGCGTGCGCAGCGACTTCGCCGATTACGATCCGGTGGTCGGAGCAGACCTGTCGCCGCCGCTCGAGGACTTCCCGTTCTTCCTGGATTTCGACGCTCTGACGCGCTGCCACCGCCTGGCCATATCCAACAGCTCCTTCTCCTTCGCCGCCGCGATGCTCAACCGCACGGCCACCGCCTTCCTGCGTCCGGTGCTCCCGCTGCAGCGACTGGTGCCGTTCGATCCGTGGGATGCCAAGCCTCTGCTGCAGGATGCGCTCGTGGAGGACTACCCGCACGTGCACGGCATCGCCGGCAACGTGCTGGGAGCATGAGGCCGGTGGCGGGCGACCGTCCGGGCGCGGCCGGCGCGTCGTCAGGCTGACCGCGGCGTCACAAAGCGCATCCTCACGTTCTGCCGCTCGCGACTTCGCGCACCAGGCGCTGCACCTTCTGCGCGAAAACGGTCGCGTCGCGCTCGGCCGCGCGCGCGGCAAGCGACCGTGCCAGGCGCGCCCGAAGACGGCCGTCGGCGGCGACCGCCTCGATCTTGGCCACGGCGTCGTCGGCGTCGCGCCAGCGAAGACGGGCATCGCCGACGATCTCGACCTGTCCGCCGCTGTCGTGCGCGAAAACCATGCACCCGGCGCGCACCATCTCGGCCACCGCGATGCCGAAGTGCTCGTCGATCATTGCGTGAATGCTCCAGCGCGAGTGATGCAGGATGCGCGTCAACTCCGGCCGCGAAACGTCCGTGCGCATCTCGACCCAAGGACGCTGCGCCGCGAGCGCGGCGATGCGGTCGGCATAGGCCGCATCGTCGCGCGCTCCAGCCAGGCAAAGACCGCTTCGCCAACCGCGCGCCCGCAGCCGCTCGACGATCTCGATGATCGTCTCCAGACGCTTCTCCGGCGCGATCCGGCCGATCGCCACGAAACGGTCCTCGCGCTCGTCGAAGGGCAGCGTTCCCGCAAGCATGGCCACGGGCGGCTCGAGCACGGTGGCCGCCATACCGAGGCTGTGGAGCCTGCCGGCCGTCCATTTCGAGTTGGCCAGCGTGCGATTGCCGCGTGCGCGCGCGTGCGAGAAGCCGGTGAGGGCGGCGACAGCCCGCTGATACGCGGCGACCAGCAGCGGCCGCGGACCGTTCCCGCCGGGCCGAGTGGGATCCAGCTTGGGATAGTGCACGTACTGGAGAGTCGGCGCGCCGATATCGGACTCGTTGTTGGCGGTCACGGCGACGTCGAAGCCGCTGCGGATCGCGCGGGCGTGCTGCGAGAGCCGGTGATTGACGAGCAATGCGCCGTTGAGCCCGGCCAGCACCAGCATGCGCGGCACGCGAATGGGCGTGCATATCCATCGCGCGTCGTCGTGCTGCAGGGACGTACCGAAGTGGTAGTTGACGGCGTCGAGATCGGCTGGCGTGTGCGTCAGCACCGTGACGTCGTGCTCGGCGGCGAGCGCCTGCACCATCCAAGCGGCCACCGCATTGCCGCCACCGGGAGGATTCAGGCTCGGCTGCACGAACAGGACGCGCATCCTGCCGACCCTACGAAGCCGCGAGCGCGTCGACGATCGCGCGCAGACGACCGCCGAACGCGTCCATGGAGAACGCCGCGGCGACGTGAGAGACGCCGGCCACGCCCATGCGACGCGCCAGTGCGACGTCCGTCACCAGCGGCGCAAGCTGGCTGGCGAACGCCTCGGCTGTCGGCGCGCAGACGAGGCCGGTCATGCCATGCACGACGGTTTCCGTGGGTCCGCCAGTGTCGCACACGGCGACGGGACGGCCGCTGGCCATCGCTTCCAGCGGGACGTAGCCGAAGTGCTCGTGGCCGGGCGTGTAGATCACGGCGCGGCACGCGTGCAGCAGCTCGAGCTTTCGCTCATCGCTGACGTTGGCCTCGATCGCGACGACGCCGCCAAGGCCGTGACGCGCGATCTCCGCGCGAAGCCGCTGCAGCGCCTGCCGGTTGTCCTCGAGGCGCTCGTCGTATCCTCCGGCCACGCAAAGGCGCAGGCGCGCGGCGACGTCGGCTGGAACCAGACTGCGCAGGCGTGCGAGGGCGCCGACCGCAAGCTCCAGGTTCTTCTTTCGTTCCAGGCGGCTGATGGCGAGCAGCAGGATCGGCTCGTCGCTGCCGGCCAACGCCTGGCTGCCGCCGAAGCGTTCGGTGCGCACGCCCGGGTACAGCAGCGTAGGCCGGACGTGGGCGCAGCCCGGGTAGGCTTGCTCGAAGGCTGCGGCGGTAAAGCGGCTGTTGACGAGGATCAGGTCGGCCATCGCTGTCGCACGCTCTTCGAGAGCGTCGATGGGGCGCCGGTACCACCGGTGCAGCACACCACCTGGCGGCGCCAGAAGCTTGTCGGGATAGTGGCAGTAGAACGCGACCCGCGTTCCGGGTCGCCGAACCGCGGGCACGCTGTGCGCCACGAGGTCGCAGAACACCACATCGTAATGCGCACGCCGCGCCTGCCTGGCCGCTACCAGCGTGCGGGCGATGGCGCATGGAGCGAGCAGCCGTCCGGCAATGTGGCGGGGAAACAGGCTGTCGTGCGCGCGCACCGCCAGCGTGCCGTCGCGCGTCTCCTCGAAACTGCGCTCACGGTCGTGGTGAGAGGTGTGGATGGTGACGTGATGGCCGGCCGCGCGCAGGGCCGTGGCGGCATCGACCACCAGACGCTCGGCACCGCCGATGCCGAGGTCGGGATGGACGAATCCGATGTTCAAGGAGCGCACGCGCTATACCCGAGGCGCCAGAGACATTCCGGCGCCGCGCGCGGCCGCCGAGCCGCTTGCTGGGCACGACAATGCCGCGGTGCCGCAGTGGATTCGAGCGCCGGGATCGCTCGTCGGGCGCGTCGCGACATCGCGACCGAGCTCGCACCCTCCAGGCCGGACGCAGCGATCAGGCGGGGCAGCTCATCGTCACCGACGTTCCCACGGCCCTCCGCAGCACCCGCAGCGCATCGCTGGCGGTCAGCGATCCGTTGCCATCGGCGTCGCAGCGAGACATCGGACAGTCGTTGAACGTCCCGACCGCCGCGCGCAGAACGGCCAACGCGTCGGAGGCCGTGACCGACGAATCGTTGTTGGCATCCCCGCACTCGCTCGCAGGCATCGTCGTGGTCGTCGGTGGAAGCGTGGGGGGGACCGTCGTGTTGGGAAACGATGTGCTGGGCAGCGGGAAGGACGTGACGGGGATGCGCGGCGAATTCGGCGAGAGGACCGTCGTTTCGGACACGCCGTCGGGCTGTCGCGCCTCGGCCGCATCGAAGTGGGAGCAGAGCATGAGGGCGCCGATCACGATGACGTAGACGCAGCGACGAGAAACCATGACAGCCTCCTTCCATGGCGGAGCCCGCGACGTTCGTGCGTCCAGGGTTCCTCCAGTTCGAGTGAGCATCCGCTTTCTAACACGTGGCAGTCGCCTGCGGGCGATTTTGCGACGCGCGGATCGATCAAAATCGAGGTGAACGCGCCGGTTTTGGTCGAGGGGACGCAGGTTCGCCCCTGCCGGCAGGATTCCCGCCGCAACGCGAGCTCGAAAGGCTGGACTCGAAACGCGCCGGGCCGGTGTTCGACCGCCGCGCCGGCGCGACCATGCCGTTTCAGCTCCTCAGACCCGGTCGCTCCTGCCGAGGCTCACTGCCGGCGGCATGCGCATCTGCGCGGGCGGCTTTCCCCGACCGCAGTCGCGGCGACAACTCCTCCTCGAAGAAACGCAGGAATGGATGCTGATCCTCGCCGACGCCCACCAGCACGATATGATCGAAACCGGCATCGACGAACTTCTCGATGGCATCGACGTAGGTGTCCACGTCCGGCCCGTGTGGCATCTCCTGCGCGAGGTCTTCGGGGCGCACGAACCTGGTGGCAGCCTCGAAGCCGGCAACGCCCGGAATTTCCGTCAGGACGCTCCAGTCCAGTGCGCCGAAGCGGGAGTAGCGATGCGCAAGCTCGAGCGCTTCCTGTTTGGACTCGGCGTACGCGCACGCGAGCTCGGCGTACAGTCGTTGCGTGCCGCCGCCGGCGTTGCGGAACGCCTCGACGAGCTGCGAGTCGGCCGACACCGTCATCATGCCGTCGCCGATCTCGCCCGCCAGCGCCGCGGCTTTGGGGCCCCCCGCGCCGATGACGATCGGAATCGGCTCCTGGGGCAGGTCGTAGATGCGGGCGCTTTCGACGTCGAAGTAGGTGCCGGAGTGCGAAACGAGGTCGCCCTCCCACAGAAGCCGCATGATCTCGACCGCTTCGCGCAGCATGTCGAGACGGTCGGTGGGGCCGGGCCAGCCCTGTCCCACCACGTGCTCGTTGAGCCGCTCGCCCGTGCCGAGGGCGAGCGTGAAGCGTCCCTCGCTCATGACGCCGATCGTCGCGGCGGCCTGCGCCACGATGGCGGGATGGTACCGAATGATCGGGCACGTCAGCCCGGTACAGATGCCGACGGTCTTCGTGGCGTGGGCGATGGCGCCGAGCACGCTCCATGCGAACGGGGAATGGCCGTGCGACTGCAGCCACGGGTGGAAATGGTCGGAGATCGACACGAAGTCGAAGCCGGCTCGCTCTGCAGCGACTGCGTTTTCGACGAGGTCGCGCGGGCCGTGCGTCTCCGTCATCAGCTTGTATCCGAAATGCGTCATCGATGGCTCCTTGGGATCGCCGGGCTTCTGGCACAGGCATATCCACGGTGAGCCGCTCGGCGGCCGGTGCAAGTGCTGCGGCCACCCGGTGGCGGCGACTGCAGCACGATTTTGCGCGCCGGCGTGGGCGGTCGCGCCGCCACGAGCGCGCGGCCGCGAAGGCGCTGCGGCATGCCGCAGCGGGCATTGACGGCCCCGCCGGGGACGGTGGTGCCGCCGCGGCCGTTTCTTCGAACACACCCGGCTTGCCACACGGGAATCGGCGAGCGAGCGGCGCCGCAGGCCGAGGCAGCGGCGCCGGCAGTGACCGCGGGCCGTTGTGTTCGCGTTCCGCATGAAGCATTCGTCGCCGGTCTGCGACCCACGAGCAGTCTGCGCATGAAGCAGCTCGCCGAATCTCTTTCGCGCGCTCCCCTGGCCGCCGCCGTCGAGGTATCGGTGGTGCTGCCGGTCTACAACGAGCAGGACAACATCGAGCCGCTGCACGCCGAGCTGACCGAAGTCCTGTCCGCGCTGGGCCGCAGCTACGAGATCATCTACACCGACGATGGATCGCGAGACCGCTCGCCGCAGATCCTGCGCCGCATTCAGGAACGCGATTCCAACGTCCGCGTCGTCCTGTTCCGCCGCAACTTCGGGCAGACCGCGGCGGTGGCCGCCGGACTCGAGCGCACCCGCGGCGCAATCGTCGTCACGCTCGACTCGGACCGGCAGAACGACCCGCGCGACATCCCGCGCCTGATCGCCAAGCTCGAGGAAGGGTACGACCTGGTCTCCGGCTGGCGCCAGGACCGCAAGGACGAGCTGGTGCGGCGGCGCATGCCGTCGGTGGCCGCCAACGCCATGATCCGCGCCATCACCGGCGTCCACATCCACGACTACGGCTGCATGCTGAAGGCCTACCGCGGCGAGGTGGCGCGCAGCCTTCGACTGTACGGCGAGATGCACCGGTTCATTCCGGCCATCGCCTGTGATCTCGGCGCCAAGGTCACCGAGATCGTCGTCAATCACCGGCCGCGGGTGGCGGGCTCCTCCAAGTACGGGCTGTCGCGAGTGGTGCGGGTGGTGCTCGATCTGCTGACGGTCAAGTTCCTGTCGGTGTACTCGACGCGTCCCATCCACGTCTTCGGTGTGATGGGTGTGCTGTTAGGGGGGGCCGGAGCCGCCGTCCTGGCGCTGCTCGGCGTTCAGAAGATCGTCTTCGGCATGCCGCTGGCCGGCCGCCCCATCCTGCTCTTGGCGATTTTGCTGGTCGTGACGGGCGTCCAACTGGTGACGATGGGTTTGCTGGGGGAGATGCTCGCGCGCACCTACCACGAGAGCCAAGGCAAGCCGATCTACGTGGTCGCGGAGGAGCTGGGGGAGCCCATTTCCAAGCTTGCCGGTCCACCCATGCTCGGCTAGTATCCCGCGTTCCGGTTTGGGGTAAATGCCGGAACCGGCGACCTTTTTGGCTTAATTTCGAGGAGTAGCGGTGAAAATTTGTGTGATAGGGACCGGGTACGTCGGCCTGGTCGCCGGGACGTGTTTTGCCGAGAGCGGCAACGACGTTGCGTGCGTCGACATCGACGAGAAGAAGATCCAACGCCTGCGTGAGGGCCACGTCCCGATCTACGAACCCGGCCTGGAGGAGTTGATCCAGCGCAACGTCGAAGAGGGCCGGTTGACGTTCACCACCGATGTCGCTTCGGCGGTCAGACAGTCGCAGGTCTGCTTCATCGCCGTCGGCACTCCCCAGGGCGACAACGAACTGGCGCCCGACATGCGCTTCGTCTACCAGGTCGCGCGCGACATCGGCACGCACATGGACGGCTACCGCGTCGTCGTGCTCAAGAGCACAGTGCCCGTGGGCACCGCGCAGGCGGTTCGCAAGATTCTCGACGAGACGACCCGGCATCCCTACGACGTCGTCTCCAATCCGGAGTTCATGAAGGAAGGAGCGGCGGTCGAGGACTTTCTCAAGCCCGACCGTGTCGTCATCGGCGTAGCCAGCGACACGGCCGCCGACATCATGAAGGATCTCTACGCTCCCTTCGTGCGCGGCGGTGCTCCGATCCTGGTGATGGACAATCCCAGCGCCGAGATGACCAAGTACGCGGCCAACGCCCTTCTCGCGACCAAGATCTCGTTCATCAACGAGGTCGCAAACCTCTGCGAGAAGGTCGGCGCCGACGTCAGCCACGTCCGCCAGGGCGTCGGGACCGATCGCCGCCTGGGAATGCACTTCCTCTATCCCGGCCTCGGCTACGGCGGCTCGTGCTTCCCCAAGGACGTGCGCGCCATCATGCACACGGCGCAGTCGGTCGGGCTGGACTTTCCGCTCATGAACGCGGTCGACGACGTCAACAACCGGCAGAAGAAGCGCCTGTTCGAGAAGATCACCCAATACTACGGCGGCAATCTCTCCGGCCGCACTTTCGGCGTGTGGGGGCTAGCGTTCAAGCCTCGTACCGACGACATGCGCGAGGCGCCGTCGATCGGCCTGGTCAACGACCTTCTGGCCGCCGGCTGCAAGGTGAACGTGCACGATCCGGAAGCGATGGAGGTCGCGCGCGGCTGCTTCGGCGACCGCGTCACCTATTGCTCCAAGAACTACGACGCGCTCTCCGGCGCCGATGCGCTGTGCGTCGTCACGGAATGGAACGAGTTCCGTCATCCCGACTTCGATCGCATCAAGCGGCTGCTCAAGGAGCCGGTCGTCTTCGACGGCCGCAACCTGTGGGAGCCGCGCGACATGAAGTCGCGCGGATTCGTCTATTTCCCGATCGGCCGCGCCGCGGCGCTGCCGGAATAGCTTCAGCAACGACATAGGGGCAGCCAGTGGCACGAGTCCTCATCACCGGCGGCGCCGGCTTCATCGGATCGCATCTGTGCGAACGCTTCCTGGCTGACGGGCACGAGGTCGTCGCCGTCGACAACCTGCTGACCGGGGATCGCGACAACATCGCCCACCTGTTCGCGAACCCCGCGTTCACGTTCCTCCCCCAGGACGTGACCAACTATCTGTACATTCCGGGTCCGCTGGACGCGGTGCTGCACTTCGCCTCGCCTGCCAGCCCCGTCGATTACTTGGAGCTGCCGATCCAGACCTTGAAGGTGGGCTCTCTCGGGACTCACAAGGCATTGGGTCTTGCTCGCGAGAAGGGAGCCCGCATTCTCGTAGCCTCGACCTCCGAGGTCTACGGTGATCCTCTGGTGCATCCGCAGCGCGAAGACTACTGGGGCAACGTCAACCCGATCGGGCCGCGCGGCGTCTACGATGAGGCCAAGCGCTTCCTGGAAGCGATGACGATGGCCTACTACCGAACGCACGGCGTGCAGACGCGCATAGCACGCATCTTCAACACGTACGGTCCTCGCATGCGCATGCGCGATGGCCGCGTGGTGCCGAACTTCATGTGCCAGGCCCTGCAAGACCAGCCGATCACCGTCTACGGCGACGGCGCGCAGACGCGCAGCTTCTGCTTCGTCGAGGATCTCGTCGAAGGCCTGGTTCGTCTGTTGTGGTCGGACGAGCCGCTGCCGGTCAACCTGGGCAACCCGACCGAGATGACGATCCAGGACTTCGCCGTGAGGATCCGCGACCTCTCCGGCTCCAAATCGCAGATCGTCTACAAGGACCTGCCCGTCGACGATCCGAAGGTGCGCAAGCCGGACATCTCCAAGGCGCAGCGCGTGCTCGGCGGCTGGACGCCCAAGGTCAGCCTCGACGACGGCCTGCGCCGCACCATCGACTACTTCCAGAAGAAACTGGCATCGGGAAGCGCTCTGACATGAAGATTCTGATCACGGGCGGCGCGGGCTTCATCGGCTCGCATCTGGCGGATGCGTTCCTGGCTCGAGGCGACGAGGTCTCGGTCATGGACAACCTCTCCAGCGGCCACCGTGAGCAGGTCCCCGCCGGTGCGCGTTTCCACGAAGTGGACATTCGCGACGAGCGTGCGGCGCAGATCGTGTCGGAAGAGAGGCCCGACGTCCTGTGCCATCACGCGGCGCAGATGAACGTGCGCTACTCGGTCGAGAACCCCGCCTACGACGCGGAGGTCAACGTGCTCGGCATGGTTCGCCTGCTCGAGGCTGCGCGCGGCGCCGGCACGAGGCTGGCGCTGTTCTCGTCCAGCGGCGGAACGGTCTACGGCGAGGTCGATCAGTACCCGACGCCCGAGGAGCACCCGACGGTCCCCGTCTGTCCCTACGGCATCACGAAGCTGACCGGTGAGCACTACCTCGAGTACTACTGGCGCATCCACGGCCTGCGCTACGTGGCGCTGCGCTACGCCAACGTCTATGGCCCGCGCCAGGATCCGCACGGCGAGGCGGGGGTGGTGGCGATCTTCTCCAAGGCGCTGCTTCGGGGTGTGCCCGGCAACATCTTCGGCGACGGGCTGCAGACGCGCGACTACGTCTTCGTCGGTGACGTGGTGCGTGCCAATCTCGCCAGCGTCGACAGCTTGACCGACGACGCGGCGGGCAATGGCTGGTGCGGCCCCGTCAACATCGGCACCGGCCGGGAGACCAACGTCGTCGAGCTGCACGAGCGCATCGCGCGCCTGGCCGGCGCCGACGTCAGGCCCAATCACGTCGAAGCCAAGGAAGGCGAGGTGCGCCGCAACTGCCTGTCCTATGCGCGCGCCGAGCGCGTGCTGGGCTGGAAACCGTCGGTCAGCCTGGATGACGGCCTTGCCCAGACAGTTGACTTCTTCCGTACGCGGTCGTAGCGAGCCTGGTTCCGCCGCCGGTGCGGCTCGCTCATGTCCGTCTCCAAAATCCGCAACTTTTCGATCATCGCGCACATCGATCACGGCAAGTCCACGCTTGCCGATCGGCTGCTCGAGTTGACCGGAACCGTCACGGCCCGCGAGAGCACCGCGCAGATGCTCGACGACATGGACCTGGAGCGCGAGCGCGGCATCACCATCAAGGCGCGCGCGGTCCGGCTGCTCTACACGCGTGCCAATGGCGAAGAATACATCCTCCAGCTGATCGACACCCCGGGCCACGTCGACTTCGCCTACGAAGTCTCGCGGTCGCTCGCTGCCTGCGAAGGCGCGCTCCTGGTGGTCGACTCGACCCAGGGCGTGGAGGCGCAGACACTGGCCAACGTCTACCTGGCCCTCGACAACGACCTCGCGATCGTGCCGGTGCTGAACAAGATCGACCTGCCCTCGGCCGATCCGGCCGGTGCGCGGGCGCAGATCGAGGAGGTCATCGGAATCGATGCGTCCGAGGCGGTCGAGGTCAGCGCCAAGACGGGCGTCGGCGTAGACAAGGTTCTCGAGGCCATCGTCGAGAAGATCCCGCCGCCGCGGACGACCGAGGGAGCGCCGCTGAAGGCGCTGGTGTTCGATTCGTGGTTCGATCCCTACCTCGGCGTCGTCGTCATGATCCGCGTGATCGACGGCACGGTGAAGAAGGGGGACCGGATCCGCCTGCTGCAGGCGACGCGCGACTACGAGGTGACGCGTCTCGGCGTCTTCCGCCCTGGCCCCTTCGAGGTCGGCGAGCTCGGCCCGGGGACCGTGGGCTTCCTGGCCGCCAGCATCAAGGACATCGCCGAGGCGCGTGTCGGCGACACGCTCACCCATGCGCACCGGCCGTGCACCGAGGCGCTGCCCGGGTTCAAGGTCGTCAAGCCGATGGTGTTCGCCGGCATCTATCCCGTCGACAGCGCCGACTACGAGCAGCTGCGCGAGGCCATCGAGAAGCTCAAGCTCAATGACTCCTCGTTCTCGTACGAGCCGGAGACGTCGACCGCGCTCGGCTTCGGCTTTCGCTGCGGGTTCCTGGGGCTGCTGCACATCGAGATCACGCAGGAGCGCCTGGAGCGCGAGTTCGGGCTGAGCCTGATCACGACGGCGCCGACGGTGGTCTACCAGGTGAACCTCACCGACGGTACGACCATCGAGATCGACAGCCCCGCCAAGCTTCCCGATCCGGCGCGCATCGACACCGTCGCCGAGCCCTACGTGGCCGCCACGATCTACGTACCGCCGGAGTATCTGGGCGGCGTGCTGGCGCTGTGCGAGGACAAGCGTGGCGTGCAGACCGATCTGAAGTTCCCGAGCCAGGGCAGGGCGGTGCTCCACTACGACATGCCGCTGTCGGAGATCGTCTACGAGTTCTACGACCGGCTGAAGTCGGTCTCGCGGGGCTACGCATCGCTCGACTACGAGCCGATCGGCTTCAAGGTCTCGCCGCTGGCCAAGGTCGACCTGCTGATCAACGGCGACAAGCTCGATGCCCTCTCCATGATCTGCCACCGCGACCGTGCCTACCCGCGCGGGCGCGACCTGGCCAAGAAAATGAAGGAGCTGATCCCCCAGCAGATGTTCGAGGTGGTGATCCAGGCCGCCATCGGCAGCAAGATCATCGCGCGCGAGACCGTCAAGGCGATGCGCAAGAACGTCACGGCCAAGTGCTACGGCGGCGACATCACGCGCAAACGCAAGTTGCTCGAGAAGCAGAAAGAGGGGAAAAAGCGGATGAAGCAGGTCGGCAGCGTCGAGATTCCCCAAGAGGCCTTCCTGGCCGTGCTCAAGGTCGGCGATTAGCGGCGCCGCAGGCGCGGCGGTGAATGGATCCGCGGCCGCAGGCGCGGCGGTGACAGGGACAGGCGCCGGTGAGATGGATTCGCGCCGCAGGCGCGGCGAGGAAGCGGACTGGCGCCAGCGACGCGCAACAGGTGCACGGCAAAGTGGCCAAGAAAGAAGCGGTCAGGGAGCAGGCTCCGGAGCAGTCGACGCGCTCGCAGATTCGCGAGTACGTCGAAGCCTTCGGCATGGCCATTCTGCTGGCCCTGTTCATCCGCACCTTCATCGTCCAGGCCTTCAAGATTCCGAGCGGCTCGATGGAGCCTACCCTTGCCATCGGCGACCATCTGCTCGTCAACAAGTTCCTCTACGGCATCCGCGTCCCGGTGGTCGGCACTCGCCTGCTGTCGTTCATCAAGCCCGAGCGCGGCGACGTGATCGTGTTCGTCTATCCCGAGGACCGCAGCAAGGACTTCATCAAGCGCATCGTGGCCGTTGAAGGCGATGAGATCGAGGTTCGCAACAAGGTCATCTATCTCAACGGCGAGAAGGCGCCCGACGCTCATGGCTACATCGCGCCGGGCTCGCGCATCTATCCCAACGGCGCGCGGGACAACTTCGGGCCTTACAAGGTTCCCGACGGCCACGTCTTCGTCATGGGCGACAACCGCGACCACAGCCACGACAGCCGCTACTGGGGCCCGGTGCCGGTGACCGACATCCTGGGCAAGGCCTTCATCCTGTACTGGTCGTGGGACTCGCAGAGCTTCCGGCCGCGCTTCTCGCGCATCGGAATGCGAATCCCCTGAGCCGCGGCCGCCGGGCGCGCCATTTTGAGATCTGAGCCGTCGAGACGCTTCGACGGGGAAATCCGCTGAAGATGCGTGAGGGCGCGGCTGCGTTCTCCGCGCTGCCCATTCGACGAACACCCGGGCGGGCATAAGGTGGTCTCGCGCCGAATTGTGCGACCCGTCTGTACGTCTGACTCCCTACATGGCAGCGATTGCGACCGACAATGCTCGAAGGAGGACTCCCGCTATGTCTGACATGAAGAAGAACCCGGAAAGCGGTCTCGCTCGTGGCGCGCTTCTTTGGCTCATCGGCGTCCCACTGCCGATCATCTTTCTGCTCTGGCTGTTCGGCTTCAACATGTAGGAGCAGCGAGACGCGCGCAGCGGCTCGTAGATGCCTCTGCGCGCCTCTCGCGTCTGCTCGTCCTGGCGCGCCTCCCCTCGCGCGCTGGTCGTACGCCAGCGCCGGGTCTCTCCCGTCGCACACGACCGTCGGCTTCGCCTTTCGAGTCCTCTGCGCCCCCGCCATTCCGTCAGCTGTTGCTGACCAAATGTCATTACGACGCTCCTTCCTGATTCGTGAAAAATCAGGGCTTTTCGCCGTGTGACGTCCTCACGAGCGCAAAACTCCGCCCGCTGTCTTGTCACCAACGGGGAAGAAGGTCCTCGCTCGATACGCGAGAGTACGAACCGTGCCTGCGAGTACGGCCGCGTACTTCCGACTCGTTCCTTTCGGAGCCTGTCTCGTGCGTGACACAGCATCCTCGTTCCCTCGTCGCCTGTGCCGCGGCCGTCTCGCGGCAATCTGCAATCGCGCCTGCCTGCTCGCGCTGGTCATGCTGGCGGGCGCCGGCGCGGCGCCGGCTGCCGAGGTGGCCCTGGTGGACGGGCGCGTCGCCACGCTTCGAGACGCGGCGGGAACCAGCCGCGATCGCGCGCGCATCGAGTTCCGCGATGAGCTTCCACAGCTCGCAAACCCGCTGTGCGATTCCGGCCGCGAAGCGACGGTCACGCTGGCGACGTCTGCGACGAGCTATCGAGAGATCGTGCTGCCGTGCGGGGGCTGGACGTCCACACGCGCGGGCTTCGCCTATCGCGATCCGTCTGCGGCTCACGGCGGCGTCACGTCCGTCCGCTACGAGCGGTCACGCCTGCAGATCGAGCTTCGCGGCGGAGCATACCAGGCCATAGCCGGTCCGCTGCAGGCACTGGAAGTCGGATTCGAGATCGGCGAGGACGACTATTGCGGCCGCTTCTCCGTCTTCCGTCGCAACGACGCGACCGCCGTGGTCGCCGCCGGTCCCACCAGCGCATGCCAGATCATTGCCGCCGAGGATCTGCTCGGCAGCAGCCGCGGCGGCACCGCGATGTGGCGGTTCTGCCAGGGCAAGAGCGATGAGACGCCGGTGCCGGTCGACCCACGCTCGCTCGTGCAGCCGGGCGTCAACGAAGGCCGCGCCGTGCACTTCAACACGTGGTGGAAGAACTGCCACGTCGATCCCGAAGCCGTGCAGGAGGTGGGTCCTGCCGAGACGTGCGGGGAGCTGCGCGCACGCTTCTACCGCGGCGGCCTGCTGCTCGACCCGGGCAGTCCCAACGCGGGCGGCCTGTTCACCGGCACGACTCCCGGCAACGGCTCCTCGACGATCACGGCCCAGCAGTACAACAGCATCTGGCAGGTCTGGGGCGGCTATATGTCGCGCCCCGAGAACTTCGACGAGCTCGTCGCCGAGCGCTACGGTTCCGGTTTCAGCGCCAGCCCCAACCCGTATCCGCTGCCTGGCGAAGACCCCAACCAGACCGATGGCGGCTCGGGACAGCTGCCCGAGATGTTCACGCAGCTCCGCGACGACCGCTCCGGCACCTGGAGCGGGGAGATCACGGTGACGTGCCATGCGTGCCACAGCGGCAGCGTCGGCGGCGAGGGCGGCCCGGGACCGGGTCTGACGTGGGGAGGCGGCAGCAGTCTTGCCGATCTCAATCTGTTCCTGCGCGATTTCCTCGCACTCGGATACGAGGCGTCCTCGGCCGTCATCCTCAATCTCAATCGCACGCGCGGGCGCAACAATGCCAGCCTGGTCAATCTTGCGTTCGCGATGGCCGGCTTTCAGGGGCCCGAAGTCATGGCGGGCGTGCTGACGTCGGGATCGACGGCGGACATGGACACACCGGCGTGGTGGAACATGGGGCACCGCGCGGTCAAGTTCGTCGACGGCGTCTTTCCGATGGACGCTCCGCGCATCGATGCCATCTTCTATGCGCCGAGCATCGGCATCACCGAGCAGGGCAGGGCATGGATGCGTGAGAACGGCCCCGACATGAACGTGTGGGTGGAGTCGCTGGAGTCGCCGCCGTATCCGTTCCCGGTCGACATCGAGCTGGCGGCCAGGGGCGCCGTGCTGTTCCATACGCTCGACATGTGGGCGCCCGAGCGCAACAACCCCGTCCGCCGCCCCGAAGGCAACGGCTCCTGCGCCTCGTGCCACGGCGCGTATTCTCCGCGCTACGTGAACGATCCGGCCTTCCTAGAAACGCCGCAGCTCGAGGGGATCGCGGCCTACGTCGTGCCACTCGACATCATCGGGACCGACCCGGAGCGCGTCAACGCCAACAACGACTCGGTGCAGGAAGCCGGCAAGACCAGCTTCTTCTCGTACCCCGAGACCGTCGGCACGGACCAGGACTGCGGGCCGCAGAACCGCCCCGAGCTGCGCGGCGACCGCGAGCCCGGATATCTGGCGCCGCCGCTGTACGGCATCTGGGCGTCGGCGCCCTATTTTCACAACGGGTCGGTGCCCAACGTCTGGGAGGTGCTCAAACCCTCGGACCGTCACCAGATCTGGCGCCGCGTTTCCAAGCCGCGGCCTGTCGAGCAGCAGGACTGTCTGACGTGCTCGACCGTCATGGGTTACGACACCGACCTGACGCGGGCGTACGACGCCCGCAAGCTCGGCTGGAAATACGAACCGATTCCGTGTCAGCCCGAGTCGGCCACCAACCCGTCGGCTTCGCCCTACGTCAACTGCAATCCCGATGAGGAGTCGCAGCAGGACCCGCTGGCCGAGCAGGTGCTCGCGCAGTTCTACTCGAACGTGCTGCTCGGCTGGAACCTGGTGTCGGTGCCGCCGCTGACCGAGGTGCAGATGGAGGACCGCAAGAACTACAACACGCGCATGTTCGCGCAGGGCAACGAAGGCCACGAGTTCAACTCGGTCCTGACCGACGAGGAGCGCGTGGCGATCATCGAGTACCTGAAGACGCTGTGACGGATGCGAGGGGCGGCGCCGAGACGCCGGTCTCGACGGCCGCCGACGGCGAATCCTGCGCCCTTACGCGAGCGACACTTCCCGCTCGACCTCATACGCCTGAATGCTGAGCCCCTTGGGCCGGATCGCCCCCATCGCCTTGTTGAACTCGGCCATGTGCGGCGAAGCCATGTGCGCCTTGATGTCGTCGAGCGAGCGCCAGCGCTCGATGACGCGGATCTTGCCGGGATCGCTGATGTCGACGGAGAACGCGTAGAGGTGACAGCCTTCCTCGGCGCGTGTGGCATTCTCCATGGTCGAGATCGCCTCCCGCACCTTGTCGGCGGCCCCGGCTTCCACGTCCACTTCGACGATGACGATGATCATGATGCTCCCTCCTTGGTTTCGATGGGACCGGCTCCCGCAGGCAGCCTGCCGGTATCGGTCGCGAGCTCTGCCGGCGCACGCGCCTCCAGCTTCTGCCGCAGGAACGCGAACAGGCGTGCCTGGATCGAGGCGTACAGCGCCGCCCACTCCTCATCGGTCACGCCGCTGGTCTCGAACGTACACGAGACGGTCAGGCGGCAGCTGTCGTCGTCGACCGCTTCCACGCACGCTTCGCCGACGTACTCGTCGAGCGGCATCGGCCCCGGCTCGACGACGCGGTAGACGTATCGCATCTCGTCGGCGAACACGCTCTCGAGCCGCTCCCGCACGGCCGCTCCGTCTGCACAAACCAGCGCGCGCGTCGCGCCCGCGACAGCCCGTCGCTCGTCGTACTCGACCCGCACGAACGCGCCGCTCTCGACCAGCGCCGCCTCGTTCTCCCAGCGCACCAGGTTCCAGACCTGCGCGGCGGGCGCGCCGATGCGTTGGCTGAGGCGTGCGCCGCCCACGCTACTTGATGAACTCGGCGGCGGGATGAGCGCGCGGGTAGGAGCGCAGGAACTGGAAGTAACGCCCGAGCGTGCGGTCGGCTGCGGTCAGTGTGCCCGGGCGGAAATGGATCGTCTGCATGATGGCGACGTCCTCGCCGACCACGCTCTGCTCGAGCGCGATGACGCGGTCCAGGAACGCCTCGACCTCCGGGGCCGTTCCGGAGTCACGCCGAGCGGCCACCACCAGGAAGACGCGCGAAGTGCCCGGACGCGGCAGGCCGAACGGCGCCAGAAAGCCGAACCAGCGGCCGTCGAGCTCGGTCGCCTGATAGTAGAGGCTGGTGCCGAACACGCCGATGCGATTGCTGACCTGCTCGCCGCGGCGGTGAAGGCCGGCGAAGTCGTACATGAGCGAGTGATCCGTCCATTCGATCTGGTCGTGCGGGTCGCCGGTCTCGAACGTGATGCCGTGCAGCGCCTTGATGTGCTGCATGTCGGGCGTGTTGCAGCATAGAACCCAGGGATCGACCGGCAGCGTCTGCGGCAGCTCGATGGCACGGATCGTCAGCTCGTCGTCGGGATAGGGAAACGATGGCAGCTGCCACCAGGGATCGTCGCCGTTGAACGCCCAGACGATGCCGTACTTCTCGACGCTGCGGAACCTGTAGAGCCGGGCGGCGGCGGGCGGAGGATCGCCGACCTTGGTGCTGACGCAACGGCCCGTGCAGTCGTAGCGCCAGTGATGGAAGGCGCAGCGCACGGTGTCCTCGTAGACGTCGCCGACGGACAGGTCGGCGCCGAGGTGCGGACAGTACGCCGTCATCACGTGCGCGGTGCCCTCGGCGTCGCGAAACACGATGACGCGGCCGTCGAGGAAGTCGTAGCCGCGCAAGCAGCTCGTGCCGATCTCCGCGGACAGGGCGATGGGGAACCAGGACTGCGTGAACAGGCCGCCGTCGCCCTCCGCCGGAATGGGCTGGCCAGCCACGCGGCGCAGCCGCGAAGACGCGGGGGCCGGAACCGATGCCGTCGTCGACATGGGCGAACGCTATCGCGGGCGTTGAGGTGAGGCGAGGATTCGCCGGGCTGCCGCCGCCGCAGGCAGTACGACTTTTCCAGCGCCCGAAGCGCGGGTCGCACGCCCATCCTCGTGTGCGGTCGCCATCGCCTGTGCACCGCGCCATCTTTGACTCACCCACCTTCCGCGCCTATGAGGCGGACCGACGGTAGACGGCCGAACGGGCGAACTACCGCGGGCTCCTTTAAATCCGGCTCAGCGAGGCCGGGAAGGGTGCGGCGATTGCTCTCGACCTGCGCGCAAATCTCGACGCCGACTGCGAACCTTGCCTCGCCACGGGCAGGGTTTTTTCATGCCCGCGCCGCGGGCGAGGCGGCCGGCCGTGCCCGTTGAAGTCCTCGACAGCCTGCGCCTTCGCCGCGCCCTGACGCGCATCGCCCACGAGATCGTCGAGCGCAACGGCGGCTCGCAGGGCCTGGCGCTCGTCGGCATCCATACGTGCGGCGTTCCGCTGGCACGGCGCATCGCCAGCGAGATCGGACGCATCGAGGGCGAGACGCCTCCGCCGGTCGGCGCCATCGACATCACGCTCTATCGCGACGATGCGGGGCGCCTCGGTGCGACGGCGCGGATGGAGCCGACCAACATTCCTTTCGACATCCAGGAGCGCAAGGTCGTGCTGGTCGACGACGTCCTCTACACCGGCCGCACCATCCGCTCGGCTCTGGATGCGCTCGTCGATTTCGGCCGCCCGGCGGCGGTGCAGCTGGCGGTGCTGGTCGACCGCGGTCATCGCGAGCTGCCGATCCGCGCCGACTATGTCGGCAAGAACGTGCCGACCTCGCGCACGCAGAAGGTGCGCGTCGATCTGACCGAGCTCGGCGGCAGCGACGCCGTCTATCTCGAGGAGGTGAGCGATGGCTCCAAGTAGCCGCCATCTGCTGGGGCTCGAAGGCGTGTCCGCTTCCGACATCACGCTCCTCCTCGACACTGCCGAGTCCTTCGTCGAAGTCTCCTCGCGCGAGGTCAAGAAGCTGCCGACGCTGCGCGGCAAGACCGTCATCAACCTCTTCGTCGAGAACAGCACGCGCACCCGCACGTCCTTCGAGATCGCCGCCAAGCGCATGTCGGCCGACTCGATCAACATCTCGACGTCGGCGTCCTCCATGTCCAAGGGCGAGACGCTCGAGGACACGGCGCGCAATCTGGCGGCCATGGCGCCCGACTGCATCATCGTTCGCCATCCCGCCTCGGGCGCCGCGCGCTTCCTGGCCAAGGTGATCGACTGCTCGATCATCAACGCGGGAGACGGCAGCCACGAGCACCCCACGCAGGCGCTGCTGGACCTGCTCACGATCCGCCAGCACAAGCGCTCGATCGAAGGCCTGACCGTCACCATCGTCGGGGACCTGCTGCATTCGCGCGTGGCGCGTTCGAACATCTTCGCGCTGAAGACGCTCGGCGCCACCGTGCGCCTGGCCGGGCCGCCCACGCTGCTCCCGCGCGAGTTCGCCGACTTCGGCTGCGAGCTCTACTTCGATGTGGGCCGCGCGGTCGAAGGGGCCGACGTCATCATGATGCTGCGCATCCAGCACGAGCGGCTGGGCCAGCACTTCTTCCCGACGGTCAACGAGTACTCTCGCTACTTCTGTCTGACCGCCGACGTGGTGGCCAAGGCCAAGCCGGACGTGATCATCCTGCACCCCGGCCCCATCAATCGCGGCATCGAGATCGCCAGCGAGGTGGCCGACGGGCCCTATTCAGTGATCATGAGCCAGGTCGCCAACGGCGTGGCGCTGCGCATGGCGGTGCTCTACCAGCTGATCATTCCGGGCGCCGACGGCATTCGCGGGAGCACCGTGGGCGAGTCGACGATCGCGCCGCCGGCTCCCTCGCTGCCGGCGGCGGCGGCGCCTGCCGTGGCGGCGGCGGGGCAGATGCGGGTCGCGTAGCCGCGTTGCGGCGCCGCGACCGCCCGACGGACGGGCGGAACAGGGTCGCAATCGCCGTGGCTGCGCGTCGCGGGTATACGGTCAACATCATGGCGTACAACGCGTGGTTCCGATGCATCAATGGCTGTCCGGGCCAGTTCGACCTCCGCGAGGTCATCTACCGCTGTCCCACCTGCGGTGACCTGCTCGAGGTCGAGCACGACATGAGCGCGCTGCGGTCGCGCTCGGCTGCCGCCTGGATGGACCTGTTCAAGGACCGTTCCCACGGCAACACCTATCCGTACGGCTCCGGCGTCTGGGGCAAGAAGGAATGGGTCGTGCCGTTCATCGACAACGAGAACATCGTCTCGATGTACGAGGGCAACTCCAATCTGCTGTGGGCCGACCGCTACGGTAAGCAGCTCCACGTCGAGGACCTGTGGATCAAGCAGTGCGGGAACTCGCATACGGGGTCCTTCAAGGACCTGGGCATGACGGTGCTGGTCTCGGTGGTGAAGGAGATGATCGCCACCGGCGTTCCGATCGATGCCGTTGCGTGTGCATCCACGGGGGATACCTCCGCCGCGCTCGGCGCCTACTGCGCGGCTGCCGGCATTCCGGCGGTGGTGCTGCTGCCGAAGAACAAGGTGTCGGTGGCGCAGCTCGTCCAGCCGCTCGCCAACGGAGCGCTCGTGCTCTCGCTCGACACCGACTTCGACGGCTGCATGGCGGTGGTGCAGGAGATCACCAAGGAGCAGCGCATCTACCTGGCCAACTCGATGAACAGCCTGCGCATCGAGGGGCAGAAGACGGTGGCCATCGAGATCGTGCAGCAGTTCGACTGGGAGGTTCCGGACTGGATCATCATCCCGGGCGGAAATCTCGGTAACGTGCACGCTCTGGGGCAGGGCTTCCTGATGATGCAGGAGCTCGGGCTCATCAATAAGCTGCCCCGCATCTGCCTGGCGCAGGCCGAGCGCGCCAACCCGCTCTACCGCTCGTTCCTGAAGGACTTCCAGTCCTTCGAGCCCGTCGCCGCGCAGCCGACGCTGGCCACCGCGATCCAGATTGGAAATCCGGTCAGCGTCAAGCGCGCGATCCGGACGCTCCAGAAGTTCAACGGCGTGGTCGAGCAGGCCAGCGAGCAGGAGCTGGCCGACGAAGCGGCGCGCGCCGATCGCACCGGCATGTTCAACTGCCCGCACACCGGCGTGGCGCTGGCGGCGCTGCGCAAGCTGGTCGAGCGCAAGATCATCCGATCCAGCGAGCGCGTGGTGGTGCTGTCCACCGCCAACGGGCTCAAGTTCGCCGATCAGAAGACGGCGTATCACATGGGCGCGCTGGCCGAGATCAAGAGCACGCACGGCAACAAGCCGGTGGAGGTGCCCGCCGACCCCGAGCACGTTGCGCGGGCCATTGCTCGTCACGTCGAGAAGTCGCGGCTGCTGGTGTCGTAGTGTCGGAGAATCGGGGGCAGCAGATCAGGGCGGTGGGGCCGAGCACACTGGCCGTGCATGGGGGCGAGCCGCGCGACAAGCTGGCGCACGCGCTGACGACGCCGATCGTGCAAACGGCAACCTATACGTGGGCCAACAGCCAGGAGCTCAAGGACCATTTCGAAGGCAACATCGAGCACCGCATCGACTACGGGCGCTACGGCAATCCCACCCAGCGCACGGCCGAGCTCAAGATGGCGGCTCTGGAGGGGGCAGGGGACTGCCTGCTGTTCTCGAGCGGCATGGCCGGCATCACCACCGCGCTTTTCGCAATGCTCTCGCGCGGCGCGCACGTCGTCATCACCGATGACAGCTACCGGCGCACGCGGCAGTTCCTTCACGCGACGCTGAGCCGCTTCGGCATCGAGGCCTCGACCGTCCCGGCGGGCGATTACGAGGCGCTGGAGGATGCGATCCGCCCGACCACGCGCGTGCTGGTCAGCGAATCGCCGACCAACCCGTACAACCGCATCCTGGATCTGGAACGCTTCGCGGCCATCGGCCGCAGGCACCGGGTCAAGACCGTCATCGACGCGACGTTCGCCACGCCCTACAACGTGCGGCCGCTCGAGTACGGCGTCGACATCGTGATGCATTCCGCCACCAAGTACCTCAGCGGCCACAACGATCTTCTGGCCGGCGCCGTGCTCGGCTCGCGCGATCTGGTGCAGGGCTTTCGCCAGCTCCAGGCCATGACGGGAGCGACCGTCGATCCGTTCGCGGCCTACCTGCTCGTGCGCGGCCTCAAGACATTCGCGCTGCGCATGGAGCGGCAGAATGCCAACGCGCAGGCGATCGCGGAGTTCCTTGCGAAGCATCCTCGCGTGGAGCGCGTGCACTACGCGGGGTTGCCGACGCATCCGGCACACGACATTGCGCGAAAGCAGATGCGCGGCTTCGGCGGCGTGGTTTCCTTCGAGGTGCGCGGCGATCTGGACGCGGCCTCGCGCGTCGTCGACGCGTGCACGATCCCCTACATTGCCGCCTCTCTCGGCGGCGTCGAGAGCCTGATCGAGCAGCCGGCGATCATGAGCTTCTACGAGCTGAGCACCGAGGAACGCCTGGAAGTCGGCATCAAGGACAACCTGATCCGATATTCGGTCGGCATCGAAGACGCCCATGATCTGATCGCGGACCTGGATCAGGCGCTGGCGCGGGCGTTCGGATAGCACGGCCGGCGCGACTGCCGTCCGGCGCGAAGCCGCCGTCCGTCAGTTGCAGGAAAGCTCGACGCCCTCGTCGACCGCAGCCTTGAGAATCGCCAGGGCGTCGCTGGCCGCGACGCCTGGCGGATCGGTGACGTCGCAGAACTCGATCTGGCAGCAGCCAGATCCAACGGCGGCCTTCAGCGCGCCGAGCGCGTCGCTGGCGGTGATCGTGCCGCTGCTGTTGAGGTCGCCGCAGTCCTGGACCACCAGCGCCTCGATGAAGTTCGGTCGCAGCACGTTGTCGTAGATGAGGATCCTGGCCACGGCGCCGCCCGATTCCTCGCCGCAGGGCGCGGTGCATTCGTTGTCGCGGAAGAAGCGCAGCTCGTCGGCCGTCAGCGTGGTGTCGTCGGCGGCGTCGACGTAGGCGAGGACCTCCCGGCCGTTGACGTAGACGCGGAAGTTGTCGTTGCGGGCACGTGTCACCACCACCTGGACCCATGTGTTCGCGCACATCGACTGCGTGCCGCTCTCGCCGCACCGGATCACCGGCGCGCCGTCGACCACGTAGAGGCCGCAGTCGCTGGTCCCGCCCTTGAAGTCGATCAGGCGGCTCGAGCCGCTGACGTGGTCGAGCCGGAAGAGCATGAAGATGGAGTAGGTGTTCTTCGCCATCGCCGTCAGCGGAGCGATCTGCAGCCCGTTATCGGTGGGAAACTCGTAGACGGTCACCTCGGTGCCTTCGACGATCTCGCTGTGGAACGTCGCCTGGCCCGGGCCGATCGGCGTCAGCGCCGGCAGCGTACCGGCGGAGCTCGTCAGGTCGTTCTCGAACCGGTAATCGCCGCGCAGATCGGCCAGCGCGTGCGATGCCGCCAGGCAGGCGGCCAGCGCGGCCACCATCGCGCACGAGAAGCTCGGGCGACGGCTCTTCAGGAAAGCTCGCGACACCTACCTGCGACGGTAGCAACGCGAGCGGCGGCTAGCCACGACAGGAGCGTGATTCTACCCACCGTGGTGCGCGGCCACGCGCGCAGATGGTCCTCAGCCGGCGTTGGGCGTCAGCGTGCTCTGGTACCAGATGTACAGCGCGCCGCTTCCCGACTGACCGTTGGCCGAGCAGACCGTCACCGTCAGCGCGAACACACCGGTGCCTGCGCGAAACCCGCCACTGCTCTGCGCGGCGCACGTTTCGACCGCACCCGAGGCATTCGAGCAGCTCCAGCCTGCCAGCAGCGGAAGCGCCTGTGCGAGAGTGCAGTCGTCGTTGGCAACCGGATAGCTGGTCCCGTGGTTGTCCACGACCGAAACGATCGCCGGGTCGCCATTGGTGCCGCTGGAAGAATCGGGATGGCACGTGGTGAACACGTAGCTGCCGCCAGCCGAGATGCCGTACACCTGCACGTTGGCGCATTGGTCCGCGGTCCAGGCCATCGGCTGGAACCACTGCATGCTTTTCCACTGCGTTGCAGCGCAGTCGGCATCGTTCGCGTTCGAGCAACCGCTTCCACCGGCATACGGACAGCACTGGTCGCCTGCCGCACGACACTCGAGAACGGGCACGTGGCACTGCAGGTCGCACGTGCCGGCGGCGCCGACGTCCTCGAAGCATGCCGTTTGGGCCGGGCAGACCGGGCAGTCGCTGTCGCAGGTCTCGCCGTCCTCGATGATTCCGTTCCCGCACGAAGCGCCGACGGTGGTCGTGGGCGCTGCGGTCGTCGAGGTGGTTGCCGGTGATGTCGTCGACGTCGCCGGCGCCGTCGTCGTCGGCGGCTCCGTCGTGGAGGTCGGCGGCGCCGTCGTGGTCGTGGCGCCGCAAGGAGTTGGGCATTGGAGCGGCAGCGGCTGGCCGACGGCAACCTTCAGGCACAGCAGCGAATCGGATGCGGTGATGGTGGCGCTGCCGTTGGTGTCGCACACGCACGATGGGGAGCAGCTCTGCGAGCCCACGGCCGCACGCAGGACGAAGAGGCAGTCGGAGGCGGTGGGCGAGGAGCCGTTCGACAGTGGCTGCGCGCAGTCCCCCTGCGCGGCGTACGCGTGGGCCGCTGCCGCTGCAGCCATCACCAGCGCCGACAAGACACGCGCGACCACGACCTCTCCGACATTGGGCGGGCGCTGCGCGGCCGTCAAGGGCGCGCGCACTCGTGCCGGGGGATTGCGTCGCCCGGGCGCACGGCGAACGTCGTGCGCACGGCCGCGGCTTTGACACGCCGCCCTCCCGCCCCTATGACGCCCGCCGACGGCAGACGGCCAGGTGGGCGAACTGCCACGGCGGCTCTTTAAATCCGGCCCAGCGAGGTCGGGAAGGGTGCGACCTTGATCCGTACACATTCCACGACATTCGTCTGCGTCCGTGCGCGCGCGGGCAGACCTGCCGGCGACCATTCGCTGGTGGCCTGACGGTGGCGACGGCGAACATGATCACCGCGCGACGACCGCCCGCGGCCGGTGTGCGGCCCGCGCTTCTCGGTAAGACGCTCATCCGCGGCGGCCGCGTCGTCGATCCTGCCACCGGCCGCGACGGCAAGCTCGACCTTCTCATCGAGGACGGCCGCATCTCCGCCATCGGCGCGCCGGGTTCTCTCGATCCCGCGCAGCTCATGATGCCGGGCGTGGCGCCGGCGCTGCCGATCATCGATGCCACCGGCCTCATCGTCGCCCCCGGTTTCCTGGACATGCACGTGCACCTTCGCGAGCCCGGCTTCGAGTACAAGGAGACGATCGAAACGGGCACGCGCGCGGCGGTGGCCGGAGGCGTCACTTCGGTGGCGTGCATGGCCAACACCGATCCGGTCAACGACAACGCGGCCGTCACGAAGTACATCCAGGAACGCGGGTTGATTGCCGGCTACGCCAACGTCTATCCCATCGGCGCCGTCTCGCTGGGGCTCAAGGGCGAGCGCATGGCCGAGTTCGGCGAGATGGTGGAGGCGGGCATCGTCGCCGTCTCCGACGACGGCATGCCGATCGACGACTCCGCGCTCATGCGGCGCGCCCTCGAGTACGCGCGCATGTTCGACCTTCCCGTCATCGCGCACGAGGAGGACTCGGGCCTGTGCTGCGGCGCCGTCATGAACGAGGGCGCCGTCTCGGTGCGGCTGGGGCTGCGCGGGATGCCCTCCGCGGGCGAGTCGGTGATGGTGGCGCGCGACATCGAGCTGGTGCGGGCCACCGGCGGCAAGCTGCACATCGCGCACATTTCGTGCGCCGAGGCCGTCGAGATGGTCCGCCGCGCCAAGGCCGACGGACTGCCGGTGACGGCGGAAGCGGCGCCCCACCATTTCATCCTGGATGAGTCGGCGGTGCTCGGCTACAACACCAACGCCAAGATGAAGCCGCCGCTGCGCGGCCGCCGCGACGTCGAGGCCGTGCGCGAAGGCCTGGCCGACGGCACCATCGACGCCATCGCCACCGATCACGCACCCCATCATCGCGACGAGAAGGTCTGCGAGTTCGACAAGGCCGCCTTCGGCATCGTCGGCCTGGAGACGATGATGCCGCTGGCGCTGGCGCTGGTGCGCGACGGCTACCTCACGCTTTCGCGTGCGATCGAGGCGATGAGCGCGGCGCCGGCTCGCATCCTTTCGGTCGATCGAGGAACGCTGGCGGTGGGGGCGGCGGCGGACGTCACGATCTTCGATCCAAATCGGGAGTGGCGGCTGTCGGCGGACCAGATGATGACCAAGAGCCGCAACACGCCCTTCGACGGCTGGACGATGACGGGCAAGGTCGTGCGCACCATCGTCGGCGGCGCGACGGTCTGGCAGGAAACGGCGCACGCGCCGCTGCGGAAGGGCGCGTGAGCGACTGCGTCAGCATGGAGGCGACGACATTGAAGGCAACGCTGGCATTGGCCGACGGCCGCATCTTTCGCGGCACGGCCTTCGGTGCGGAAGGCAAGACCGGCGGCGAGGTCGTGTTCAACACCTCGATGACCGGCTATCAGGAGATCCTGACCGATCCCTCCTACGACGGTCAGATCGTCGTCATGACGTATCCGGAGATCGGCAACGTGGGCGTCAACTGCGACGACGTCGAGGCCACGCGCCCCTACGTGCAGGGCTTCGTGGTCAAGGAATACTGGGACCGGCCGAGCAACTACCGCGCCGAGACCTCGCTCGGCGCCTACATGAAGCAGCACGGCATCGTGGGCATCGAAGGCATCGACACGCGCGCGCTCGTGCGTCACATCCGCGATCACGGCGCGCAGCAGGCGGTACTGGCAACGGGCGAAGTCGATGAGCAGGCGCTGGTGGCCGAGGCGGCCGCGCGGCCCAGCCTGGTCGGCCAGGACCTGGCGACGCGCGTGACCACGCCGACGTACTATCGCTGGACCGGCTCGACCTGGACGCTGGACAAGCGCTACTCGCGCGCCGCCGACGACGGGCCGCTGGTGGCGGCGTTCGACTACGGCCTCAAGCTCAACATCGCGCGCTGCCTGGCGGCGCACGGATGCCGCGTCGTCGTCGTTCCCGCCGGAACGAGCGCGGAGGAGATCCGTGCGCTGGGCGCCGACGGCCTCTTCCTCTCCAACGGCCCCGGCGATCCGGATGCGGTCCAGGGCGCGGTCGAAGTGGTGCAGGACCTGGCCAGGGACACGCCCACGTTCGGCATCTGTCTGGGCCATCAGATCCTGGCGCTGGCTCTGGGCGGCAAGACCTACAAGATGAAGTTCGGCCATCACGGCGGCAACCAACCCGTGCTCGACATCGATTCGGGCGTCGTCTCCATCACCGCGCAGAACCACGGCTTCGCCGTCGATCCGCAAAGCCTGCCGCCCGACGTGCGCATCACGCACCTGAACCTCAACGACAACACCGTCGAGGGCCTGGCGCACAAGACTCTGCCGGTCTTTTCCGTGCAGTATCACCCGGAGGCGTCGCCGGGCCCGCATGATGCGGCGCCGCTGTTCGAGAAGTTCGTCGAGATGATGAAGCAGCACCGGAAGGACACCGGGCGCGCCTCGCGCGTGCACGAGTTCGAGGCGCGCGACGATCAAACCATTCAGAAGGTTGGCTGAGAAGTGCCCAAACGCGACGACATCAAGAGCATCCTGATCGTGGGCGCCGGGCCCATCGTCATCGGCCAGGCAAGCGAGTTCGACTACTCGGGCACGCAGGCGTGCAAGGCTCTCAAGGAAGAGGGCTACAAGGTGATCCTGGTCAACTCGAACCCGGCCACGATCATGACCGACCCCGAGTTCGCCGACCGCACCTTCGTCGAGCCGCTGACCGCCGATGCGCTGACGGCAATCATCGCGGCCGAGCGTCCCGATGCGCTCCTGCCGACGATGGGCGGCCAGACGGCGCTGAACCTGACGCTCGAGGTGGCCGAGCGCGGGGTGCTCGAGCAGTTCGGCGTGCAGCTGATCGGCGCCAACATCGGCGCGATCAAGAAGGCCGAGGACCGAAACCTCTTCAAGGCCGCGATGTCCAAGATCGGCCTGGATCTGCCGCGCTCCGGCTACGTCGGCAGCATGGAGCAGGGCAGGGAAGTGGTGCGCGAGCTCGGCCTGCCCGTCATCATCCGCCCCTCGCGCACGCTCGGTGGAATGGGCGCCAACATCGCCAAGACGCCGGAGGAGTACGAGAAGTACCTGCAGTGGGCCCTGGAGCTCTCGCCTGTCCACGAGGTGCTGGTCGAGGAGTCCATCGAAGGCTGGAAGGAATACGAGCTGGAGGTGATGCGCGACCGCAAGGACAACGTCGTCATCATCTGCTCGATCGAGAACCTGGACCCGATGGGCGTGCACACCGGCGACTCGATCACGGTGGCGCCGGCGCAGACGCTCACCGACAAGGAATACCAGATCATGCGCGACGCCTCGCTCGCGATCATTCGCGAGATCGGGGTCGATACCGGCGGCTCGAACATCCAGTTCGCGGTCGATCCGAAGAACGGGCGCATGGTCGTCATCGAGATGAACCCGCGCGTGTCCCGCTCCAGCGCGCTCGCCTCCAAGGCCACCGGCTTCCCCATCGCCAAGATCGCCGCCAAACTGGCGGTGGGCCTGACGCTCGACGAAATCCGCAACGACATCACGCGCGAGACGCCGGCCAGCTTCGAGCCGACCATCGACTACGTGGTGACGAAGATCCCGCGTTTCACGTTCGAGAAGTTCAAGGGCGCCGAGGACAGGCTCACCTCGCAGATGCGGTCGGTCGGCGAAGCCATGGCCATCGGGCGCACCTTCAAGGAGAGCCTGCAGAAGGCGCTGCGCTCGCTCGAGACGGGGTCGTACGGATTCGAGTCGCCCGATCCTCTTCCGGACGCCGAGTTCGAGGCGAAGATTGCAACGCCCAATTCGGTGCGCCTGTGGTACGTCGCCGAGGCTTTCCGGCGCGGCTACACGCTCGAACGCATCTTCGAGCTGTCCAAGATCGATCCGTGGTTCCTCGCCAACATCGAGCAGATCGTGGCGATGGAGGCCGACCTGTCCTCGCGCGGGGGCCTTCCGGCCGTCAGCAAGGAAGCGCTGCGCAAGGCCAAGCAGTGGGGGTTCTCCGACCGCCGCCTGGCCACTCTCCTGCAGACCGACGAGAAGACCGTGCGCGAGCGGCGCCGCCGCGACGGCATCCAGCCCGTCTTCAAGATGGTCGACACCTGCGCCGCCGAGTTCGTCGCCTTCACGCCCTACCTGTACTCGACCTACGAGGAAGAGGACGAGGCGCCGCCAACGGATCGCCGCAAGATCATCATCCTCGGCGGCGGGCCCAATCGCATCGGCCAGGGCATCGAGTTCGACTACTGCTGCGTGCACGCGGCGTTCGCGCTGAAGGAGGCCGGCTTCGAGACCATCATGGTCAACTGCAACCCGGAGATGGTCTCGACCGACTACGACACCTCGGACCGGCTCTACTTCGAGCCGCTGACGCTCGAGGACGTGCTTTCGATCGTGCGGCGCGAGAACCCGGTCGGCGTCATCGTGCAGTTCGGCGGACAGACGCCTCTGAAGCTCGCCAAGGCGCTGGAGGCCGAGGGCGTGCCCATCATCGGCACTCCTCCCGAGGCCATCGATCGCGCCGAGGACCGCGAGCTGTTCTCGAAGCTCCTGGACAAGCTGGCGCTCAAGCAGCCGCCTTCGGGCACGGCGCGCACGGTGGAGCAGGCCGAGGAGATCGCACGGCGCCTGACGCTGCCGATCCTGGTGCGGCCTTCCTACGTCCTCGGCGGACGGTCGATGGAGATCGTGCACGAGTTCGAGCACCTGCGCCGCTACATGCAGAACGCGATCAAGACCTCTCCCGATCATCCGATCCTGATCGACAAGTTCCTCGATCACGCCATCGAGGTCGATGTCGATGCGATCTCGGACGGCACCGAGGTCGTGATCGGCGGCATCATGGAGCACATCGAGGCCGCCGGCGTGCACTCCGGCGACAGCGCGTGCTCGATTCCCGCCTGGTCGCTCAGCATCGAGATCCAGGATGAGATCCGCCGCCAGACGGTCGCCATGGCGCGCGAGCTCGGCGTGCGCGGCCTCATGAACGTGCAGTTCGCGGTGGTCGGCGACGAAGTCTACGTGCTGGAGGTCAATCCGCGCGCCTCCCGCACCGTACCCTTCGTCTCCAAGGCCATCGGCCGTCCGCTGGCCAAGCTTGCCGCGCGTGCGATGGCGGGGGAGACGCTGGCGCAGCTCGGCTTCACCGACGAGATCATTCCCGCCTATGTTTCGGTGAAGGAGGCGGTGTTCCCGTTCATCAAGTTTCCGGGCGTCGACACGCTCCTGGGCCCGGAGATGAAGTCCACCGGCGAGGTGATGGGCATCGACAAGCGCTTCGGCCTCGCCTTTGCCAAGGCCGAGGAGGCCGCGGGCAACCGGCTGCCGTCGAGCGGCACCGTGCTGGTGAGCGTGCGGCCCGAGGATCGCGAGCGCATCGGCCGCGTGGCGCGGCGTCTGGTGGAGGCGGACCTGAGCCTGATGGCCACCGAGGGGACCGCCGAGTATCTCTCCAGCCTCGGCCTGGAATGCCTTGCGGTGAAGAAGGTGAGCGAGGGCGCGCCCAACACCGTCGATGCGATTCGCGGCGGCCAGGTCTGCCTGGTGATCAATACGGTGGGCACGCCCGAAGCGGTGCGCGACTCGTTCACGATGCGGCGGGCGGCGCTGGAGAGCGCGGTGCCGTACTTCACGACGATCGCGGGCGCAGCGGCGGCCGCCGAAGGGATGTTCCTGCGCAAGGGGCATGGCGTGCGCGTCACCGCGCTGCAGGACTTCCACGCGGGGAAGTGGAGCTGAGATCGCCGCGCGTCCGCCAGCTCGACCGCAGTCGGCAACCCGGCACGGCTGGTGCCGACGGTAAAACGCTCCGACCAACAGCTCGTGCGGATTCGCCAGGCACCAATGCTTGCGGGTGCACCGGGCCGCTGGCTTTTTTCCATGACCGCGATGAATTGAGCCGGTGCAGCTGACCGACTCCGTCCAGTTCATCAAGGGCGTGGGCCCGCGTCGGGGCGAGCTGCTCGAGAAGGCCGGGCTTCGCACGCTCGAAGACCTGCTGTTCCATCTGCCGTTCCGGTACGAGGATCGCCGTTCCATCACCACGCTGCGCGAGGCCGGCACCGGCGGCGAGGCCACCGTGGTCGGCCGCATCACGGGCGTGCGCGAGCATAGGCGGCCGGGGCGGCGCGGCGCGATCCTGCGCGCGCTCCTGGCCGACGAGAGCGGCTGGGCCGAGCTCCTCTGGTTCCATCAGACGGCGTATTTCAAGGAGCGCATTCGCGAGGGCACGGCGTGGCTCGTGCACGGGCGCGTCGAGGCCTCGCCGCGCGGCGGGCTGCAGATCGTGCATCCGGAGATCGAAGCGATCACGATCGCCGACGACGAGATCGACGCGGCGGCGCAGGCTCGCGCGGCGCGCTCGCCCGCGGCGGCGGGATCCGGGGCCCAGCTGCGTACGCTGGCGTCGCGCCTGGCGCGCATCCTGCCGGTCTATCAGAAGCCCGGGGAGATCCCGCTCGGCGCGATGCGCCGCATCGTCGCGCAGGTCGTCGACGAGCTGTGCCAGGACGCAGCCACCGTGCTGCCCGAGCCGGTGCGCCGCAGCGCGCGCCTGATGCCGGTCGCGCAGGCTCTGCGTTACGTGCATGCACCGCCGCCGGATGCAGACATCGAGGCGCTGCACGCATCGGCCACCGAAGCCCACCGCTCGCTGATCTTCGAGGAGCTGTTCGCGCTGCAGGTGGGCATGAGCCTTCGGCGCGCCGAGCGCCAGCGGCAGCCCGGCATCGTGCTGCCGCGCAGCGATGAGCGCATACGCGGCTTCTTCGCGCGGCTGCCGTTCACGCCCACGCGTGCGCAAAAACGAGTGATTCACGAGATCGCCGGCGACATGGCGCGCGAGCAGCCGATGAATCGCCTGGTGCACGGCGACGTCGGCAGCGGCAAGACGGTCGTCGCCTTCGCTGCTGCGCTGCAGGCGATCGCCGCCGGCTACCAGGCGGCGGTGATGGCGCCGACCGAGCTGCTGGCCGAGCAGCACTTCGCCACGATGCGGCCGTGGGCGGAGGCCGAAGGGATCGAGATCCGCCTGCTCACCGGCAGCCTGAAAGCGGCGGCGGCGCGCGAGGTGCGCGAGGCCATCGCCGGCGGACACGCGGGCCTGATCGTCGGGACGCACGCGCTGATCCAGGAGACGACGGACTTTGCGCGCCTGGGCCTGGCCATCGTCGACGAACAGCACCGTTTCGGCGTCATGCAGCGGCAGGCGATTCAGACTTCCGCGGTCGGGGCCGACGGCCGCGCCGGCGCACGCGCGGATACGCTGCTGCTGACCGCCACGCCCATTCCGCGCACGCTGTCGCTGACGCTCTACGGTGACCTCGACGTCAGCTTCCTCGACGAGCTGCCGCCGGGCCGCCAGCCGGTGACGACGCGGGTGATCCGCACCAGCGCTCGCGGCCGTCTCTACGAGCGAATGGCGGCCGCGATGCGCGAGGGCCGCCAGTGCTACATCGTCTACCCGCTCATCGAGGAGTCGGAGGCCATGGACGTTGCCGATGCCACGTCGATGGCCGAGCAGCTCAAGCAGACGGTCTTCCGAGAGTTTCGCGTGGGGCTGCTGCACGGTCGCATGAAGGCGAGCGAGAAGGATGCCGTCATGCGCAGCTTCAAGGCGGGGGACGTGCAGGTGCTGGTTGCCACCACCGTCATCGAGGTCGGAATCGACGTTCCCAACGCCACGATCATGGTCATCGAGCACGCCGAGCGCTTCGGCCTGGCGCAGCTCCATCAGCTTCGCGGCAGGGTGGGGCGCGGCTCGCAGGAGTCCTTCTGCTGCCTGGTTGCCGACGTCGGCCAGAGCACCGAGTCCTTTGAGCGATTGCGCGTGATGGAATCGACCAACGACGGCTTCGCGGTTGCCGAAGCGGACCTGAAGCTGCGAGGGCCGGGCGAATATCTGGGCACGCGGCAGGCCGGAGCGCCGAGCTTCCGCGCCGCCAATCTGGTGCGCGACGCCGAGCTGCTCGCGAGCGCCCGTCAGGCCGCCACGCAGTGGCTCGAGAAGGACCCGCGGCTCGCGCTGCCGGAGTCGGCCGAGCTGCGCCGCGCCATCGAGCAGCGCTGGGCTGGGCGGCTCGACCTGAGCCAGGTCGGGTAGGACGACGCCGCGGTGCAGTGGATAGCTGGCCTCTCCACTTGACTTCCGGTCTCAAACGGCCGATTCAATCACGCGATTGAAACGGGTGCTGGCTTGGCCATCCGCGCGAACAGACCGGACAACGGAGCGGGGGACGAAAAGGATCCCCGCGCTACCAAGGAGCGCATCCTCGACGCCGCCGAGGCGCTGTTTGCCCGCCAGGGCTTCTCCGCCACGTCCCTTCGCAACGTCATCGCGGACGCCGGCGTCAATCTTGCCGCCGTCCATTACCACTACGGCTCGAAGGACGAGCTGATCCGTGCCGTCTTTGGCCGGCGCTTCGATCCCGTCAACCGGGAGCGGCTCGCCCTGCTCGACGATCTGCAGGAGCGGCATCGCGACCGCAGCATTCCAATCGAGAACATCCTCGAGCTGCTCATGCTTCCGGTGATGAAGGCCGCGCGCGAGCAGGCCGACGGCTGGTCGGTCATCGCCACGCTCGTCGGACGCGTGCACACCGAGCCCGAGCTCGCGATCCGCCAGATCTTCTACGAGCAGTTCGACGAGGTGGGCGAACGATTCGTCGAAGCGTTGCACCAGCAGCTGCCGCATCTTCCACGCGAGGAGCTGTTCTACCGCTTTCACTTCGCCATCGCCGCGATGGCGGCATCGCTGGTGCATCCGGACGAAGTGAAGCTCCTGTCGAAGGGTCGGATCGATCCCAATGCGGACACGGCGCTGTTCGTCCGGCGCTGGGTGACGTTCGTTGCCGCCGGCCTGCGCGCGCCGGCCATCGATACCAGCTCGCGCGACGAGGACGAGCGATGAAAGCGCGCGTGCGGCAGCAGCGACGGCGCGGCCGCTGGAGGTCGCCGGCGATGATGCTGATGGCAGCCGCGTGCTGCGGCTGCGCGATGTCGGCGGAAAACAATCGCGCCGTGCTGGAGACGAAGGCGTCCGTGGCCGCCATGACGCCGCCGCAATGGGTCGCGGGCGGTGACGGCGCCGGCGGCGAGATCCGGCCGCAGTGGTGGCAGGAGCTGGGCGATCCGACGCTGGACGCGCTGATCCTCGAAGCGCTCGCGAGCAATCTCGATCTGCAGCAGGCGGCCGCGCGCGTGCTGGCGGCGCAGGCAGAGGCGCGCATCGCGGGGGCCGATCTGTATCCGCAGCTTCAGCTCGGCACCAATGCCGCGCGCAGCCGTCAGGTCTTCACGGGCTTTCCCGACATCGTTCCGACGGCGACCAATGCCGATGGCGGCACCACCAACGCCGACAGCGGCCCGCTGAGCAGCACCTCCAACAACTTCGGCGTTTCCCTCGATCTGAGCTGGGAGCTCGACCTCTGGGGCCGCATCCGTGCGACGCACAAGGCCGCGGCGGCCGAGGCCGAAGCCGCACGCGTCGCCTATGAAGGCGCGCGCCTCTCGCTGGCGGCGCAGGTGGCCAAGGCGTGGTTCGCGCTCGTGGAGGCGCGCGAGCAGCTCGCGCTGGCCGAGGCTACCCGCCAGAGCTACCTGCAGAGCAGCGCACACGTCACCGAGCGCTACGAACGCGGCACGCGCTCGCCGCTCGACGTGCGGCTGTCGCTGACGCAGACATCGGCCGCCGATGCTCGCGTCGCGCAGCGTCGCTCGCTGCTCGAGCGCACGGCGCGGCAGCTCGAGGTCCTGCTCGGCCGCTACCCGGCGGCCGACCTCGTTCCCACCGGTGCGCTCGATCAGCCGGTGGCGGCCGTGCCCGCAGGCATCCCTGCCGAGCTGCTGGCGCGCCGTCCCGATCTTGCCGAAGCCGAGCAGCGCGTGTTCGCCGCCGATCGTCGCCTCTACGCCGCCAGGGCCTCGCTGCTTCCACGCCTGGCCATCACCGGCAGCGCCGGAACGCTCAGCGACGATCTGGCCGACCTTCTCGACGGCGATTTCGCGGTCTGGACCATCGCCGCCAATCTGGTGCAGCCGTTGTTCCAGGGCGGTCGCCTGCGCGGCGCGGTCGCCCGAGCCGATGCCGGCACGCACGCCTCCATGGCCGAATACGCATCGGTTGCGTTGCGTGCGTTTTCCGAGGTCGAGACGGCGCTTGCCGACGAGCGGCATCTTGCGCAGATCGTCGACGCCCTGGCGCGAGCGGCCGAGCAGTCGGAAGCCGCCGAGCAGCTCGCGGCCGAGCGCTACTATGGCGGTCTGGAAAGCTACGTGACGGTTCTGCAGGCACAGCGCAGCTCGCTGGAGGCGCGCGCGGCGCTTCTGGATGCGCGGCGCCAGCGCCTGGAAACGCGGATCAACCTCTATCTTGCGCTCGGCGGCGGGTTCGCGGCGCCTGCGACGACCGACCGAGGCGGCCACGACGCCGGCAGACGCGAAGCGCGAAACGCCCCATCATCCACAGGCGAGCCGGCATAGCGGCGAATGCAGCCAGGCAGGGCTTCGTGACGGTATGAACAAGAAGGTTCTGTTTCCGCTGCTGACGCTGATGGGCACGATCGTGATCGCGGTGCTGATGGTCGTTGCGCGCCCGCAGGCCGAGCCCGAGATCCATACGCCGCCCGCGCCGCTGGTGCGCGTCGTGCGCGTCGAGGCCGCTGAGGAGCGTCTGATCGTTCGCGCGCAGGGGCGCGTGGCGCCGCGCACCGAGATCGATCTCGTTGCGGAAGTGTCGGGCAAGATCCTGGACGTCGCGCCGTCGCTGGCCAGCGGCGGCTTCTTTTCTGCCGGCGACGTCCTGGTTCGCATCGAAGCACACGACTACGAGCTGGCGGTGGAGCGCGCCAAGGCCGACGTCGCGCAGGCCGAGGTCAAGGTGGCGATGGAGGAAGCAGAGGCGGAGGTGGCGGTTCGAGAGTGGAAGTCGCTGCGGGGCGGGAATGCCCCGCCACTGGTGGCGCGGCGGCCGCAGATGGCCGAAGCGCGCGCACGTCTGGCGGCTGCGCGCGCCGTGCTCGAGCAGGCCAAGACCGATCTTGCGCGCACCGTCGTGCGAGCGCCGTTCGATGGCCGCGTGCGAAGCGAGCAGGTCGACAGGGGGCAGTACGTGGCGCGCGGCACGCCGCTGGCGCGCCTGTATTCGACCGATGCCGCCGAGATCCGCGTGCCGCTGCCGGATGAGGACCTGGCCTTTCTCGACGTCGATCTGGGGTTCCGCGGCGATGGCGCGCCGCCGGCAGGGCCCGAGGCCATCGTGCGCGCGCGCTTCGCAGGCCGCGAGCATCGCTGGAGCGGACGCATCGTGCGCACCGAGGGCCAGGTCGATCCGGCCACGCACGTCATCCACGCCATCGTCGAGGTGCGCGATCCGTACGCACGCGTGGATGCCGATCGTCCGCCGCTGGCTGCCGGAATGTTCGTCGACGTCGACGTGCTGGGAAAGAAGGTCGCGGGCGTGATCGCGGTTCCGCGGGCGGCCATGCGAGGCCCCGACCGCGTCCTCGTCGTCGACGAGAACGACCGCCTGCACTTCCGCGACGTGCGCGTGCTGCGCCGCGAGAGCGATCGCGTCCTGGTTGCCGAAGGGCTTCGCGGCGGCGAGCGGGTGTGCGTTTCGCCGCTGGAGGTTGCCGTGGAGGCGATGCAGGTGCGCGTGGAGGAGGGCAAGGCCGATGCAACGAGCAAGCCGCTGGCCATCGGCGTCACCGACGACGGTCAGGGGCACGGCACATGAACCGCGTCATCGCCTGGTTTGCGGCCAACAGCGTCGCCGCCAACCTGCTGATCGCCGTCATCTTCGTCGGCGGACTGCTGACGCTGCCCACGATCAAGCAGGAGATCTTCCCCGAGTTCGAGACCGACATGGTCACGGTGTCGGTGCTGTACCCGGGCGCTTCGCCGGCCGAGATCGAGGAGACCATCAACATCCGCATCGAGGAGAAGATCGCCGGGCTGGAGGGCGTCAAGAAGATCACCTCGACGGCCGCCGAGAACGTCGGCGCGGTCGTGGTGCAGGCGCAGACCGGAACGAGCCCTCGCGAGCTGCTCGACGACGTCAAGAGCCAGGTCGATGCCATCGACAGCTTCCCGGTCGAGGCCGAGGAGCCCATCGTCTCGGAGGTCACCATCCGCTACCACGTCATCTCGGTCGCCATCTACGGCGACACCGACGAGATGACGCTCAAGCGACTCGGCGAGCAGGTGCGCGACGAGCTGTCGGCGACGCCCGTCATCTCGCAGGTCGATCTGGTGGGTGCGCGCCCCTACGAGATCAGCATCGAAGTGTCCGAGGAGACGCTGCGGCGCTACGGCCTGACCTTCGATGAGGTCGCCGAAGTCGTTCGCCGCTCCTCGCTCGATCTTCCCGGCGGCTCCATCCGCGCGCAGGCGGGCGAGATCCTGCTGCGTACCAAGGGGCAGGCCTACGTCGGCGCCGAGTTCGAGAAGCTCGTGCTGCGCACGCGCCCCGACGGCACGCGGCTGCTGCTCGGCGACATCGCCACCATCCGCGACGCCTTTGCCGAGACCGACCAGGGCGCGCGTTTCGACGGCAAGCCGGCCGTGCTGCTCGACATCGGCAGAGTCGGCGATCAGAGCGCGCTCGAGATTTCGACGGTCGTGCGCGAGTACACCAGCAACATGCAGCGGCGCCTGCCGCCGGGCGTCTCCATCACGACCTGGAACGACGAGGCGCGCATCCTTCGCAGCCGCATCCACACGCTGGCCAACGACGGAATCCAGGGGCTGATCCTGGTGTTCGTCAATCTTGCGCTGTTCCTGCAGATGCGCCTTGCGCTGTGGGTGACGTTCAGCATTCCCGTCTCGCTGCTGGGAACGCTGTGGCTGATGCCGACGCTGGACATCTCGATCAACCTGCTGTCGCTGTTCTGCTTCATCATGGTGCTCGGCATCGTCGTCGACGATGCAACGGTGATCGCCGAGAACGTCTACAAGAAGAAGGAGGACGGCCTGCGCGGCCTCGACGCCGTCATCGCCGGCACCACCGAGCTGTCCAAGCCGGTGATCTTCGGCGTGCTGACGACGTGCTCGGCCTTCCTGCCGATGCTGTGGCTGCCCGGAGCCACCGGCAAGATCATGCGCACGTTTCCGCTGGCGGTGATCCCGGCGCTGCTGTTCTCGCTGGTCGACTCGCAGCTGACGCTGCCGGCCCACCTGCGGCACGTGGTCGCGCACGACGAGAAAAAGAACGTCGGGCCCATCGCGATGCGATGGCGCGCCATTCAGGACAAGTGCAACGCCGGCCTTCAGTGGTTCGTCGGCACGATCTACTCGCCGTTCCTCGAACGGGCACTGGAGTGGAGATACTGGACCGCATCGTTCGCGGCTTCGGTCGTCATTCTCGGCATAGCCGCGGTGATGGGCGGCTGGATCGGACTGGCCTGGTTCCCCGAGGCCGAAGCCGACAACGTCGTGGCGCTGCTGACGATGCCGCAGGGAACGCCGCGGGAAGTGACGGCGGGCGTGCTCGCGCGCCTGGAGGCGTCGGCCGAGCAGCTTCGCAAGGAGCTCGACGCGGAGACCGAGACGCCCGGCGGCGCGTTCCGGCACGTGCTGTCGACGGTGGGCGAGCAGCCGTACCGAGCCGCGCAGCGTCGCAACGCGGGCCTGTCCGAGGGCGCGAGCACGGGCTCCCACCTCGGCGAAGTGAACCTGCAATTGGCGGCGTCCGAGGAGCGCGACTTCGACAGCGCGATGGTCGCGCGGCGCTGGCGCGAGCTGACCGGTCCGGTGGCCGACGCGACCGAGCTGCTCTACACGGCAAGCCTGTTCAATCCGGGGCCGCCGATCGCCATTCAGCTCGCCAGCACGCACATGCACGACCTGCAGGAAGCGGCCTCGCGTCTGAAAAACGCCATCGGCCAGTATCCGGGCGTCTACGGCGTGGCCGACTCGTTCCGACCCGGCAAGGAAGAGATCAAGCTCGTCATCAAGCCCGAAGGCGAAGCGCTCGGACTGACGCTGTCGGACCTGGCGCGGCAGGTGCGCCAGGGCTTCTACGGCGAGGAGGCGCAGCGCGTCGCGCGCGGCCGCGAAGACATCAAGGTCATGGTGCGCTATCCCGAGGAGCAGCGCCGCACGCTGGCCACGCTCGAGGACATGCGCGTGCGCACTCCGTCGGGCGCCGAGGTTCCCTTCGCCACCGTCGCCGACGTGCAGTTCGGCCGTGGCTACGCGCTGATCGAACGTGCCGACCGCAGCAGGGTCGTGCAGGTGACGGCTGAGGTGGACCCGCGCGCCGGCAACGCGAACAAGATCGTGGCCGACGTGCAGAAGACGATCCTGCCGAGCCTGGTCTCGGACTACCCGGGCCTGACCTGGGACTTCGAGGGCGAGCAGCGAGAGCAGCGCGAGGCGATGTCGAGCATGATGGCCGGCCTCGGGGTCAGCCTGGTCATGATCTTCGCGCTCATGGCCATCCCGCTGCGCTCCTACATCCATCCGATGATGGTCATGAGCGCCATTCCGTTCGGCGTCATCGGCGCGATCTTCGCGCACGGCATGCTCGGGCTGGACCTTACGTTCCTGTCGATCTTCGGCATCGTCGCCCTGGTGGGCGTGGTGGTGAACGACAGCCTGGTTCTGGTCGACTACATCAACGAGCGGCGAGCGGAAGGACGGCCCGCGGTCGAGGTCGTGCGCGAGGCCGGCCCTGCGCGCTTCCGCGCAATCTTCCTGACTTCCTCGACGACGTTCATCGGCCTGGTGCCGATCCTGACCGAGCGCAGCCTGCAGGCGCAGTTCCTGGTGCCGATGGCCGTGTCGCTGGGTTTCGGCGTCGTCTTCGCGACGTTCGTCTCGCTGGTGCTGGTGCCGTGCCTGTATCTGATCGTCGAGGATCTGCGGCTGCTGCCGGCGATGGTGCGGCAGCGATCGCTGCGGCCGACGGTGACGCTGCCCGTGCTCGGTGCGCGCCCGCCGCGCCGGCCGCGGCCGGAAGCCGAGCAGTCCTAGGGATCACCGGCGCGCCAGCTGCGGCTGCTCGAGTCGGGCTGGCCGCGGCGCAATCACTCCTGCGGAGTGCGCTGCAGCGCTCCGAGCGGGAGCAGGATGTTGGCAGCGCCCGCCGCGGCGCCTTCGGTTGCACCGCCGCCGACCACCAGCGGCGCGGTGCCGTCCCATTTCTCGACGATCTGCAGGCCGATCAGCGAAGGGTTCTCCGTCAGCGCGCTGCCGCGGATGCGGATGGATTCGGCTTCGGCCTTGGCGCGGATGATCACCGTCTGCGCCTCGATCTCCGCCTTCTGCTGCGTGTACTTGGCCTTGGCCGCCTCCTGCTCCTGAACCATCTTGGCTTCGATGGCGGCCTCGAGCTCGTCGGTGAGCTCGAGGTTCTGGATGACGAGGTCCTGGATCTCCAGCAGATCGCCGACCTTGCTGCGGGCGGAGGAGAGCGCCTTCTGCTTGATGCCCTCCCGGTTCTTGACGATCGATTCGGCACTGCTGAGCGCCGTGACTTCCTTCAGCGCTTCCTGCACCCGGGGCGCAACGAGCGTTTCGAAAGGCTCGCCCGAGTACTCCTGAAAGATGCGCACGACCGACTGCTCCGGGATGCGCACGAGCACCTTGACCATGGCGTTGACCTGCTGCAGGTCCGACGAATAGCACTCGGCGACCAGGTCGCGCGTCTGCTGGCGGATGCTCATCGCGTAGATCTGCGTGAGGAAGGGAGTCTTGAATCCGAAGCCCTCGCCACGAAAGTCCGGCGAGACACGTCCCAGCCGTACCTCCACGCCGCGATGACCCGGCGGTACCTGGTAAGTGGCCGAGTAGGCGACAAAGGCAAGGAGAAGCGCGGCGAGGCCGAGCGCCGGCAGGTAACGCAGAATCGGGGGATTGGTAGCCGGCCCGAGCAGCCCGGGCGGCGGAAAGGGTTTGTTGGGATCGAAAGCCATGGACGCGATTAGGCTGGCGGGGGCATGTGCGGTCAAACCGCGGCGCAAGGAAGTCGGGCTGCGCTGGCGACGGCCCCGCCCGGCGCCGTCAGCGACGGGCGATCCCAGGACAGTGCTCTTTGCGCCCGAGATATCTTCGCCATAGTCGGTCATGCCGATGCCGATACCATCGTCGAAAGCGTTGCCGGCCCTCTACGCGAAGAGGATGCGCGCACGATCGGTTGCAATGGTCGTCGTCAGCCTCGTCGCCGCCTCCTGCAGCTCCGGCGGCGCCGTCTCGCCGACGACCAGGCGCGGGCCTTCCGCCGCGACTGCCTCGGTTGCTGTCTTCGTTCCGTCGTACCTGGTCACGCAGGACGGGCTTGCCTACGACGCCGGTCTCATCCTCGGCGCTCGCATCGTACGGGCGCTGGAGCCCGGCGTCGCCGCGGTCGAGCTCGTCGAGGCACCGACCGAGGCGGCTGCCATGGATCGCGCGCGCCGCGCGGGCGCCGAGCTCCTTTGTGTCGCCAGCATCGAGGAGTGGAAGGATCGGGACTCGACGTGGGCGGCCAGGCTGCCCGACCGGCTGACGCTCGAGATCGCGCTTCGCGATGTCGCCACCGGCGACCTCCTGCGCTCGGCATCGTACAAGGCACAGGGGCGTCAGCAGTACCTCAGCGGCAATCCGCCGCTCGAAGAGATGCTTGGCGACAAGTTCGAGCGCCTGGTGCGGGGACTGCTGCGCTACTGAGCTGTTGTCGATCGAGCGGCTGCGCGAAATGCACCTGCCGTCGGCGTACGGGTTTCCGGCTGCCGCCCGCTCCTTTTATAACCGCCGTATGTCGGCTTCCGCGCATCGTCTTCCACCATGGGTGGTCAGCGCAACGCCCCACCTGGCGGCCTCGGACTCGCTGAAGCGGCAGCTGCGCCAGGGCCGCCTCGTAACGGTGTGTGAGGAAGCCCGCTGTCCCAACATCGGCGAGTGCTTCTCCAGCGGCACCGCAACGTTCATGCTGCTCGGCGATACCTGCACGCGCCGCTGCCAGTTCTGCTCGGTCGCCACGGGCCGGCCGCTGCCGCCCGATCCCGACGAGCCCTCGCGAGTGGCGGAGACCGCGGCGGCGCTGGGCCTGCGCTACATTGTCGTGACCACCGTTGCCCGCGACGATCTGGCCGATGAAGGAGCAGGGCAGTTCGCGGCCACCATCACCGCTCTGCACGAGCGCATCGCCGGCTCGCAGGTCGAGGTGCTGACGGCCGATTTCAACGGGCGCCGCGAGCTGATCGAGCAGGTTCTTGCGGCTCGGCCTGAGGTCTTCGGGCACAACATGGAGACGGTTCGCCGTCTGACGCCCGAAGTCCGCGGGCGCGCGAAGTACGAGCGCTCGCTCGAGGTGCTGCGCATCGCGGCGCAGGCGCCGCGGTCCGACGGCTGCGGCGTGGTCAAGACCGGCATCATGGTGGGCTTCGGCGAAACGCGCGCCGAGATCAGCGAAACGCTCCGCGACATCCGCGCCACCGGCTGCGAGCTGCTGACCATCGGCCAGTATCTACGGCCGACGCGGGAGCATCGACCGGTCTCGCGCTATCTTCCGCCGGAGGAGTTCGACGAGCTGGCGTGCGAAGCACGCGAGCTCGGCTTTTCCGAAGTGGCCTCGGGGCCGCTGGTGCGCTCCTCCTATCGTGCCGACCGGCTCTACGCAGCCTCCGCGGGACCGCAGCGATGAGCATCGGCTGCGCGCGCCTGGTCACCGCGTGCAGGGGCGCAGGACGATGAGCCGCGATTTCGCGCGCATCAAGCGCCTGCCGCCGTACGTCTTCAACGTCGTCGGCGAGCTGAAGATGGCGGCGCGGCGGCGCGGCGAGGACATCATCGACCTGTCGATGGGCAATCCCGACGGCGCCACGCCGCGCCACATCGTCGAGAAGGCGACCGAGGCGCTGACCAAGCCGGCCAATCATCGCTACTCGGTATCGCGCGGTCTCTACAAGCTGCGTCTGGCCGCGTGCGACTGGTACCGCCGGAAGTGGGGCATCGAGCTGGATGCCGACGCCGAGATGATCTGCACGATGGGCGCCAAGGAAGGCCTTGGCCATCTCGTGCTGACGCTCGTCGGTCCCGGCGATACCGTCGTCTGCCCGTCGCCCACATATCCGATCCATCAGTATTCGGTCGTGATCGCCGGCGCCGATCTGCGCCACGTGCCGCTGCTGCCGGGGCAGGACTTCTTCGACAGCCTGGTGGAGGCGGTGCGCGATGCGTGGCCGCGGCCCAAGCTGCTGATCCTGAGCTTCCCCGCAAATCCGACCACGGCCGTGGTGGACCTGTCGTTCTTCGAAAGGGTGGTCGAGTTCGCCCGCGACAATGACCTCATGGTCATCCACGACAACGCGTATGCCGAGCTGGTGTTCGACGGCTACCAGGCGCCGAGCCTGCTGCAGGTGCCGGGAGCCAAGGAGGTCGGCGTGGAGCTGTACACGCTCTCCAAGACCTACAACATGCCCGGGTGGCGCGTCGGCTTCGTAGCGGGCAACGCCGAAATGATCGCTGCGCTGGCGCGAGTGAAGTCGTACTACGACTACGGAATGTTCAACCCCGTGCAGATCGCGGCCATCGCCGCGCTCAACGGCCCGCAGGACTGCGTCGCGGAGATCGTGGCCACGTATCGCGAGCGACGCGATTCGCTGATCGCCGGGCTGGCGCGCGTCGGATGGGAGGTGCCGAGTCCCAAGGCGACGATGTTCGTGTGGGCGCGCATTCCGGACGAATTCGTGAAGATGGGCTCGCTCGAGTTCACCAAGCTCGTGCTGGCCGAAGCCAAGGTGGCGGTGTCACCCGGAATCGGCTTCGGCCCGTATGGCGACGAGTACGTCCGTTTCGCGCTGATCGAGAATCCCCATCGCATGCGGCAGGCGATTCGCGGGCTGCGGCGGCTGTTCGGCGGCGAGTAGGCGCGGCTACGGCGAGCAGGCGCGGCCGCGATCGCGCTCAAGGATGCAGCGATGCTGCACGCTCCTGCGCTGCCAGGACGCGCAAGTCGCGCTGCGAGATCTGCGAACGTCCCAGCTGCTTGCGCGCCTGTCGCAGGCGCTCGAGCAGCGCGCGATCGGTGACGAGCCGTCTTGCGTTGGCGGGCGCCAGCTCGGCGGCACCCATGGCCAGCGCAGGCCTTCCGTCTGCCGTGCGTGCGTGGATTCGCACCTCGACGCGGCACACGGGCTCGCTCCACAGCGAAGCCGGAACCGCCACCTGCACCAACGTCCAGCCTCGCGGCTCCATGCTCTGACGCGACATCGCCGTCGCCGCGAGCTGCGCCGGCAGGGCCCGGTCGAGGTCGGCGCAAGCAAAGCCCCGCAGCGTGACGTGGTCGAGCGTCGCGCCCGACCCGTCGCCGGCGATTTCCATCTGCACGAGCGCCGCTTCTTCGTCCGATGCCTTGACCGCGAACGGCTGCGTGCGCGTCCGCAACCAGGTCGTTCCGCTGCGGCTGGCCAGCCACCATGGATTGGCGAGGGTCACGGCCGCACGAGCGGAAACGTCTGCGTCGTCGGCTACGGCCTGAGCCTGCACGACCCACGTCGCCGTCGCACGCGGCTGCCACGGCATCGAGTAGTCGTGAACGAGAACGGGCTCGGTGGTCGTGGCCAGAGTGCCGTCGCCTGGCAGCCACCGATACGCCCTGGCCCGCACGCCCGAGGACGGGTGGACGTAGCGCAGGGCAACGCGGCCGTCGCCGACGTCGTCGACCTCGATGGACGGCTCGGAGACGTCGCAATCGGCAACCTTCACGCGCCGTCGCTCGATGTGGATGCCGTCGGCCCAGTCGCGAGCGACGATGCCGATGCGCCTGCGGCCGGCGCGCCCGAGACGAACCATTGCCGCCGTCCCGGCCGTGCCGGCGATGGAGACCTTCGCATCGCGAGCGTGCGGCAGGAGCCGCACGCGTACCTGCACGCTTTGTCCTCGGCACGGCTGCTGCGGATCGATCGACACCGACTCGATGAGCGGTTTGCGATCAACCTCGACCGCAGCGCGCGCCTGCGGCAGCGACGGCCGCGCGGCCAAGGACAGATGGGATGCACCGCGACCGACACCGTCACCGGCCGCAGGCGTCGTCATCGCTGCACACGCGGCAGCGGCAACGGCGATGCGCACGGCCGCTTTCACCACAGGATGTACTCGGTTTCGTTCCACGTCGTGCCCAGCACGTTCATCGGCTCGATGACACTGAACGGCGTCTGCACCGCGCCGTTGGGATTGACCACGTGGTCGCCGGCCTCGATGAAGCCGTTGCCCCATGGCGCTTCTCCCGAGCCGGTGACGTCGAACTCCTCGGGCAGCAGGTTGTCGGGCGAGACGGTGTTGGCCGAACCGACGCCCGATTCCCAGGTATCGGTGTTGTCGTCGCAGCCCAGGCCCGCAAAGCAGTTGGTGACCTGATTGGCGATCTTGTTGGCGCTTCCGGTGAGGAAGTTGCCGATCGCCTGCCAGAAGCCGAGCCCGGCCTTGATGTCGTCCTTGATCTGATCGTGGAGGATCTCGGCCACGTCGTTGCGGATGGACGCGCCGTAGAACGTCTCGGTCAGGACGAAGCCGACGTCGGTGTAGGCGTAGTGGACCAGCCCCGAGCACATCGTGCCTTTGAGGTCGTCGGTGTCGTAGTCGTTGGTGCCTGGCCCGGCGTAGGGCAGGACCATGCCATCGAGGCCGCTGTAGTCGCTGATCTTGTAGTAGCCCTCGGTGGCCAGTGCGACGTCGGCGGCGGCCTCGGCGCCGGCCTGGCTGATGATGTCCGGCGCGGTTTTCAGCAGCAGGCCGCTGTAACCCAGACGTTCGGTGGCCAGTGCCGAAGACACCGATTCGCTGGTGATGCCTGGCTGAGCGTTGCGCAGCACGGCCGGCTTCAGCTTGTTGTTGCTCTCGAGGTCGTCCTCGTCGATCTCGTCGTAGGAGGTGTTGTGCCGGATCTCGCTCGGCGAGGTGAAGATGACGGCGTGCCGGTGGTTCTGGCCGAGCGTGTTCATGATCAGCCGCACGATGTCCTCGCCGCCTCCGTCCGAGACCGGAACCAGACCGACGGCGCCCTTGGCGGCATTGGTTACCTGCGGGTCCGTCATCTCCCAGACGATGCAGCGGCAACGGCAGCCGCGCACGCCGATCGTCACGCCCGGCGGACGCGACTCCTCGTCGCGCAGCACCGCGCGCATGCTGACGAGCTGGCCGTCACGCGCCAGAGTCACCAGCTGTTGCTTGTCGGTCTGCGCCGGAACGTCGATCAGACTTCCGTCGGGCTGAAGCCTTCGCAGATCATCGCGCTTGTTGAAGCGCGCGAGCTTGGTGGTTTTCGATGCCAGGCCCGCCGCGACCAGCTTGATCTGGGAGAAGCAGCCCGCGCCGTCGACGACCTCGATCGTTCCGCCGAGCTCGTCTTCGCAACGGTCGACCCGCTCGCTGCCGCAGCGGACTTCGTCCCAGTCCAGGACGTAGACGTGGGGATTGAGGGAATTGTAGATCTCGCGCAGGTCTGCCGGATCCGGCATCACCAGATCTTCGCCGGGGTCGGGCGGGTCCTCCACGCCGGCGATCGCCGGGAACGGCTGAGCGAGAAGGAAAGCGAGTGCGAGAACGGCAATGTTGAGCATGCGCCAAGCCTAACGACGCAGCGCCACGGCTAGCAACGGAGTCGACGCGGATTTTTCCGTCGCGTCGCTCTGCCGGCGCCGCCTGGCGGACGCGCAACGGCGGTTGCTCGCCCGCAGCGGTCCTTGTACCTCGGGAAACGGCCGCCCGCCCGGCGGCCATCACCGCGAGACGAGGAGATCCATGGCCAAGAAAGAGATCGGGGTAGGCCTCATCGGCTTCGGGACCATCGGCACGGGCGTCGTGCGGGTGCTGCGCGACAACGCTGCCAGCATCAAGGCCCGTCTCGGCGTGCCGCTGCGCCTGGCCAGGATCGCCGACCTCGACATCAAGACCGATCGCGGCGTCAAGGTGCCCAGGGAGATGCTGACGACCAACGCCCGCGAGCTGATCCACGATCCGGCCGTCGACATCGTCGTCGAGCTGATCGGAGGGCTGGAGCCGGCGCGGACTTTCCAGCTCGAAGCGCTGCAGGCGCGCAAGGCGGTGGTGACGGCCAACAAGGCCGTGCTTTCCGCGCACGGCGTCGAGCTCGCCACCGCCTCGGAGCGGAACGGGGTGGGGCTGGGGTTCGAGGCCAGCGTCGGCGGCGGCATCCCCGTCATCCGGACGCTCAAGGAAGCGGTGGCCGGCGACCGCAACCTCGAGGTCTACGGCATCGTCAACGGCACCTGCAACTTCATCCTGACCGAGATGGCCGCGGGCGCCGGCGAGTTCGCGGACGTGCTCACGCGCGCGCAGAAGATGGGCCTTGCCGAGGCCGATCCCAGCTACGACGTCGATGGCCTGGACTCGCTGCACAAGCTCGTGATCCTGACGACGCTGGCGTTCGGCAAGCTCATCGATCCCAAGCAGGTGCACGTCGAAGGCATTCGCACCGTCTCCGGCATCGACATGGCCTACGCGCGCGACTTCGGCTACACGATCAAGCTACTGGCGGTGGCCCGGCAGACCGACGGCGGCATCGAGGCGCGCGTCCATCCGGCCATGGTGCCCAACTCGCACCTGCTCTCGAAGGTCTCCGGTCCCTTCAACGCGGTGTGCCTGCGCGGCAGCGCGCTCGGCACGTCCGTCTACTACGGCCGCGGCGCAGGAATGATGCCCACGGCTACGGCCGTGGTCGCCGATCTCATGGACACCGCGCGCGTGCTGGTGGCCGGCGGCTCGCCGCTGGTGCCGCCGTTCGGGCAGCCCACCGGCAACCTGCAGAAGGCCAAGGTCGTGCCGATGAGCAGGATCGAGCACGAGCACTACATCCGCTTCCAGCTCAGCGACAAGCCCGGCGCGCTGGCCAAGATCACCTCGATTCTGGCCAAGGTCGGCATCAGCATCGCCACCGTGGCGCAGCACGAGAAGCCGAGTCAGGGCGCGGTGCCGGTGGTCATGCGCACGCACCGGACGAAGGAAGCGGCGCTGGCAAAGGCGTTGGCCGCCATCGCCCGGCTGCGCGAGGTGCGGGCCAGGCCGGCGGTGATCCGGGTGGAGGAGAAGCTGGGCGAGGAGGGTTGAGCGCTCAGCGCGCGTCGTCGGCAAAATCGGACGGCATTCCGCCAGACGGCGAAGCGTCCGTCGGCTGCGACGCGTCGATGCCCATTCCCGCTGCACCGACCAGCAACGCCCGCAGCGTATCGGCAGCCTCGGTCATCTCGGCGATCTTCTGTTCCTGCCGCGCCTTGCGCTCGGGCTCCCAGCCGCCGAGGGCGACGCGTTTCGCCACGGATATCGTCTCCTGCAGTGCACGGACGGCCTGGAACAGCGCTTCCTCGACTGCTTCTGGCTGCGCGTGCGCCAGCGATTGCAGCGAGAAAGCGTGGCCGGTGTGACAGCGGAAGCGGTTTTCGCCGTCGACCTCGCACAGCGTGCCGTGGCAGGACGGGCATGCGAGCTCCGACGGTTTTCCGATTTCGTCCATCGCGCTCATGTCGCGCTCCAACATCGCAAACTGCGTTTCCAGCTTGATGCGGTTCGGCACCGGATAGCCATCCCGCGCGGGAGCCGGCTGGCGGGCCAGACGCGACAGCAGCTGCGGCATCCGCGCCAGCGGCACGCAATGATCCACCTCCGTGGCCGCGAGGGCATGGGCCGGCATCGATGGAAAGAGAGCATCCGCGGGATCCTGCACGACGGTCAAGCCGCCGCACGTCTTGATCGCAGAGAGGCCGGCCGAGCCGTCATCGAGATTGCCGGTCAGCACGACGCCGATCACCCTGGTGCCGAACTCCCAGGCCGCCGATCGGAACAGCACGTCCACCGCCGGTCGGTGAAGATTCTCCCTGGGGCCGCGAACGGTGCGGATGCGCCCGCCGTGCACGAGAAGGTGATGATCCGGAGGCGCCACGTAAACGGTTCCGCGTGCGATGTCGCCGCCGTCGCGCGCGGTCTCCACGGTCAGCTGCGTGTTCTTCTGCAGCAGCGAGGCCAGACGTGTGTCGCGATCGGGCGTCAGATGCTGGACCACGAAGATCGCCGCCGGCAGGTCCGCCGGCAGCTCTTCCATCAGCCGGGTGAGCGTGCGGTAGCCGCCAGCCGAGGATCCGATGACGATGATGTCGTGGCCGGCCATGACGCATCAGACGAGTCGTGCAGACGGCGCTCGGGCGCAGATGAGAGCGATGATGCGGCTCGTCTCAGGGAACACGCTAACAGTCGGGCGGGGCGGTGGAAGGCGGCGAGCTCGCTTTTTGGCCACGCGAGCGAACGATTGTGCGGATGTGGGGGACCGCTCAGCGGCGCTGCGTGTCCGGCACCTTGTGCGGATACGGACAATCCGCGAACAGCGGGCATTCGCTGCACTTGGGCTTTCGCGCCACGCATATGCGGCGGCCGTGGAAGATCATTGCATGAGAGAACCGGGTCCAGTCCTTCTTCGGGACCAGAGACATCAGATCGGTTTCGATCTTGACCGGGTCGCTGTTGGCCGTCAGCTCGAGCCTTTGCGAGACGCGCGAGACGTGCGTGTCGACGACGATGCCGGGAACGTCATAGGCGTTGCCGAGCACGACGTTGGCGGTCTTGCGGCCGACGCCCGGCAGCTCGACAAGCTCTTCCATCGTCCGCGGCACGCGGCCGCCATGGGTCTCGTGCAGGGCTCCTGCCAGGCCCAGAAGAGAACGAGTCTTGGCCTTGTAGAAACCGGTGGACTGGATGAGCTTCTCGAGCTCGGCAGGCCGCGCAGCCGCCATCGCCTTCGGGCTCGGATACTTTCGGAACAGCTCGGGCGTGACCTTGTTGACGCGCTCATCGGTACATTGTGCCGACAGCACGGTGGCGCAGATCAGCTCGAAGGGATTGCCGAAGTCGAGGGCGCACCTGGCATCGGGGTGCGCGGCGAAGAGCTTGCGCACGATGCGGCGCGCTCGTGCCTTGCGTTCCGGCGGAGCTTCCCTGGCCACGCCGGCTTCCGTAGCAGCCGTGCCCGGCGGCCGCCAGGGTTGCGGCAAAGAGACGGCAGCGTGTGCATAGCCACCGACCTTGGCTCAACGCGCGCTCACGGACAGGTGCGCGTGCGGCCAGCTCTCGCCGAGTCGCGGAGGATCCGCGGGCCGCGAGCGGCCGCTGCCGCTTGCGGCACGCGCAGACTCCCTGCAGCCGCAGGATTGGAGACACGACCGGTAGCCAGTACAACGGGGCTGCCTATGGCACCGCCCGGCCCAGCATCGCCGGCGGCGGGTCAAGGACCATGAGATGAGCTGGCCAGGCCTGATCGAGTACTACCGCGACCGCCTGCCCGTGGGCGACCTTGCGCCGGTCACGCTGCACGAGGGCAACACGCCGCTCATCGAGGTCCCGCGCCTTGCCGAGCACCTGGGCCTGAAGGCGCAGGTATTCGTCAAGTACGAAGGCCTGAACCCGACCTGCTCCTTCAAGGACCGAGGCATGACCATGGCCATCACGATGGCTGTGGCCGAGGGCGCCACCGCCGTCATCTGCGCCTCCACGGGCAACACGTCGGCTTCGGCGGCCGCCTACTCGGCGCGCGCCGGCCTGGACTGCTTCGTCATCATCCCCGACGGCAACATCGCTCTCGGAAAGCTCAGCCAGGCTGTCATGCATGGCGCCAAAGTGCTTGCCGTCCAAGGCAATTTCGATGACGCGTATCGCATCGTCTCGGGCGTGGCCGAGCGCCGGCGCGTGACGGTGGTGAACTCCATCAACCCGTTTCGCCTCGAGGGGCAGAAAACGGCGGCATTCGAGATCTGCGAGGCGCTCGGACGCGCGCCCGACTACCATGTCCTGCCCGTAGGGAATGCCGGCAACATCACCGCGTATTGGATGGGTTACACCGAATACTTCGACTCGGGCGTGACCAATGGGAAGCCGAAAATGATGGGCTTTCAGGCAGCCGGCGCCGCGCCCATCGTCCGTGGCCATCCGGTGGGAGCGCCGGAGACGGTCGCCACCGCGATCCGTATCGGCAATCCCGTCTCCTGGAAGAAAGCCGAGGCGGCGCGCGACGAGTCCGGAGGCGTCATCGACATGGTTACCGATGCCGAGATCATGGAGGCGTACCGGCTCCTGGCGGCCAGCGAAGGCGTGTTCGCCGAGCCTGCCTCGGCCGCGTCCATCGCGGGGCTGCGAAAGCTCGCCGACAGGGGCGCCATCGCCGCCGGCGCCATCGTGGTCTGCACCCTTACCGGCCACGGCCTGAAAGATCCTGACAGCGCCATTCGATCCTGCCCCGAGCCCGTGCGTGTCCCGGCCGACCTGGACACAGTGCTGGACGTCATGGGACTGTAGGGAGCAGCCCTCGATGGAAAGAAACCTCGCTCTCGAGCTCGTCCGTGTCACCGAGGCCGCCGCCCTGGCGGCCGCGCGCGAAAACGGCCGCGGCGATGAGATGGCGCCCGAGCGCGCGGCGGCGCAGGCCATCTCGCATGCCTTCACGGCAGTGGGCGCATTCCAAGGCGAGATCGTGCTCGGCGATGCGGTGCATGGTGTGGGCGACGCGCTGATCACCGGCACGCGTCTGGGCTCCTCCGGCGTCGAGGTCGAAGTCGCCGTGGACGCGCTCGAAGGCGCGACGAGCTGCGCGCTCGGCGGGCCCAACGCGATGTGCATCATGGCGCTGGCCGACGTCGGCTCCTTCCTGCGCTGCCCGCAAGGCTCCTACATGGACAAGATCGCGGTGGGCCCCGACGGCGTCGGCGTGGTCGACCTGGATCTGTCGCCGGCCGAGAACCTCCGGCGCCTGGCCGAAGTGCGAAAGTGCTATGTCGAGGATCTGACGGTGGTGATCCTCGATCGGCCGCGACACGACGCGCTCATCGAGCAGGTTCGCGAAGCGGGCGCGCGCGTGCGGCTGATTCCGCACGGCGACGTCGCCGCCGCGATGGCAACCGGCAAGGAAGATTCGGGCGTGGATCTGCTTCTCGGCACCGGCGGCGCGACCCAGGGCATCGTCTCGGCCGTCGCCATCAAGTGCCTGGGCGGGTTCATGCAGTGCCGCTTCGTGCCGCGCGGCAACACCGACCGCGACGAGCTCTACCGGCTCGGCATCAAGGATGCCTCCGTCAAGCTCGACATCGAGGACATGGCCAGGGGCAACGTCATGCTGGCCGCCACCGGCGTCACCGACGGTGCGTTTCTGAAGGGCGTCAAGTTCACCAAGGGCGGCGCAATCAGCAACTCCGTGGTGATGCGCTCGCAGAGCGGAACGGTGCGCTACCTGGAGACGCACCACCGCTTCGAGTTCAAGCCGAGCTATTGAGACGGAACGCGAGGGTGTGATGAGCACGGCCAGCGCCGCACAGATCGAGTGGGGAGAGTGCTGGCTCGAGCCAGCGGCGCTGCCGGCGCCGCTGGAAGCGGAGATCAAGGCCGCTACCGGAGGAATGCTGCTGGCGTGGGGGCCGCGGCTCGGACGCGTGCCGTGGGTGGTGCGCACGTTCGCCGGCTCGGTCGATGGCAGGCTGGCCCACATGCCGCTTCGGCTCTGGGATCTCATCCATTTCGCCGTCAGCCAGGACAACTCGTGCCGCTATTGCTACGGCGCCACGCGCACGGTCCTTCGCGTACTCGGATACAAAGACGACATGATCGACCGCATCGAGCGCGATGCTCATCTGGCCGATCTGACGGCGGCCGAGGTGGCGGCGCTGCGTTTCGCCCGTAAGCTCTCCAACGCCAATCCCAGGCCCGCTGCCGCCGACATGCAGGCATTGCTCGATGCGGGGCTGACGCGCGCCGCCATTTCCGAGATCGCCGCCTGTTCGGCCTTCTCCAGCTACTCGAACCGGCTCTCGACCATGTTCGCGCTGCCGCCCGAGTCCATGGAGCACATGCTGGACAATCCGCTGATGCGCCTTGCGCGGCCGCTGCTGGCGCGCAAGTTCAGGCTCAAGCGCCACGCGCCTTTCGCGCTGCCGGTGCGCAACGACCCGCCTTTCGTCCGCCTGGTGCGCGCGCTGGACGGCTGCTACGCCGCCCACCTGCTTCGCTCCGCGATCGATGAATCGCTGGCATCGCCGGTGTTGCCGCGGCGGAGCAAGCTGCTGATGGTTGCCGTCATCGGTCGCGCGCTCTCGTGCGACTACGTCGAAGAGGAAGCCCGCCGCGAGCTGCAGGCGGAGGGGCTCGGATCGGGCGAGGTCACGCAGATCCTGACCAACCTGGCCTCGCCGCGTCTGGATGCCAGGGAGGCGCTGCTGGTTCCCTACGCGCGCGAGACGGTGCGATACCGGCCCATCGAGATCCAGGCCCAGACGCGGAAGCTGGCGGCATCGCTGCCGGCCGAAGAGGTCATCGAAGCCGCGGGGATGGCAGCCACAGCCAATTCGGCCGCTCGTCTGAGCGTGCTGCTGCAGATGTGCTGACCCTCCTGGCGGCGATAGCATCGGCCGTCGCGGCAGCGTCGCTGTGGCAGCTTCGAAGAGTCGCCGGGCGCCTCGAGGATCTGGAGCTGCGCCTGCGGCGCTCGACGACCGAGCTGGAGACGCTCGAGAATGCCTTCACCCGCTTCGCTCCCCACGAGATCGTCGAGCGCATCATCGCCGACGGCATCGCCACCGAGGCCGAGACCAAGGACATCACCATCCTGTTCGCCGACCTCAAGGACTTCACGCCCATGGCCGAGGAGCTCGAGCCGTCGCAGTTGATGGTGGTGCTCAACGGCTATTTCGAAAGCATGGGGCAGGCCATTGCCGCCAACCGCGGCTACCTCTCCAAGTTCATCGGCGACGGGCTGCTGGCGCTGTTCGGAGCGCTCGAGCCCAACCCCTGGCACACCAACGACGCGCTTCACGCGGCGCTGGCGATGCGTGCGGCGCTGACGGCGTACAACGAGCGTCTTCGCGAACAGGGCCTGCCCACGCTGGCGATGGGCATGGGAATTCACCGCGGTCCGGTCGTGGCCGGCGTGCTCGGGACGTCCAGCGTCAAGGAGTACGGCGTGCTCGGCCGCAACGTCAACGTCGCCTCGCGCGTCGAGGATCTGACGCGCGTGCACGGCACCGACATCCTGGTCACCGAGGCGGTACGGATCCGCTGCGACCCGCGCTTCCAGCTGCGCGAGATGCCGCCGGCCGAGGCCAAGGGCATCGCCGAGCCCGTCGTCACCTATTGCCTGACAGGCTTCGATCCGGCCTGAGCGGAGCGACGGCGGAAGCCATCCATGGGTCGGAGCGTATCGGCGCGACCGGTCCCTGCACGTCGACCAACATCGTCGAGTCGCGTCCGCACTTCCTATGCCCCCGATTTTCCTAACGATACCGTCCCGGCTATAGTCCCGCGTCCTTTTCCAAGGGACACGAGGCATTCATGAGTAGCGGCAACGCAGCGCGAAAGTTCGATCCCAGGCCGATCCGCCCCAAGCACTCGACCATCTCCGGCATGGAGCTGAACGAGTGCTACGGCGCCTCCGATGTGCACGGCGAGATCGGCGAGCCCGGCAAGTACCCCTTCACGCGCGGCGTCTATCCGACGATGTATCGCACCAAGCCCTGGACGATGCGTCAGTTCGCGGGCTTCGGCAGCGCCGCCGACACCAACGAACGCTTCAAGTACCTGCTCGCCCACGGCGGCGGTGGCCTCTCCACCGCCTTCGATATGCCGACGCTGATGGGCTACGACGCCGATCATCCCCGCGCCGAAGGCGAAGTGGGACGCGAGGGCGTTGCCGTCTCCACGATCGAAGACATGGAGACGCTTTTTGCCGGCATCCGTCTGGACGAGGTTACCACCTCGATGACGGTCAACTGTTCGGCCTCCATTCTTCTGGCGATGTATCTGGTGGTGGCCGAGCGTCAGGGCTGCGACTGGAAGAAGCTCGGCGGGACCATCCAGAACGACATGTTCAAGGAGTTCATCGCGCAGAAGGAGTGGATCTGCCCGCCCGAGCCGGCGCTGCGCATCGTCACCGACATGATCGAGTTCTGCACGCGCGAGGTGCCGCGCTGGCATCCGGTGTCGGTCAGCGGCTACCACATCCGCGAAGCCGGCGCGACGGCGGTGCAGGAACTGGCCTTCACGCTGGCCGACGGCATCGGCTACGTGCAGGCAGCCGTGGAGCGCGGCCTCGATCCCGACGAGTTCGGCCCACGCATCAGCTTCTTCTTCAACGTCCACAACGACTTCCTCGAGGAGATCGCCAAAATCCGCGCCGCTCGCCGCCTGTGGGCCCGCATCATGCGCGAGCGCTTCGGCGCCAAGACCGATCGCGCCTGCCTGCTGCGCACGCACGCGCAGACCTCGGGCGTTTCGCTGACCGCGCAGCAGCCGCTCAACAACGTCGTGAGAGTCACGGTACAGGCGCTGGCCGCCGTGCTGGCCGGCGTGCAGTCGCTGCACACGAACTCGCTCGACGAGACTCTGGCGCTGCCTTCGCAGGAGGCGGTGACGGTGGCGCTGCGCACGCAGCAGATCCTCGCCGAGGAAAGCGGCGTGGTGAACACCGTCGACCCGCTCGGCGGCAGCTACGCCATCGAGGCGCTGACCGACCGCATGGAGCGCGAGGCGCAGGAGTACATCCGGCGCATCGACGAGATGGGCGGCATCGTCCGCGCCATCGAGATCGGCTATCCGCAGGCGGAGATCGCCGATGCCGCCTATGCCTTCCAACAGGCCACCGACCACGGCGAATACATCACCGTCGGCGTCAACGGCTACACGATGGAGGAGGCTCGGGCCCTGGAGATCCTCAAGATCGACCTGTCCGTCGAGCGCGACCAGCGCGCCAAGGTCGCCTCTTTCAAGGCCCGTCGCGATAAGGCCGAGGTTGCCCGGCGCATCCAGGCGGTACGCGACGCAGCGGCGGACGGAACGAACCTGATGCCCCCCATCGTCGATGCGGTGCGGGCGGGCGTGACGGTCGGGGAGATCTCGGACGTCTACCGCGAGGTCTTCGGCGTCTACCAGGACCCCGCCACCATCTGATCGCAGGGATTGGAAGAGGAAAAGGAGCAAAGGTGTCGGAAAACGTTCTCAGAATCCTGGTAGCCAAACCCGGCCTGGACGGTCATGATCGGGGCGCGAAGATCATCGCGCGGGCGCTGCGGGACGCGGGCTTCGAAGTCATCTACACGGGTCTGCATCAGACGCCGGAGATGATCGCCGAGACCGCCGTCCAGGAGGATGTCGACTGCGTTGGCCTGTCGATCCTGTCGGGCGCGCACATGACGCTGTTCCCGAAGATTCTCGAGCTCCTCAAGGCCAAGGGCGTAGGCGAGATTCCCGTCTTCGGCGGTGGCATCATCCCGGAAGAAGACATTGCGGAGCTGAAGTCGCTGGGGATCAAAGAGGTCTTCACCCCGGGCGCCAGCACCAAGGACATCGTGGACTGGATCAAGACCAACATTCAGGCGCGAGACTGAGCACCGCCGGGTGCGTAGGATGCTCGGAGGCGTCTTGCGCGCTTCGGAGCGAGCGCGGCATGCCAAGGAGGCAGCCGCAGCAAGGAGGATACGAGTTTGAGCAAGGCAGTCATCGTAAGTGCAACGCGAACGGCCATCGGCAGCTTCGGCGGAGCGTTTGTCGACAAACCCGCCCCGGAGCTGGGCGGGCTGGCCGTCGCGGAAGCCATTCGCCGGGCCGGCATCGACGCGTCCTCGGTCGATGAGGTCATCCTTGGCAACGTGCTGGCGGCGGGCCTGGGCCTGAACCCGGCGCGCGTGGCGGCCCTGAAGGCCGGCGTGCCCAAGGAGGTCCCGAGCTACGGCGTCAACAAGGCGTGCGGCTCGGGGCTGAAGGCAGTCGCTCTGGCTGCACAGGCGATCGCCTGCGGCGACGCCGAGTGCATCGTGGCCGGCGGCATGGAGAACATGAGCCAGGCGCCGTACCTGCTGTCCAAGGCGCGGTACGGCTACCGCATGGGCCACGACCAGATCGTCGATTCCATGATCTCCGACGGCCTGTCGTGTCCCATCACGTTCACGCACATGGGCATCACCGCCGAGAACGTGGCTGGCAAGTACGGCATCTCGCGCGAGGCGCAGGACGAGTTCGCCGCCGCCAGCCAGCGCAAGGCCGGCGAGGCGCAGGCCTCGGGCGCCTTCGACGAGGAGATCTTCGCCGTCGAGATTCCGCAGAAGAAGGGCGATCCCATCAAGGTCACCAAGGACGAGCACGTGCGCGCGAGCACGACCATCGACGTGCTGGCCAAGCTCAAGCCGGCCTTCAAGAAGGACGCGGGCACGGTCACGGCCGGCAATGCTTCGGGCATCAACGACGGCGCCGCGGCGCTGGTGGTGATGTCGGAAGCGCGCGCCAAGGCCGAACGCCTGACGCCTCTGGCGTACATTCGCGGCGCGGCCTCTGCCGGCGTCGACCCGGCCATCATGGGCATGGGCCCGTGGCCGTCCTCGGAGAAGGCGCTGGCCAGGACCGGCATCAAGAAGGAGGACATCGGCCTGTGGGAGCTCAACGAGGCTTTCGCGGCGCAGTCGCTGGGCGTGCTGGCCGAGCTCAAGATCGACCCGTCCCGGGTCAACGTGAATGGCGGCGCGGTCGCGCTCGGACATCCCATCGGCGCAAGCGGCGCGCGCGTGCTGGTGACGCTGCTGCACGCGATGAAGAAGCGCGACGTCAGCCTCGGCCTCGCCTCGCTGTGCATCGGCGGCGGCCAGGGCATCGCGCTCATCGTCGAGCGCGCCTGACCAGTGAGTGAGCCGGAGCAGGGTGCCGTCGGCGCGTTCTTCGACGTCGATGGCACCCTGCTTCGCGTTCACTCGGGCAGTCTCTACGTCGCCGATCTTCGCCGCCGCGGCCTGCTCTCGGCCACCGATCACTGGCGGTTCATCTATCTCGCCGTCACGTATCGACTCGGCCTTCTGAGCATGAAGCGGCTCGGTGACGTCGCCGGCCGCTGGCTGCGCGACCGTGACGAGCAGTCGGTGGTCGCACACTGCGGGCAGTGGTACCAGGAACAGGTCCGGCCGCACTTCAATCCCTGCGTTCTGCAGCATCTGCGCGAGCACGCTCAGCGCGGACACGTGGTGGCGCTGCTGACGGCGGGTACCCGCTACCTCAACGATTTCATCGCCGCCGAGCTCGGCATCGATCACGTCCTGGCCACCGAGCTCGAGGTCTGCGACGGCCGCTTCACCGGCCAGGCGGTGCTGCCGCTGTGCTACGGCAGGGGAAAGATCGAACGGGCCGAGCGCTTTGCCGCCGAGCACGGCATCGATCTGTCGCGCAGCTACTTCTACAGCGACTCGATCTCGGATCTGCCGATGCTCGAGCGCGTCGGCGAGCCGCGCGTGGTGTGCCCCGATCCGCGCCTGCGCCGCGAAGCGCGGCGCCGCGGCTGGCCGATCCTGGAGGACGCAGCGCCGTGAGGATCGTCTCGCTGGTGCCGAGCCTGACCGAGGCACTGATCGATCTGGGTCTTGCCGGTACGATCGTCGGCCGCACGCGCTACTGTGAGGAGCCGGCCGAGGTCGTGGCCGGCATCGAGGCGGTTGGCGGCACCAAGAACCCGGACGTCGCGCGCATCGTCGAGCTCCAGCCCGACCTCGTCATCGTCAACAAGGAGGAGAACCGGCTCGAGGATTGCCGGGCGCTGGAGGCGGCCGGGCTCGAGCTGCACGTGACGCACCCTTGCACCGTCGAGGAGGCGGCGACGATGCTCGAACGGCTGGGCGCCGCCTGCGGCGCCGAGCAGGCCGCCGCCGAGCTCGCGCGCAGGTGCCGCGACGCGATCGCGCGTTCGCGCGTCGCTGCTGCCGCGTCCGTGCGAACCTTCTGTCCGATCTGGCGCAAGCCGTACATGACGTTTCGCAACACCACCTACATCGGCGACATGCTGTCGCGCGCCGGCTGCGAGAACGTCTTCGGCGAGCGTGGCGGCGCCGATTTCTTCGAAGTGGGCCTGGAGGAGATTCTTGCGGCCGAGCCGGCGCTGGTCGTGCTGCCGGACGAGCCGTACGTGTTCGAGGCAAGACACGCCCACGAGCTCCAGGAGGCGGGCGTGCGCGCATCCTTCCTGCACATCGACGGCAAGGACCTGGCCTGGTATGGCCCGCGCATTCCCGGCGCGCTGGCGCGCCTTTCCGCGGCGGTTCGCGCCGCCGCCTCTGCATAGGAGGCCGACATGAAGGCAATCTGGAACGGCGAGGTGGTGGCGGAGTCCGACGATACGGTCGTGGTCGAAGGCAACCACTACTTTCCGGAGTCGTCGCTGCGGCGCGATCTGATCGTCGGCAGCGCAACGACCAGTGTGTGCTCGTGGAAGGGCACGGCCAGCTACTACACGCTGAAGGTCGCCGGCAGGGAGAACGCGGATGCCGTCTGGTACTACGCCGATCCGAAGCCGGCCGCGGCGCAGATCAAGGGGCGCGTGGCATTCTGGAAGGGCGTGCAGGTGGTCGAGTAGCGCACGTGGAGCCCGTTCGCAGGCGGCGATGGGCGCGGCGCCTGGCCGCGATGTTCATCGTGCTCGTTGCCGGCACACTTGCTGCGCCGCTGTTCCTGAGGCCGAATCCGCGCCTGCTTCCTGCAAGGACCCCGGCGGATGTGGGCCTGCCTTTCGAACAGGTGACTTTCTCGCCGCCCGATCTGCCGCTCGTCCTGCGCGCATGGCTGATGCCGTTGGCGGGCGCCAAGGCCAGTGTCGTGTTCGTGCACGGTGGCGGCGAGGACAACCGCTCGCTGCCGTTCGGAAACGGCCTCGAGCTGATGCGCGATCTCGTCGGCGCCGGCTATCAGGTGCTGGCACCGGACCTGCGCAATTTCGGCGAATCGGACGCCTCGCCCGATGGCCGAATCAGCTTCGGGCTGCATGAATCCGACGATGTCATCGGTGCTGTCGATTTTCTCGAGACGCGCGGCGGCTCTGCGCGGGTGGCGGTGATCGGATTTTCCATGGGGGGGTCCGCAGCCATCTACGCAGCGGCGCGAGATCCTCGTATCGCGGCCGTCGTCAGCGACAGCGCGTTCGCCGACAGCCGCGCCATCGTCAGCGGCTTCGTCCATGCGGTGATCGGCATTCCGCCCTGGCTGTCGAGCCCGCTGCTGTGGACCGCCGATGCCATTCACGGAATGAAGCTCGGAGCGGGCAGGGCGATCGATGTCGTAGCTCGGATCCCTCCGCGTCCCCTGCTGATCGTGCACGACCGGCGCGATTCGATCGTGCCGGTCGAGCATGCCCGGCGGCTGGCGGCGGCAGCGCCCGGCTCCGAGCTGTGGGTGACGGATGTGGGACAGAGCGAGCCGAGCCCGTTCGATACGCACATCAAGTCGTACATGTACGCGCCCGAGCCCTACGCCGCGCGCATCGTTGCGTTCCTCGATCGGGCGTTGGGGACGCGCTGACCTGCTCCTCTAGGAGCGACCGTTCTTTGGCATACCCACGAGCGAGCGAACGCGCTCGAGCGCCGCGCCGGCCTGGATCTTGACCATCTCGCCGGCGGCCCAGGCGGCGAAACCGAGCGTGCTGATCTGCGGCGGACGCGTTCCACGGACGCTGCCGTGCTCGGCCGACGGCTCGTACAGGTTGCCGTGTGCATCGTGCTCGGGCTGCTCGCTGAAGTGCCAGCGCCGGATCGCGTGCAGGATCAACTGCTCGGTGGTCTCGGGCAGCAGCCAGTGCAGCGCCAGACCGAAATTGGCGATCTCGGGCACCAGGCGCTCGCGGCGGGGTCGTTCGGCCAGATCGACGAGAGCGGCCGCCACGTCCTCGGGCGCCTGCACGGGCGGCATCGCATGCGCCTGCGCGCCCACCTTGTTGGCGCCCGACTGGAAATGCGGCGTGTCGATCGCGTAGGGAAGCAGCGTGCAGATGTGAATGTCGGGCTCGTCGGCGACCGTCGGCCGCAGCGCCTCCGACAGACCACGAAGCGCGAACTTGCTGATGACGTAGGAGGGGACCGCGGGCTGCCCGATCAGGCTCAGGATCGAGCCGACATTGATGAGCACGCCGCGGCGCTGCCTGCGAAAGACCGGCAGGACCGCACGCACGCCGTAGATCGCCCCGAACAGGTTGATCTCGATCACGCGCCGGTGCTCGTCGAACGGGCCCTCATCCAGCGCGGCGAAGTGCGTGACGCCGGCGTTGTTGACCCATACGTCGATGCTGCCGAAGCGGTCCAGCGCGGCCTGCGCCAGCCGCTGCACGTCCTGCTCCACCGAAACGTCGGTGACGACGGCGAGCGCGTCGCCGCCGGCCTCGCGGCACATCTGCGCCGTCTCTTCGAGGCTGTCGCCCCGGCGCGCCGCCAGAACCGTACGCCAACCCTTGGCCGCGAACTGCACCGCAGCCTCTCGCCCGAGGCCGCTCGATGCTCCGGTGATCACGACGACTTTTCCGGACATGCGTCCACTACGTCACGAAACGGACCGGCGGCAAAGAACGCAGGCCGTAGTGCGCGTCGAATTCGTGCGATTGGGACCGAAAGGGGGAACGTCGGCGCCGGCGGTTTCGCTCGCGGCCTCTTGTTGAGCGTCCTCGTACCCCGCAACACTGGAGCCGGCCTTTCCCTTCCTCAGCAGCGGACACGCGCCGCAAAGGAGTGCACCCCATGAAGCCAGCACGCGCGACCGCCATCGCCGTGGCACTGCTGTTGGCGCCGTTGGCTCAGGCGCAGGACGAAGAGAGCCGCAAGCCGGTCACGGACGAGGCAGCCAGCGCCAGCGAGCTTCCCAAACAGGGCCGGCAGCCGGCCAATCGCGTGCGCGCGGAGCTGGAGTCGGCGGGCATCGCGCTGCGCGGCGAGAGCAGCTTCGCGCCGGTGTCCAACGAGGAAGACTTCGATGCGCTGGTCAAGAAGATGAGCGACGCCAAGGCCGCCGTCATGCAGCGCCAGCAGCAGCTGTTGCAGACGCGTTATGACCTGTCGGACAAGCCGGTGGCGGGCGTGACGATGACGCGCGGCAAGCCGATCCAGGGCGGCGTGCGCGTCAAGCTTCCGGCCGGCGCGACCTGGGAGCAGCTGGCGGGAATGACGCCGGAGGAGATTCGGCAGAAGGGAGTGTTTCCTGCCGGTTTCCTGCCCCTGCCGCACCCGAATCATCCCGAAGGCGGGATGACCTTCCCCAAGCATCACATCGACGAGATCAAGAAGCAGGAAGGTCGCGATCTGACTCGGTTCGACCTCGACTTCGACCTGCCCACGCATTTCCTGCCGGAGTTCCCGCCGGCGATCTTCCTGACGACGCGACCGGACCTCGGCGACGTCTCCAACGGCGAGCTGGTCACGAACAAGAACTTCTATCGCCTGTTCAGCGGCATCCTGACGCCCAAGCAGCTCGATGGCCTGCGTCTGCTGACGACGCCTTTTCCGCAGCAGCAGTTCAACTCGACCAGCGACCGTCGCTCGCTGCAGCCGCACCTGGGCGTGGCCTGCTTCGACTGCCACACCAACGGCCATACCAATGCGACCACGCATCTGGTCGGCGACATCCGGCCGCAGCACTTCCGCCACCGCATCGACACGCCTTCGCTGCGCGGCGTGAACGTGCAGCGTCTGTTCGGTTCGCAGCGGGCGCTGAAGACCGTGGAGGACTTCACCGAATTCGAGCAGCGCGCGGCCTATTTCGACGGCGATCCGGTCATCGCCACCAAGAAGGGCATGAACGTGCTGGAGCGCGGCAGCTCGGTCCACAACATGGGCGAATTCCAGGAGCTGCTCGATTTCCCGCCCGCGCCCAAGCTGAACGTGTTCGGAAAGCTCGACGAGAGCCAGGCCACGGAGGAAGAGATTCGCGGCCAGGCCGTCTTCTTCGGCAAGGGCATGTGCTCGACCTGTCACATCCCGCCGTACTACACCGACAACCTGATGCACAATCTGCAGGTGGAGCGGTTCTACAAGGTGCAGATGATCAACGGGCGGGTGGCGGCAGCCGACGGGCCTATCAAGACGTTCCCGCTGCGCGGCATCAAGGAATCGCCGCCGTACTTCCACGACGACCGCCTGCTGACGCTCGAAGACACCGTTGAGTTCTTCAACCTCGTCCTCGGCGTCAACCTGACGGCGGAAGAGAAGTCGGACCTCGTCGCCTTCCTCCGCGTGCTGTGAGGAATGAGGTCGGTCTTGCATCTGAGCATTCCGCTGCGCGCCACGGCACGTGAACCGAACCTGTGCGCTGTCGGTGCACGAGCAGGCGCGTTCCTGCACCGGTCGTCCACAGGTCGGCGCCCGCAAATCGCTTGCAGGAACACCGGCCTCGGGACTTGTCCACCTTCGCGCACGCGAAGATGCGCAAGCCACGCTCCGGCCGCCGGCGGGCATGCCCGCCCTGTCATTTCCGCGGCATCGCCGTTCGGCTATCACTCCCGCCGTCATGGACGAGCAGCGCGCCGCATTCACCCGGGTCCCGCCCCACAGCATGGAAGCCGAGGAGTCCGTCCTCGGCGGCCTCCTCATCGACCAGTTTGCCCTCGACAAGATCGCCGACCTGGTTCGCGCCGAAGACTTCTACGTCGAACGGCACGCCCGTATTTTCAGCGCAATGATCCAGCTGTCCGAGAGCGCGCGGCCGATCGACGTCATCACCGTCAGCGATCGGCTCAAGCAGTCGGGAGAGCTGCAGCGGATCGGCGGCGCGGCCTTTCTGGTCGAGCTGGCGGAGAAGGTCGTCACTGCCGCCAACGTCGAGCACTACGCCCGCATCATCCATGACAAGGCCATCCTGCGCCGTCTGATCCGCGTCTCGACCGAAATCCTCGGCGGCGCCTACGAGGCCCGCGGCTCCACGCGCGACTTCATCGACAAGGCCGAGACCGCAATCTTCGAGCTCTCCGCCGACAGCACGCATTCGGCGCTGCGCCGGATCGACGGTCTGATCGGGCCGACGGTGGAGCGGATCGAGCAGCTTTTCGAAAAGAAGCAGGAGATCACCGGCGTCGCCACCGGCTACTACGACCTCGACCGCATGACGGCCGGCCTCCAGCCGTCCGACCTGATCGTCGTGGCGGGACGGCCGAGCATGGGAAAGACCGCATTCTGTCTGAACATCGCCGAGCATGCCGCCATGGAGGGCAACATCGGCGTGGCGGTGTTCTCGATGGAAATGTCCACCGAGCAGGTCGTCATGCGCATGCTGTGCTCGCAGGCGCAGATCAACAACGCGGCCGTACGCACGGGCCAGCTGCGCGATCGGGACATCAAGAACCTGGCGCTGACGGCGGGCCGTCTGGGCAGCGCGCCGATCTACATCGACGACGCCGCGGCTCAGACCGTCGTCGAGGTGCGCGCCAAGGCGCGGCGGCTCAAGCACGACCCCGCGGCCAATCTCGGCCTGATCATCATCGACTACCTCCAGCTCATGCGCGGCGGCGGCGAGGACAGCCGCGAGCAGGAGATCTCGACGATCTCGCGGTCGCTCAAGGCCCTGGCCAAGGAACTGAGCGTCCCGGTGATCGCGCTGTCGCAGCTCAATCGCGGAGTGGAGTCGCGCACCGACAAGCGGCCGGGAATGGCGGATCTTCGCGAAAGCGGCGCGATCGAACAGGACGCCGACGTCATCGCCTTCATCTATCGCGACGAACAGTACAATCCCGATACCGCCGAGCCCGGTGTCGCCGAGATCATCGTGGCCAAGCAGCGTAACGGCCCCACCGGGACGGTGCGGCTGATGTTCGACAAGCCGTACGCGCGATTCCGCAACTTCACGTCCAGGGAAGACCCGGCATTTGCCGGAGCGCAGTCGGCAACCGATGGATACTGAAAGAACGACCTACGCCGCCGCCGCTGCGCTCGCGATCGTTCTCTGCATGGCGTCGCCTGCGCCGGCCGGTTCGCCGTCGGCTCGCGAACGATCCGACGACGCGCAGGCAGTATCGCTGGCGGAGCCCACGCGCGATTTCGCGGAAACGGGCGCCTATCTCGCCGCCGGCGGCGGGCTCGGGTTCCAGGATTTCGAATCGCCGGTCCTGGGTCTGCCGGCAAGATCGCACACGACGCCCGATCTCCTCGGCGGGATGTTCAACCTGCGCGCCGGGCATCGGTTCGGTGCGTGGATGGCCGCCGAGCTGCTGTGGGAGTACTACACGGGCTGGGACTTCCAGGTTCTCAACGGCTCCCCCCAACGAACGGACCTCAGCGGCTGGAGCCTGACCGCCAATCTCAAGGTGTTCGCGAGTCGCTCGCGGTTCCAGCCGTTCGTGGTCGTGGGCGGCGGCATCGGTCGCCTCGGCCATGGAAGCCGCGGCACGTCGTGCGAGCGCAACGGTACCGGCTGCCGCGATTTCTCGAACGATGACGAGGAAGGATTCGTGCCGCGCTTCGGCGCGGGCCTCGACGTGCACGTGACGGAGGCGTGGCGAGTGGGCGTCGAAGGCGCGTACCTGCTCGGGCGAGGCGGCTTGGAGGACATGAGCTGGGCAACGGCGGGTCTGGTGCTTGCCTGCCGCTTCCGCTGAGGCACGCGCCAGGAAGGCACGCGCCAGGAAGGCACGCGGGTGGCGGCCGGCGGTTGATCCTTCACCCGCAGGGCACAAGGATGCCTCGACGATGTCGCGCACGCTCGATCATTCCTCCGCCACGCGGTCCCGTCACTTCGCCAGCGACAACTACTCGGGCATCTGTCCCGAGGCATGGGAAGCGCTCGAGCAGGCCAATCGCGGGCACGCCGCCAGCTATGGCGAGGATGACTGGACGCGACGTGCGTCCGAGCTGCTGCGGGAGATGTTCGAGACCGATTGCGAGGTCTTCTTCGTCTTCAATGGCACGGCTGCCAACTCGCTGGCGCTCGCCACGTGCTGCCAGAGCTACCATTCCATCCTCTGCTCGGAGATCGCGCACGTGGAGACGGACGAATGCGGCGCCCCCGAGTTCTTCTCCAACGGCACCAAGGTCCTGCTCCTGCCGGCCATCGATGGCAAGGTCACTCCGCAGGGCGTCGAGCACGCAGCAACCCGCCGCACGGACATCCACTTTCCGAAGCCGCGGGTGGTCAGCCTGACGCAGGCAACCGAAGTCGGCACCGTTTACACGTCAGCCGAGGTTCAGGCGGTCTCGGCGACGGCCCGGCGCCTGGGACTCAAGCTGCACATGGACGGGGCACGTCTCGCGAATGCCGTCGCCCGCCTCGGCTGCAGTCCCGCGGCGCTGACGTGGCAGGCGGGCGTCGACGTCCTGTGCTTCGGCGGCACCAAGAATGGCATGGCCGTCGGCGACGCCGTCGTTTTCTTCGACAAGGGCCTCGCCGCCGAGTTCGAATGGCGGTGCAAGCAGGCGGGCCAGCTGTGCTCGAAGATGCGCTATCTGAGCGCGCCGTGGGTCGGAATGCTCTCGGACGGCGCGTGGCTGCGGCACGCGCGGCACGCCAATGACATGGCCGCCCGGCTCTCGCAGAGGCTTTCGGCGATCGACGGCGTGCGCCTGCAGTTTCCGACGCAGGTCAATGGCGTGTTTGCCGAGCTTCCGGCCGACGTCATCGAGGGACTGTGGGCGCGGGGCTGGCTGTTCTATACCTTCATCGGCCCCGGCGGTTGCCGCTTCATGTGCTCGTGGGACACGAGCGAGCAGGAGGTCGAGGAGCTGGCGGCCGACGTGCGCGAGCTGATGACGGCGCGCGGCGCGGCGTGATCGCAGCCGCCGCGGACGTCGCGGTGCCGTCCTCGCAGATCACCGCCGCCGCCTTCGCCGATCTCGACGCCGGGCCGCCGCGATCACGCCGGCGCCCTTGTGGCGCTGTAAAGCACCACCGGATCGTCGAAGCCCTTGAGCATGCGCCGCCCTGCAGGCTCGAACGCGACATCGGTGCATGCCGCGTTCGCCTTGACCTCCGAGGTGACCAGCAGCTCGCTCGGAACGGCGACCTGCGCGACCCGCGACGCCAGATTGACGATCGGTCCGTAGTAGTCGCCGCCGCGCAGCAGCATCTCGCCATACGCCACCGCACCGCGCGGGGTGACGGCCGCGTCGCTCGCGAACCGCTCCAGCAGAGTCAGCGCGACCCTGCAGGCAGCGCCGGCGCTGCGGGTCACGTACATCACCTCGTCGCCGATCAGCTTGACGACACGGCCGTCGTGCGCCGCGACGACGTCGTACGCCGTTTCCTCGAATCGCTCGACGAGGTCCGCCAGCTCTCGCGTGACCATGCGCTGGGTCAGGGTGGTGAAGCCGACGAGGTCGACGAAGCCGACCGCGAAGATGACGTGATCGGTGGAACGGCTGACGCGCGCCTCGCGCAGGCGGCGGATGGCCGTCTCCACGTGAACGCTGAAGAGGCTCATGATCAGGCTTCGCACACCCTCCAGCGACTCGATGGCCTGCAGGTTCCGCTTGGCGACCGTCAGCTCGCTGCCGCCGCCTTCGAGGATCGGCTGCTCGACGTTGGCCTGGAACAGCGTGACCGCCGCCTCGGCGATGCGTGAGAGCGAGGACGCAACCACCCGCGTGAAGCGACGAGTGGCAGTCTCGCCAAAAAGTGCCGAGCCTCCGCGATAGACCGAGAACAGTGCGAGGTCGGCTTCGGTGAACACGGGATCGTCCGGCTTTGCCGGCGACATCCCCGCAGCCAGCGCGAGCGATACGACCTCGTCCAGGGACATGTCGACGCGTGTGCTGATCTCTCGCGCCGAGATCCGCTTCCCGGGCCGCAGCGCCAGATCGCCGGCCAGTCCGGTCAAAGCGCGATGGCGGTGCGTCAGCATCTGCTCGATGGTGATGCCACGCTCGGTCAGCCACACCAGCAGCTCGAGCCGACCGGGTGCGTTCGGAGCGTCGGGGTCGTAGAGGCCCGCTGCCGCGAAATCCTCCGGCGTCATGCGCTGCGCTTACGCTGCCACCGGGCCGAACGCAACGAACATGCCCGCTAGCGCTTTTTCTCCAGCGCCGCAGCCCACCGCTGCGACCAGGCCGCGATGGGCGCCAGCCGCTCGAGCAGATCGCGCCCGAGCGGCGTCAATCCGTAGCCACCGGCTTCTCCGTCGTCGATGAGCGCATTGCTGCGCAGCTCGCGCACGCGGTCGTTGAGTACGGTCGGGCTGACGCCGTCGCAGGCTTCCTGCAATGCTCGAAACGTCCGCCGCTCCTCGCGAAGCTCCCACAGGATGCGCAGCGCCCATCGGCGCCCCAGCAGATCCAGGAGCGCCATGACCGGCCGCCCCGTACGTGATCCGCGAACGCTCCGTCCGGGAGCCGGACGCATTTGTCTGCGTGTCGACACATCGAACCCCTTGCGCTATGAAAAGCGTAGCGATACCGTGCTACGCAATTCATAGCGCGGCCCGCGTGCCGCCGCCAGCGAGGAGTCGATCATGCAGCCGAGAATCCAGCCGGCCCAGCCGCCGTACCCCGAAGATGTCGCCGCATGGCTCGCCAAAGTCATGCCGGCCGAGGTCGAGCCGCTGATGCTGTTCCGAACGCTGGCGGTCAACCCGCGCGTGTTCGGCCGCGTCATGGCCGGAGGTCTGCTCGACCGGGGCAGCCTGACGCTTCGCCAGCGCGAGCTGGTCATCGACCGCACGACCTGGCGGTGCGGCTCCGAGTACGAATGGGGAGTGCACGTGGCGTTCTTCGGCGGGCGAGCGGGGTTCGGCGACGCCGAGGTCGCCGACATCTGCCGGGACGATCCGGAACAGACGAAATTCGCGCCGGAAGAAAAGCTGTTGCTGCGGCTGTGCGACGAGCTGCACGAATCGGCGACGGTGAGCGAGGAGCTGTGGAAGGAGCTGGCGGCGGTCTATGACGTGGCGCAGCTCGTCGAGCTGGTCGTCGTGGCCGGCTTCTACCACCTCATCTCGTTTGCGACCAACGCATTCGCGCTGGCACCCGAGCCGTTCGGCGCGCGTTTCCCGGAGCCTCAGGCCGTCGCTGCGGCTGCCGCAGAATAGGCGGCGAGCAGGGCGCGGCGGTCGGTGCTGCGCTCGATCTCGCTGATCACGGCGACGCTGGCCGCGCCGGCGCGCCAGCATGCCGGCGCCGAGTCGATGGTGATGCCTCCAATGGCGACGACGGGCCTGGCGCCGGCAGCGCGGCACGCCTGCGCGAGAAGCTCGATGCCTCGCCCCGCGCGGACGCCGGCCTTGGTCGGGCTCTCAAAGACCGGGCCGAAAGCGAGATAGTCGGCATCCAGCCGGGCGGCGGCGGACATCTCGGCCACCGAATGTGTCGAGTAGCCAATGATTGCGTCCGGCCCGAGCACGCGCCGCGCGGCCTCCACCGGAAGATCCTCATCGCCCACGTGCACACCGCTGGCTGCCGCGATCAGCGCGACGTCGACGCGGTCATTGACGATCAGGCGGCAGGCACTCCGATGCAGCCGCTCGCCGAGGTCGGCCGCGAGCGCCGCAAACGCTGCGGCACCGAGCTCTTTCGCACGCAGCTGCACGATCCGCGCGCCCGCCTCCGCCAGCTCGAGCGCCAGAGCGCGCCCCGACTCGATGGCGGCGGCGCCGCTGCCGGCGACGTTGACGATCGGATAGAGCGGCGGCAGCCGCAGCGGCGGCTTCACGGCTTGGAGCGGCTGATCGAGATGCCGTAGTCGGTGATCTTCTTGCGCAGCGTGTTGCGGTTGATACCGAGGATCTCGGCGGCTTTGAGCTGATTGCCGCCGGTGCTCTCGAGCACCGCTTCGAACAGCGGCTTCTCGACCATTGCCAGCACGCGCGCGTGCAGGTCGCGCGGCTCGACGCCCCCGAAGCCGGCCAGGTGCTCGCGAATCTTCACCGACAGCACGTCGGCCAGAGGCAACCCCTCGTCGGCCACCGTGCGAGGGGAACGGCGGGTCAACGGAAGGTCGGCCGGCGCCAGCACGCGATTGGGAGCCAGCGCTGCCGCCCGCAGCAGCACGTTCTCGAGCTCGCGCACGTTGCCTCGCCATGGATGCTCGAGAAGCAGCGCCATGGCTTCGGGAGAAACGCCGCGAACGTTGAAGTGCTCGCGCTCGTTGATGCGGTCGATGAAGTAGGGGACCAACAGGGCGATGTCCTCACGTCGTTCGCGCAGCGGCGGCAGCTCGATGACGACGACCTTGAGCCGGAAGTAGAGGTCCTCGCGGAACTGCCCCGCCTCCACCTGAGCTTCGAGGCGCTTGTTGGTGGCCGCGATCACCCGGCAGTCGGCGGGGATGAGCTCGTGCCCGCCGACGCGCGAGAACTCGCGCTCCTGCAGGATGCGCAGCAGCTTGGCCTGAAGCGGCAGCGGCATGTCGCTGATCTCGTCCAGGAACAGCGTTCCACCCCTGGCCTGCTCGAACTTGCCGATGCGGCGCTCGGTGGCGCCGGTGAAGGCGCCGCGCTCGTGCCCGAACATCTCGCTCTCGAGAAGGTCGGCCGGAATGGCGGAGCAGTTCACTGCCACGAACGGGCCCGCCGATCGTGTCGAGTAGGCATGGATCGCGCGTGCGACCACCTCCTTGCCGGTGCCGCTCTCACCCTGGATCAGCACCGTCGTGGGACTGCCGGCCATGCGGCCGATGATCTTGTAGACCTCCTGCATGGCAGGCGAGGCGCCGACGATGTCGACCTTGGCTGCCGCGTCGCCCTTGCCGCGCGATTTGGCGATGGCCCGTCCGAGAGCGCGTCCTTCCAGGATGCGTTTGGTCAGCTCGACGATGTGGTCCAGGTCGAAGGGCTTGGTGACGTAGTCGTAGGCGCCGCGGCGGGTGGCCTCGATCGCGTTGGCGACGGTCGCCTTGCCGGTGATGACGACGACGTCGGTGTCGCTGCCGCCCTGCTTGACCGCGTCCAGGACCTGCAGGCCGCTGGCGCCGGGAAGGTTGATGTCGACGAACGCGACGTCGACGTCTCCCGCTTCCAGGCGCGTCAATGCTGCTTCCGCATCGCCGGCCGTCTCGACGTTGCAGCCGGTGTCGGCCAGCGCATCGGCGATGATGCGGCGGATATCGACCTCATCGTCGACGACGAGGACCGTGCCGTTGCGGGCGCTGCTCATGTTGCGGCCGCCTTGGCCCCTTCGCGGCCCGTGACGACGGGAAGGGTGACGTGAAAGACGGCGCCGCCGTCGGGGCCGTTCTCGGCGCGGATCCTTCCGTCGTGCGCAGCCGCGATGGCGCTGGCGATGGCCAGTCCCATACCGTGTCCGCCCTTGCGGCGCGAGAACAAGGGCGAGAACATGTGCTCGAGCGCTTCGGCGTCCAGGCCCGGGCCGTTGTCTGCGATGGACACGGTCAGGAAGTGGACGCGGCCTCCTTCGCGTTCGACATAGAAGGAATGCTCCATCCGTGTGGTCAGCCGGACGCGGCCGCCGGGGGAAGGGCAGACCGAAAGGGCGTTGCTCAGGATGTTCAGGAACAGCTGCTCCAGGCGCCCGGCATCGCCCCTGACGTCGGGCAGGCTCGGGTCGAACTCGGCCTCCAGGGCCACTCCGCGCTGCTCGGAGGCGGGGCGTTGCAGCAGCAGGAGATCGTTCAGAATGCGGTGGATGTTGACGGGCTCGCGCTTGAGAAGCGGCGCTTCCAGCGCCATGAGCGCCTCGACCAGCTCCTTCATGCGGTCGGCCTGACGCACGATCATCTCGGTGTACTCGCACAAGTCCGCGCGATCGCTGAGGCGGCGGCTCAGCAGCTGGGCCGCGCCGCGAATTCCGGAGAGCGGGTTGTTGATCTCGTGCGCGAACTGCGCCGCCAGCCGGTCCAGCTCGGCCACACGCTGGCGGTCGCGATCCTGATGCTGCAGCGGTCCTCGGCGGCTCAGATCGTACAGCACCAGAAGCCGGCCGAAGGCAATGTCATCGCGATCCCTTATGAGTACCGCCTCGGCCACGACCGGCTTTCGGGCGCCTGCAGCATCCAGCTCCCCTTCCTCTCGCAGCGCCGGATGCTCGTGATCGATGCGGTCGAGCACGCCACCGATCCAGGCCGAGCGCGCAAAGATGTCGCTGGCGCGCTGGCCGAGCAGGGCCCGGCGCGAGCGGCCGAGCATCGCTTCGGCAGCCTGGTTGACGAAGGAGGCGGTCTCCTCCGAGAACACGACCACGCCCTCGAGCATGTTGGCCAGCACCAGCTCGAGGTCGACGGAGGAATTCATTGCGTGCGAAGTCACGAGCGAGGCTGGCGCATGGGCGATCGGAAAAACGATCGGCCGGATGCTAACATGCGCGGACGCGCGGCCAAACCGGCCAGCGGCCATGGAGAGCGACGTGCTGCGAATCGGACAGGGCTACGACATTCACCGTCTCGTCGAAGGCCGGCCTTTGCGGCTCGGGTGCGTGACGGTCGAGAGCGAGCGCGGCGCGCTCGGTCACTCCGACGGCGATGCGGCCGCCCACGCCATCTGCGATGCGCTGCTCGGTGCCGCTGCGCTGGGCGACCTGGGCACGTTCTTTCCCTCCAGCGACGCGCGTTGGAGGAATGCCGACTCGACCGTCTTCCTCGCCCACGTCGCGCGTCTGCTCGGCGAGGCTGCTGCCACCATCGTCAACGTCGACGTCACCATCGTCATCGAGCGCCCCCGCATCGCTCCGCACATCGATGCGATGCGCGCCGCGGTCGCCGCGGCCCTCGGCGTCGACTTCACCCGCATATCGGTCAAGGCCAAGAGCGGCGACAGCATCGGCGCGATCGGCGCGTGGCAAGCCGTCGAAGCCCACGCCATCGCCCTGATCGATCTGTGATCCGGTGTTCGAGCGCGGGCGACGAGAGTGGTTCGTATGCGAGGCGCGGCGCGAGGCGTGAGCGCAAGCGGGCTGGAGCGGGCCCCGAGCGACGCAACGAAGCACCCGCGCCGCTATCGTCGTCCGTCGGAGATCCTACCTAGGACGGACTCTTCGTGGAGAAGCCCTGGTCGTTGAAGACCAGGAGCGTCGGTCGTCCGCCGACGACCGTCTTCAGCGCGACCTCACGGCCCCATAGCTGAAAGATGTACGCCAGCGTCTTCTCGGCATCGGCGAGCTTCAGCTCGCGGCCCTCGAAATCGTGCTCGAGCAGCAACACGCGAGCGCCACGATAGTCCGCATCGATGACCTTGATGACCGGCACCGACCCCATTCCGACGCTGCGGACGAGCGAGGTCTTGATCTTCTCCCAGCCGTCCTCGTCGGCCACTTCGCTGACGACGCGCTCGCCGCGCCGGTCGGTGAATTCGAACAGGCCAAGCTCGCGAGCCAGTCGCTCCGTGAGGAAGCGGCGCAGGAAAGAGCTGTCACGCTCGCACTCGCGCGCCGCAAAGATCGCCCTGCGCCCCGCGTTGTCGCGGGAGAGGTCGATCGGGCCGTCGCCCTCGTGGCTCCGGTAGATCGCGTCCCAGACGCGAAACCCGATGTGGTACGGGTTCAGCCCTCCAGGAGCCGGCCGGATCACCGCGTTGTGGTGGATCATGAACTCGATGGCCAGCGCCTGCGGAAGGTCCAGGCTGTTCATGATGTGATAATGGAAGAAGCTGGCCCAGCCCTCGTTCATGATCTTGGTCTCGATCTGGGGCAGGAAGTAGTGTGTCTCCTCGGCGACGATGGTGATGAGGTCGCGCTGCCAGTCGGCCAGGAAAGGGTTGTAGTCGCGCACGAAGAGAAGCAGGTCCTCTTCGGGCTGCAGAGGGACCTTTCTGAGATCGGGCTCGACGTAGTCGGTCTTCTTGTGGATGTTGCTGTACGGGTCGCGACGCGGCTGGGCGGCCTCGTAGAGGCTCTCGAGCTGCTCGGCCGGACGCATCTTGCGCACGAACAGGTTGCGCCGGCACTGCAGGGACAGCGCATGGGCGGCATCCAGGACCGGCTCGACGCGGGCCACGCCGATGCTGGGATCCTCCAGATACTTCCGCACCCTGGCCGCGTGCGATTTGAATGTCGGCAGGGTGAACTCGGGGCGCGTCCGCGAGAAGCCGAAGTTGTTCTTGAAGAAGTCGTTGTGCCCGTAGACGTGCGCCATCGTCAGCACGTTCAGGCACAGCGAGTTGTCGCCCATCAGGTAGGCCAGAGACGGGTTCGAATTGATCACCATCTCGTAGGGAAGGCCCTGGACGCCGTAGTGGTAGAGAGTTTTCAGGCGCTCGAATGCCTTGCCGAACGACCAGTGCGAGTAGCGCGACGGCATGCCCGAGTAGGCCATGTAGCCGATCATCTCCTCGTGGTCGCAGATCTCGAAATCCTGAGGAAAGCAGTCCAGGCCGTAGGCGACGGCCTTGTCCATGATGCGCTTGTCCCAGTCTTCCAGCTCGCGCAGGTCCAGGTTCATGAAGAGGCCTCGGCCTGGACGCGCTCGCCGGTGAGGAAGGCGCGGAAGCTCGGCCAGACGTCTTCCTTGCGCTCGATGAGCACGGTGCGGAAGTTGTCGGTGCCCACGCGCTTGAACGTGTCCAGCAGCGAGCTGCCGTAGAAGCCGGCGCCGCGCGGCTTGATCTCGCCGTAACCGACGAGGTTCGCCACTTCGCACAGGGCCTGGACGGCCTTGATGGCGGTGGGAGTGTCGGATCCGAAGTTGTCGCCGTCGCTGCAATGGAACGCGTAGATGTTCCAGAGCGCCGGATGATAGCGGTCGTTGACGACGTCGAGGGCCTTGCGATAGCCGGAAGACACGAAGGTGCCGCCGGACTCGCCCTTGTGGAAGAACTCGTCCTCGGTGACTTCGTTGGCTTCGATGTCGTGCGCGATGAAGACGACCTCGACGTGCTCGTAGCGCCGCCGCACGAACTGGTAAAGCAGGAAGAAGAAGCTGCGCGCCAGGTACTTCTTGGTCTTGTCCATGGAGCCGGAGGTGTCCATGATGCACATGACCACGGCGTTGGACTCCGGATGCACCTCGGCGGTGCGGTGGCGGTAGCGCAGGTCCTGCAGGTGGAACGGGACGCGCTGGTCGCTGCGGCCGGTGCCGACCGTCTTCCTCGAGATCACGCGCTTCATGCGCTCGCGAACGGTGCGTCGTTTGTCGAGCCGCACGCGAAGACCGACCGAGCGGTAGCCCTTGCGGCGGGTGTTGCGCAGCGCCTCGATCTGGGCCATCGGCTTGCGCTCGAGATTGGGCAGCTCCAGGTCCTCGAACATCATGCCGATGAGCTCGTCCAGCGTGACCTCGGTCTCGTAGTAGTCGACGCCGGGCCGGTCGCCGCCTTCGCCCTGCTTGCCCTGGCCCTTTTCGCCGTCCTGGGCGATCACGTCGCCGCGCTGCAGCTCCTCGCCGGCGCCTTCTCCGACGCCGGGCGCATTCTCGCCGTAGATGAACCTGTACTCGCGGACGCCGCGGATCGGCACCTTGATGATCTGGTCGCCGGAGCGGCCGATGATCGATTCCTCCGCGATGATGTCGGCGATGTTCTCGCGGATGGAGGAACGGACCTTCTGCCGGTGCCGCAGGCGATCGCCCGCGCTGCGGTCACCGGAGATCTCACGCTTGGGACGGAAACTTCCCATGGGACGAGCCCGCGGTCAGCTTCAGTCCTTCCAGAGATGATTGGCCGCGTACTTGAGCACCACGTCCACGCAGTGGCGGCAGTACCCGTTTTCGAGCAGGTTCTGCACCATCGCGGAGTACTTGGTGTTCTGCTCCTCGTCGCGCGTCGTGGCGCGCGTGACGATGCGCGACAGGTCGCGGACCGAGGACATGAGCTTCTTCTCGATGGCCTGCCGCAAGGGCTCGTAGCTTTCGTAGCTGACCTTGACGCCGCGGCGCGTGCTCGACCACAGGTAGGAGATCACGTCCTGGCGGAAGCCCTCGGCAGCCGAGCCGATGACCGCGATCTGCTCCTCGATCGATTTGAGGAACGCCTCGTCCGGCTGCAGCTCCTCGCCCGTGTTGCGGTCCTTGACCTTGCCCTTGTTCACGTAGGCTTCGGCATGGTCGAGGTAGTTCTGGAACAGCGACTCGGCCTGCTCGGAGAACGAGAACACGAAGGCCTTGGTGATCTCCTTCTCGAGGACCTCCTGGTACTCCTTGTTCAGGGTGTCCTGCAGCATCTCGAGATAACGCTTGCGGGTGTCGTCCGGGAAGTCGTGCTCGCGCACCATCGAGACCAGCGCTTCGCGCACGCTGATAGGATTGATGCAGTTGCCCGAGGAGCCGTCGGAAAGCGCATTGTCGAGGGCCTTCATGATGAAGCGCGTCGAGATTCCGTCCATGCCCTCGCGCTTGGAATCGCCGCGCAACTCGGTGACGTCGATCTTCTTGGTGCGGCCCTTCTCGAGGACCTCCTCGCCGTTGTAGATCTTCAGCTTCGTCATCAGGTCGCACTTCTGCGTCGGCTCCAGCCGCGACAGGATCGCGAACATGGAGGCGACCTCCAGTGTGTGCGGCGCGATGTGCGCGGCGAAGTCGCTGCGCTCGATGATCTTCTTGTAGATCTTCACCTCTTCGGAGAGGCGCAGGTTGTAGGGGACCTTCACGACCACGATTCGATCGAGAATCGCCTCGTTGGTGTGGTCGGCGCGAAACTTCTGCCACTCCGCTTCGTTCGAATGCGCCGCGATGACGGCGTCGACGTAGACGAGTCCGTGCCGGCCGGGCGCCGGGATCACCTTCTCCTGCGTGGCGGTGATCATGGCATGCAGGTACTCGGTATCGTTCTTGAAGACCTCGATGAATTCGCAGATTCCGCGGTTGGCGACATTGAGCGCGCCGTTGAGATCGAGCACGCGCGGGTCGCCCTCGGAGTATTGATCGAGCTTGGAGATGTCCTCGCTGCCGATCAGGACGGAGGTGTCCTGGTTGTTCGGGTCCACCGGCGGCACGACGCCGATGCCGATGCGGTGCCGGCGCGAATAACGCATCGTCTCCACCGGAACTTCCTCGTATCGTCCGCCGAAGTCGTTCTGCAGCCGGAAGCGGCACACAGGGCACAGGTCGCCTTCGATGTGGACGCCGAGCATCTTCTCGAACTCGCGACGCAGATGGCGAGGGATCAGGTGCAGCGGCTCCTCGTGCATCGGACAGCCGACGATGGCGTAAAAGGGCGGTCCCTCCTCCAGCGCGGCGTGGATACGGTCGACCAGCGAGCTCTTGCCCGAACCCACGGGTCCCATCAGGTAGAGCACCTGGCGCGCTTCCTCACCCTTGAGCGCGGCCGAGTGGAAGTATCGAACGATCTGGCCGGTAACCTTTTCGATCCCGAAGAAGTGATCGGAGAAGAACGGGAAGACTCGAGTGACCCCGTCAGGGTAAAGACCGCTGCCACGTTCGCTTTCGGTCAGCTCATGAACGCCGTGGCTCGTGATGATGTCGTAGACGCGGGCGTGGGCGAGCTTGGCTATGGAAGGATCGAGCCGAACCTTTTCGAGATAGTCGAGGAAGCTGCCGCGCCATTCCAGTTCGGCGCCTGATGCGCGGTCTGCCCGTATGATGTCCTCGAAGGTCCTTGGTGACTCGTCCATATGTCCGCTCCTCCCATCAGGTCGGTGACGACGCGGCCGACGAGCAGCGCTCGTCTGGGTCGCCGCGGTTCCCTCCTCCCTCCTTTAAACGTGCCATGCGTGCACACCCTTCAACGCCTTCATGGAAAAAAATTATGCGCCCGCACTTGGAGGAGGGCAATACGATAAACGCACAGCAATCCGAGTACCTGCGCCGGCGACCCTGTGCGCGTGCGCGAAAACCTCCGCGACGCAAAGCGGCGAGGCATGTCTTGCACCTGCGCAGTCTCGCGCGGCGAAGCCCGATGCAGCCGAGCAGTTGAGCATTGGCCGTTCCTGGTGATCCCGTCTTGACAAAAGCCGGTAAGGTGCGCTGCTGCGAGGCCGTGTCGCCATGGCCGGCGGCAGCGGCGCGCAACGCGCGCCGGATCGGCAGCGACGCCAGACACGGGAGCGGCGATGGCGTGCTGCAGGCCCAAGTCGGCAGCGGACGGCGCGTCGGCCGGCAGCGCGGCCTGGCACAGGCCGGGCCCTTCGCGCGTGACGCGGCATGTTCGCCAGAGCGCTCCATCGATTTTTCTTCGACGCGACCATCTGGTTCATTCGCGCATGCAGGCCATTCGCACGCGTTTTGCACCCAGCCCCACCGGCCATCTGCACATCGGCGGCGCCCGCACGGCGCTGTTCAACTACCTTCATGCCCGCCGGCACAGCGGACACTTCGTGCTGCGGATCGAAGACAGCGACCGTGAGCGATCGACCGAGGAATTCACTCGTTCGATCCTGGAAGCCCTGAGCTGGCTGGGGCTCTCCTACGACGAGGGCCCCTACTACCAGTCGCGGCGCGGCGACTATTACGAGCAGGTCATCGATCGCCTGCTCGCCAGCGGCCATGCCTATCATTGTCTGTGCACGCCAGAGGAGCTCGAGGCCAAACGGCAGGCCGCTCAAGCCGCCGGCCGGACGCCGGCGTACGATCGCACCTGCCGTGATGCCGGACACCAGCCGGTGGCAGGGCGGCGAAGCGTTGTGCGGCTCAAGGTGCCGCTGGACGGACAGACGATCATGACCGACGTCATTCGCGGCGTCATCGCGTTCGAGAACCGCGAGCTCGACGACTTCGTCATCGTACGCTCGGACGGCAGTCCGATGTTCCATCTCGTCAACGTTGCCGACGACATCGACATGGGGATCACGCACATCCTGCGCGGGGAAGACCACATCACCAATACGCCGCGGCAGATGCAGATCTTCGCCGCCCTCGGCGCCAGGCCGCCGGTCTATGGGCACATGCCGCTGATCGTGGGGCAGGACCGAACGCGGCTGTCCAAGCGCCACGGCGCCACCTCCGTCCTGGCCTATCGCGACGCGGGCTTCCTGCCGGAGGCCACCATCAACTACCTGGCCCGCCTCGGCTGGTCGCACGGCGACCAGGAGGTCTTTACCAGGCAGGAGCTGATCGAGCTGTTCGATCCGGCCGGCATCAACAAGGCTGCCGCAGCCTGGGATATCGAGAAGTACTCGTGGGTGAATGCGCAGCACATGCGAGCGCTCGGCCTCGAGGAGCTGACGCGCCATGTCCGGCCGATCCTGGCCGAGCGCGGGCATGGCGGCCGCGACGAGGGCTGGCTCGAGCAGGCCGTGGCACTCGTGCGCGAGCGCGCGCGTACGCTGGTCGAGCTGGCCGATCAGCTCGAGCCGCTGGTGCGCGACGAGATCGAATACGACGCCAAGGCCGCCGAGAAATTTCTTGGCGAAGGGGAGAGGGCGCGGCTGCTGGCGCTGTGCGACCGCCTGCAGACGCTGGAGCCGTGGGAGGCTCCGGGCATCGAGGGTGTCTTTCGCGCCGTGTGCGAGGAGCAAGGGATCAAGCTCGGTGCGCTCGCGCAGCCTGCTCGCGTCGCGCTGACGGGCGCGACCGCGAGCCCCGGCATCTTCGAGCTGTGCGCGGTGCTCGGACGCGAGCGGACGGCGTCGCGCATACGTTCAGCCTGCGATGCCGCGGCATCGGGCGGGCTGCGGACCAGACCCGCGGGCGCGCTCGGCTCTAGCGATGCCGCCGGCTAGGCCGCCGGAGCGCGCAGCAGGTTGAGCGCTCCACCTGCCTGAATCCAGCCGATCTGCTCGGCGTTGCAGGAGTGGCGGACTTCGATGCGGTCCTCGCTGCCGTCGCGGTGGTGCAGCAGCATCAGCAGCGGCTTGCCCGGCGCGATCGTGAAAGCGGCGGGAATCGACAGCTCGTCGTCCTCGCGTACCCGGTCGTAGTCGGCGGGGTTGGAGAACGTCAGCGGCAGGATCCCCTGCTTCTTCAGGTTGGACTCGTGAATGCGCGCGAAGCTGCGCGTCAGCACCACCGCGCAGCCGAGATGTCGCGGGCTCATGGCGGCATGCTCGCGGCTGGAGCCTTCGCCGTAGTTCTCGTCGCCGACGACCACCCAGCGGCGGCCGGCCGCCTTGAGCGCCCGCGCGACCGCGGGAACGGGCTGACCCTGCTCGCCGGTGAGCGGATTGCGCGTCATGCCGCGCTCGCCGGTTCCCGCACGGATGGCGCCGGTGAACATGTTGTCGCTGATGCGATCGAGATGGCCGCGGTAGCGCAGCCATGGGCCGGCGGGGCTGATGTGGTCGGTGGTGGTCTTGCCCCGCGTCTTCAGCAGCAGCGGCATGCGCAGGAACTGCGCTTCGACTGCCGGCGGAAACGGGTCGAGCAGCGAGAGCCTCTCGCTGTCGCTGCGCACCTTCACCACCACCGTCTCGGGGTCGGCGGAGGGCGGCTGATAGCCCGTCATCACGCGCTCGAAGCCGCCCACGGGAACCTCGGGCGCCTGCGGCGGCGGCGACAGCCGAAAAGACCGCCCGTTCGCCTCCAGCATGTCGGTGAGCGGATTGAATGACAGCGAGCCCGCCAGCCCGAGCGCAAGCGTCACCTCGGGGCTGGCGATGAATGCCAGCGTGTCGGGATTCGAATCGTTGCGGCCGGGAAAGTTGCGGTTGAAGGAGGTGACGATGGAGTTGGGATCGCCTTTGCGGACGTCCTCGCGCTTCCACTGGCCGATGCAGGGACCGCACGCGTTGGCCAGCACCTGTGCACCGACCTTCTCCAGCGCCGCCATCTGTCCGTCGCGTGCGATGGCCGCATGGATCATGTCGCTTCCCGGGCTGATCAGCAGCGAGGCCTTGGCGGCGTAGCCGTGGGCCGCCGCCTCCTCGGCGATTGCCGCGACACGCGAGATGTCCTCGTAGGAGGAGTTCGTGCAGCTGCCGATCAGCGCCGCCGTGACGCGCTGCGGATACGCCTCGGTGCGCGCCGCCGCCGCAACCTGCGAGAGCGGCCGCGCCAGGTCGGGCGTATGCGGGCCGACCAGGTGCGGTTCCAGCGTGCAAAGGTCGATCTCGACGATCTCGTCGTAGTAGAGCTCCGGCTTCTCCGCGGTCTCCGCATCGGCGGTGACGAGGTCGAGGCTGCGGGCGGCCAGATCGGCCAGCGCGGCACGGCCGGTGGCGCGCAGATAGATCGCCATACGGTCGTCGAAAGGGAACACCGAGCACGTGGCGCCGAGCTCGGCTCCCATGTTGCAGATCGTTCCCTTGCCCGTGCAGCTGATGCTCGAAGTTCCAGGCCCGAAGTATTCGACGATCTTGTTGGTTCCACCCTTGACGGTGAGCATGCCGCAGAGCTTGAGGATGACGTCCTTCGGCGCGCTCCAGCCCTCGAGCCTGCCCAACAGACGGACGCCGATCGTCTTCGGCAGCAGGACCTCCCACGGAAAGCCTGCCATCACGTCGACGGCATCGGCGCCGCCCACGCCCGCTGCGCACATGCCGAGACCGCCGGCATTGGGCGTGTGCGAGTCGGTGCCGATCATGAGGCCGCCGGGAAACGCATAGTTCTCCAGCACGACTTGATGGATGATGCCCGAGCCCGGCTTCCAGAAACCGATCCCGTACTTCGCCGACACCGAGGCCAGGAAATCGTAGACCTCGGCATTTTCGCTGCGCGCGCGGTCGGTGTCGGGGCCGGCGCCGGCGCGGGCCTGGATCAGATGATCGCAATGAACGGTGGTCGGCACCGCGACGGCCGGGCGGCCCGCCTGCATGAACTGGAGCAGCGCCATCTGTGCCGTCGCGTCCTGCATCGCCACGCGATCGGGCCTCAGCTCCACGTAGCTCACTCCGGCCTCCAGCTCGGCCAGCTCGGGCCGCGCCAGATGACCCAGAATGATCTTCTGCGCCAGGGTCAGCGGCCTGCCGATGCGCTGGCGGACGATCTCGAGCCGCTTGCGCATGAGGTCATAGGCTGCGGCGACGAACTCCGGCGTGCTTTCGATGCAGGGCATGGGCGGACTCCGCTGCGGGATTGCCTCTGCTATTCCACGAGCGGCGGCCGGTGTCAGTCGGCGCACCTGCGTTGGGTGCGCCGGCGATTCGCACGGTTGACGCGTGCGATTCTCCTGTCTAATAGAACTCTTCCGTCGCGGCGGCGCGACTCGCTCCAGCGCCGTCCAGCGCCCGCGGCCCCATCGTCTAGCGGTCTAGGACGTCGGCCTCTCACGCCGAAAACACCGGTTCGATTCCGGTTGGGGTCACCATCCAATCGTACGTTTCTGCTGCACCGGCCGGCCGGCGCCGATAGCCGCCGATCGACCTCGTCGCTCGCTCCACCGGGCCTCCAGCGCGCTTACGCTCGCTTCTCGGCCCGCGTCTTGCGGCGCGACGGCAGGCCTGCGGCGCGACCATTGTCGACGCCCGCGCCTGGTCGTGCGGGAGCATCTCGCTTTGCTTGCTGCTCGGCGGGCGGGCGGCGGGCAGAACCCGCTGGCGTTCAGTCGCTGCGGGATTTGAAGAGAGTGGCGGCGTTGGTCGCGGGGTCGGTGAACCGGGCCTGCCAGCAGGGCGTGCCGTCGTTGCGTTTGAGGCGGACGGTTGCGGGGAGGGGCAGGAAGAGCGGGGGGACGCCGAGCATTTCGCCACGGCCTTTGAGGACGATCTTGCCTTGGGTCCCTTCCTTGATCCGGATGCTGGTCAGGCCGCCGACGGCCCCGTCTTCTTCGGTGTAGGCCGCGCTGGTATCGCGGACGTCCCAGCAGGCGCCGTCCGCGCAATCGCTTCCGCTTTGCGCCGTCGCGCTCAGCACCAGGCCGCTGGCGTCGTAGACGCACAGCGTGAGCTCGGTCGACGCTTGCGGCGCGCCGAACTCGTCGAGCGCCACCGGAGTCTGGCTCTTCCACTTCCAGATGATCGAGTCGGCCTCATCGACCGATCCGTTCTTGAGAACGAGCACGCTCTTTGCCGGCGCCGCGTCCTGGCACGGATAGATGTCGCCCGGTACGACGCAGCCGGCGTCGGGATCGCAGGTCAGGCAGGGATCGCATTCCAGAAGGAATCCGCCCTGGCAGGTGCCGCTGCTGCACGTGCCACCGACCATGCACTGGTTCTGGCTCGCGCACGGGGTGCCGTCGGCGCCGATGGTCTGGCAATCGGCCGAGCAGCAGTCTCCGTTGAGGGCGTTGCCGTCATCGCAAATCTCGCCCATGTCCACGGTTCCATTGCCGCAGATCGTGCACACTTCCAGGCTCCAGCTTTCGAGGACGCCGTCATCCTGCGCTTCCAGGTCCTCGACGTGCAGCGTCCATGTCCCCTGCGCGTCCTCGCCGAGAAAGGCGGCAAGCGGCTCGGCCGGCTGCTTGAGCGTGGAGGGGTCGGTGGCCGGGCATGGAATGGCAGTTGTCGCCTCATCGCCGAGATAGAGATCGAAATCGTTGTCGGAGCTGCAGATCTGGTCGACCAGCCGCACCTCGGTCGATGCAGGGCTGATCAGGCGTGCCTGCAGGTCGCCGACGTAGGAGTGCTCGCCGGCCAAGCGTACGCGCATCGAGGTGACGTTGCCGAGATCGGGAAGCACCAGCGTCGAGGTGATCGAGGACTCGTCGGGGATGTTCTTCGGCACGTCCGTGGACGCGTACTCGGGACAGACAGGCGGAGTGCTCCCGATCTCCAGCGGCACCTCGATCGTGTTGTTGCTCTCGCTGGCTTCGGCGATCTCGCCGTCGGGATCGACCGTCACTCGCAGCGTGTACAGCCCGTCGGGTACGGCAGCATCCGTGATGTCGACGTACTGGCAGGGCAGCCCCGAGGCGTAGACGTCCGAGCAGCCTGCGCTGATGCCCTGGAACGAGCAGCTGTACTGCGGGTCATCGCACTCCAGGTCGAGGAGACAGAAGCCGTACTTGCTTCCCTGCGCCACGACGTTGCCGTTGGCGTCGAGCAGCTCCGTGCGGGCGAAGGACTCGAAATGCGCATGTCCGTGCGACGTGCCGCACTCGAACAATGGGTTGCTGCAGGCCGCGCCCGGATTGAGCGTGCAGTTGGGGCAGCCGGGGTTGCCGAGGATCAGGTCGTCGGCGCCGACGTTCCGCGTCCGCAGCGAGAAGTCGATGAGACGCCGGTTCTGCGTGCCCCCGGCGCAGCCTTCGTCCACATCTTCCTGCGCAACGTCGGTGACGATGACGCCGAGGTCGAAAACCTCCGCGATCAGATCCGGCAACGCCAGAGCCTGCCGCGGCACCCACAGCGCGAAAACGACGAACGCCGCGGCAGCGGCACGAGCAATGGTCCTGGTCATCGGAATCCCCGTTGCGGCGCCCGAAAAAGACGACGCGCCCGCTACCTAGCACGCCGCCGCCTTCGTGGGTACCGCGTTTCTGTGGCGTCCTCGCACGGCCTCTGGCAAGGGGAGGGCAGAGGCAGCCGCATGCGCGTATTCGACAAGGTCCTCATCGCTGGAGAATGGGTCACGCCGCACGGAAGCGGCTTCTTCGATGTCATCAACCCGACGACCGAGGAGGCGTGCGGCCGCATTCCGCGAGCCGACACGCGCGACGTCGACGCCGCCGTGACTTCCGCACGAGCGGCGCTGCTCGGCTGGAAGCTGACGCCGGCGGCCGAGCGAGGTCGCTGCCTTCGCGCCATTGCCGACGAGATGGACGCTCGTGCCGCGGAGCTGGCCGACGTCATCGTCGAGGAGCTGGGCTCGCCCGCCGCGATGACGGCGCAGTACATGGTCGGCTTTCCCGCCTCCACGATTCGTTTCTATGCAGACCTGCTCGAGAAGAACGGCTACGCCTTCGAGGAGCGCATCGGCAATTCGGTGGTGATCCGGGAGCCCAAAGGCGTGGTCGCTGCGATCACCCCGTGGAACTACCCCATCCATCAGATCACGGCCAAGGTCGGGCCGGCGCTGGCCGCGGGCTGCACGGTGGTCGTCAAGCCGAGCTGTGAAGTGGCGCTGTCGTGCTTCCTGTTCGCGGAGATCGCGGGGCGTCACCTGCCGCCCGGCGTCTTCAACTTCCTTTCGGGCAAGGGCAGCGAGATCGGCGAGGCGATGGCGACGCATCCGCAGGTGGACATGGTGTCCCTGACCGGAAGCACCGAGGTCGGGCGCAAGATCATGGCGCTGGCCGCGCAGTCCATCAAAGACGTCTCGCTCGAGCTCGGCGGCAAGGCTGCCAACATCATCCTCGACGATGCGGACCCGGCGGTGATCAGCGCCGGCGTCCATCACGCCTACACCAACGCCGGGCAGACGTGCGCCGCCTGGACGCGCATGCTGGTGCCGCGCTCCATGCACGAGGAGGCCTGCCGCGTGGCCAGGCACGTGGCCGAAAACGTCATCATCCCGGGCGACCCGCGCACGCCGCCGGAGCCGGGCACCACGCGAATGGGGCCGCAGGTCAGCCGCCAGCAGTACGAGACGGTGCTCGGGTACATCCGCGCCGGCATCGACGAGGGCGCGCGTCTGGTGGCCGGAGGCACCGAGCCGCCGCCGGGTCTGACCCGTGGCTACTTCGTCCGGCCCACCGTCTTCGGCGAGGTGAGGCCGGAGATGCGCATCGCGCAGGAGGAAATTTTCGGCCCCGTGCTGACGATCATGCCCTACGAAGACGAGGACGACGCGGTGCGGATCGCCAACAGCACCATCTTCGGCCTCGGGGGAGCCATCTGGTCCAAGGACGTAGACAGGGCGATGGCGGTGGGACGGCGGATCGACACCGGCGGCATCGACATCAATGGCGGGACCTTCAATACGCTGGCACCGTTCCGGGGCATCAAGCAGTCCGGCATCGGCGCCGAGCTCGGCGTGGCCGGCCTCGAAGAGTACCTGACGACCAAGTCCTTCCAGCTGCCGATCGACGGAAAGATCGCGGCCTATCTGGAAGGGCGATTCGAAGCTCGTCGCTGACGCAATGTCGGCAGATCGCGTCAGCCGCCCCGCCGACGTCCGGCGTCGACCGCGGTTTCGGATGCAGCTGCGAAAGCCCAGATAGGAGTTTGCCTAGCGGCCGGCAACAGCGGTAGTGTTGGCGCGTTCGGAGCGGCGCCGTCCCTAGCGGTCGGACGTTGCACGATGATCCTCCCTCCCATCTTCCTTCTGTTGGCGGCCATTCGCCGCTCGCGGAGCTGCGCCATGATGGCGGCGTTCGGCAGTCCGTGCGCACCGAGGGCGCGGCGCGGAGCCGCATCATGACGTCGACGTTTGGCCTGGCGCGCCCGCGCATCGACCTGACGCCGGTCCTGGCAGGCCTGGGGCTGGCGGCGCTGACGTTCGTCATGTTCGTGCTCGACCTCTTCACGAACGGTCAGGCGGCATTCGGCCTTCCCAATCTCGTCGTCCTTCTTTGCGGTCATCGCGTCCTGCGCGGCCGCTTCATGTTCTCTCTGGCGCTGTTCGTCTGCGCCATGGTCGTGGCGGTACCGACGATCATTCATCAGCTCGTGCCCGGGCCCATTCCCGTCGGTCACATCCTGGGTCGGACGCTGGTGGTGGGATCGGTCTGGATGTTCGCGGTTCTGCTCGTGCAGCGGGACCGGGCGCGCGCCGAGATGCTCGAGCATCAGGACATGGCCGAGGACACGCTGGTCAAGCGCACCAGCGAGCTGCGCCAGGTCAACGTCCAGCTGCACCGCGAGATCAACGAGCGGCGCCGCGCCGAGAACCGCTCCCTGTACCTCGCATCGATCGTCGAGTCGTCCGAGGACGCCATCATCGGCCAGGGGATCGACGGCGTGATCGTCAGCTGGAATCCGGGCGCGACGCGCGTGTACGGCTACGATCGCGAGGAGATGATCGGCCAGCATGCGTCGATCCTGCTGCCGGTCGAGCACGAGGCGGAGATGGCAGGCTTTCTGGCGCGCGTGGCTCGTGGGGAGCGCGTCGAGCACATCGAGACGGTGCGCCGGCGCAGCGACGGCAGCCTGATCGACGTCTCCGTCTGCATGTCCGCCATTCACGACCAGAGGGGCGAGATCGTCGGGGCATCCTCGATCGAGCGCGACATCACGCGCCGCAAGCAGGCCGAGGAGGCGCTGCAGAGCCTCAACGCCGAGCTCGAGGCGCGCGTCGCCGAGCGCACCGAGGCGCTGGCCGCCGCCATGAGCGAGCTGGAGGCCTTCAGCTATTCGGTCTCGCACGACCTGCGGGCGCCGCTGCGCGCGCTGCAGGGGTTCAGTGCGGCGTTGCAGGAGGACTGCAAGGACCGCCTGCTCGAGAGCGACGTGGACCTGCTCGACCGCATCCGCTCGGCAGCCGGGCGCATGGATCGGATCATCGACGATCTGCTCCAGCTCTCGCAGGCCAGCCACCGGCGCATCGATCAGGAAGTCGTCGATCTGAGCACGCTGGCGCGCGACGTGGCGGCGGAGCTCCATGCGCAGCGCGGCCAGCGGCAGGTGCGCTGGCAGATCGCGCCCGGGATGGATGCGTGGGGGGACCAGGGCCTGCTCCTGCTGGTCGTGCAGAACCTGCTCGGCAATGCGTTCAAATACTCGCGCGACGTCGAGGAGGCGGTGATCGAGATGGGCATCGAGGAACGCGCCGGCGGCGCGGTCACCTACTTCGTGCGCGACAACGGCGTCGGCTTCGACTCGCAGTACGCCGACAAGCTCTTCCGTCCGTTCCAGCGCCTGCACCGCCGCGACGAGTTCGAAGGGTCGGGCATCGGCCTGGCCACGGTCGAGCGCGTCATTCGCCGTCATGGTGGACGCATCCACGCCGAGAGCAGCATCGGCAAAGGCGCAACGTTCCGCTTCACGTTGCCGGCCCCGTCCGCCGTCCGCCTGGACGCGGTGGCCTGAGCCCTCGGCGCACACTGGCTCCTCCTGTCGGGCGCGTGTATCGTCCGAAGCCGCGTCCGCCCACGACGCGTGCGGCCGACACGCATTTCGTCAGGAGTACAAAGTGGCTGGTGAGCCCCTCATTTTCGACGCTGATTTGACGCTGCGCGCTCAGATCCAGGCCCGCGCGGACCACCCGACGGCAAGCGGCAAGGTCTTCCTCAAGCACCACGACCGCACCTGGACGTTCCGCCAGTTCCGCGACGAGGCCACGCGAGTCGCGCATTTTCTGCTGCGCCGCCTCGGACGCATCGACGATGCGCATCCCGGCCACGTGGCCATGCTCCTGGAGAACCATCTCGAGTTGCTGTCGCTGTACGGAGGCTGCGGCATCGCGGGCGTCACGCTGTTCGGTGTCAACACGGGCCTGCGCGGAAGGACGCTCGCTGGAGTCCTCAATCAATCGCGAGCGCGCCTGCTGGTCGTCGACGAACGCTTTGCCGAGGAGGTCGAGAAGGTGCGGGCCGACCTGCAGCATGTCGGGGCCGAGGACGTGCTGTACCTTCGCACCCAGAGCGCGCCGGGCGCGCTGGCCGCCGGCACCGATTACCTGCACTGCCTCGCATCGGAGGTGGCGCCCGAGGGAGCCAGCCTGGAGTACCCGGAGGCGGACGTCACGCCCGGAACCAACCTGATGATCATCTACACCTCGGGGACCACCGGGCTTCCCAAGGGCATCATCAACAACCATTTCAAGCTCTGTGCCACCGGCATCGGCGTATCCACGCAGCTTCAGCTGGGACAGGACGACTGCGGGTATGCGTGCATGCCGCTGTTCCATTCCAACTCGATGTTCATCGGGTTCATGCCGACGTTCTGGGTCGGCGCCAGCCTGGGCATCCGAGAGCGCTTCTCGGCGAGCAATTTCGTGCCCGACGTCGTGCGGTACGGCGTCACGTATTGGAACTACGTCGGCGAGCCGGTGCACTACGTGCTGCAGACACTGCAGAAGCAGTACGGCGGCGACCTCGACCGCCTGCGCGCCGAGGTCACGAACCATCCCGACAACCATCTGCGGTATGCGATCGGCAACGGCGCTTCACCGCCCGACATCGACAGGTTCGTCGACTGGCTCGGGCTCGAGGACATGTTCGAGCTCTATGGCAGCACCGAAGCGGCCATCGCGACGTATCGCCGCCTCGGCGACCCGCGCGGCAGCGTCGGCGAGATCACCGATCCTGCGGTGAAGATCCTCGACAGCAAGGGCGACGAATGTCCGCCCGCCGAGCTTGGCAGCGACGGCCGCATCCTCAACTACGAAGAAGCGGTGGGAGAGATCTGCCGCGTGGCCGGCGATACGGCGCTCTTCCAGGGCTACTTCGACAATCCCGGCGCCAATTCCCAGAAGTACCGCGACGGCGTCTATCACTCCGGCGATCTCGGGCACATCCTGGTGCGCGACGGCAAGCGCTACCTCTTCTTCGACGGCCGCACCGACGACTGGATCCGCAAGGACGGTGAGAACTTCTCGGCGCTGCAGGTGGCGCGGCTGCTCTCGGAGCACCCCGATATTCCTCTCGTTGCCGCCTACGGCGTGCCGTGTGCCGTGTCGGACGAGCTGGTGATGGCGGCGGTGAAGATGCGCGAGGGCGCAACGTTCGACCCGCAGGCGTTCTTCGACTTCTGCGAGCGCCAGGTCACTGAGGGCGGGATGGACCGCAAGTGGTTTCCGGACTTCGTACGGGTCGTCGAAGACTTCGAGTACACCGGCACGCAGAAGATCCTGGTCCGCAATCTGAAGGCCGTGCACTTCGATCCGCACCGGATCCCGGATCCGCTGTTCTGGCGCGAGCGCGGCGACCGCACGTTCAAGCCTCTTACCTCTGCCGACTACGCGCGCCTGCGAGACCAGTTCGCGGCTGCCGAAAAGCTGCCGTTGCTGGAGCGGTAGCGGGCGGGCACCCCCCGTCGTGGCCGGCCAGTCCTGCTGCGCCGGCGCACGAGGCGATTTCGTCACGGAATTTTCAAACCGTCGAGGCGACGCCACACTAGGTGCGCCACCCCGGCCATTTCCTGGCGGTTCGAACAAAATCTGCCCCCCGGTCTTGTTGCTCCTCCGTTTGCGGGTTAGCTACTCACCCGTAAGTAGTCCGGGAAAGGAGGATGCTCCTGTGACAAAACTGCGAGCTCGTCTGGCCCTCACCGCTTGCTTCACCACCGTCTTTCTCGCCGTTGCCGGTTCCGCGGGTGCGCAGGACGCCGCCCAGGCCAAATGCCGGGCGTCGCTTGCCAAGAACACGAACAAGTATTTGAAGGCCGTCGTCGGTGCGGTGACCAAGTGCCACCTGGCCCGCGACAACGGCTCGATCGCCGAGTCGACCGACTGCAACGATCCGTCCACCGCCGATTCGGCCGGCAAGCTGCCGACGCTGCGAGCGAAGGCTCAGGCCTCGATGATCAAGGCGTGCCAGGACAGCCTCGGCAGCCCGGTTCCCGGCATTCTCGCCATGTATGCCCGCTGTCCGTCGCCTTCGGAGACGAGCGACGACGGCGGCGCCACCGCCGGCATCGACGGCGTGAGCGAACTTGCCGCTTGCCTGCTCGATCTGCAGGAGGATGTCTCGACGCTGATGACCACCGATGTTCTCGGCCTGCCCGATGAGCCGGTGGGAGAGGCGGGCAAAGACTGCCGCGCGGCGGTGGCCAAAGGCCTGGCCAAGGCGGTGGTGACCATCGGCAAGGAGCGTGCGAAGTGCCAGAAGGGCGCCGACAAGCTCGGCGGCCCCATCGAATACGACTGCGTCGATCAGGACCCCTCCGGCAAGATCGACGCCGCCGTCGATGCGCTGGCGGCAGCGGTGACCGCCGCGTGCGTGCCCACCGGCGGATCGGATTTCGAGCAGCTGCAGTCGATCGACAGGTTCGGTCTCTGCGCCGACCGGCCGGCGCAGCTCGTCGACTGCATCGCGAACAAGGGCGCTCTACTGTACGGTTCCGGTCTGATCGCCACAGCCTACGAGCTGCCCGATACGTGCCGTGCCGGCGGCCTGCGCCGCACCGGCCATGCACGCATCGGCTCGCAGCTGACCGGCTCCAGCCTGAGCGCCGGCTACAACGGGCTGGCGCATGCCATCGATCTCAATGATGCGTTCCATGACGCCGTCGACCTCGACTGCAACGAGGACTGCTCGAGCTGTGCCGTGTCGCTCGATGCACGAAAAGACCAGCCCGACTCCTTCTGCCGCTGCGTCAACGACTCTTCGATCTCCTGCGATGTCGTCAACGGCCCCGACACAGATGATTGCCCCGCGCTCGACAACCGTTGCCGATGCTTCTTCGGCCCGCCGCTTCCGGTCTCGGTCTCCAGCGCGCCCACCTGCGAACCGGTGCTCATCATGGCCGATTACGAGGGCACGACCGACGTCAACACCGGCGAACTGGATCAGAAGACGCTGGTGTCGGCGCTGATTCATCTCGGCGAGGTCGTCGACCGCCCTTGCCCGACCTGCGAAGGCGACGTCACGCCCAACGACGGAGTGCGAGACGGCGAGTGCCTGGGCGGCGCGCGCGACGGCCAGCCGTGCGATACCAACGGCGTCCATTCCACGTTCGGCTCGCACAGCCACGACTGCCAGCCGCCGCCGGTCAAGAACATCAGCGGCGGCTCGGGTCTGCTGCTGGACTTCAACTTCACGACCACGCAGGACGTTCTGCCCTACAACCTGCCGTGCGACGATCCCGGCGAAATGTGCCCGTGTCGCGTGTGCTCGGGCGACAACAGCATCGGGTGCAACGACGACAGCTTCTGCGCGGCCAACGGCGCCGGCACGTGCACCGCCGGCGGCGGCGCGGGGGTGCATCCCAACGCCTGCGACAACCTGGACTGTGGCGCCGACGGTTTCTGCACCGAAGGCCCGGTGCGCACGTACTGCGACGGCAAGACGCACGCCGACGGTCGCGGCTACATCACATGCACGACCGACGCCGATTGCTTCGCGCACGATGCCGGCACGTGCTCGGATTTCCAGGAGCTGCGCTGCTTCACCAACCCCGTCGTCGCCGAAGGAGAATCGGGTTTCCTCGGCCAGGTGCTCGGCACCGCAGCCTGCATCGGACTGACCTCCAACACCGCCATCAATCTTGCGAGCGGCTTGCCCAGCGCCGTCCGAGTGATCCTCGACACCGATACCGAGGTGCGATGCGCCTCCGATCCGGATGTCGTCTACGCGCCGCCGACGGGAGCCAACTGCCCCTGAGGCGCACTGGGTCGGGGCCGCTAAAATGTGAGCGAGCGCGGCGGCCCCGGCCCACTCCTTGTCACTGCCGAGCGACGATCCATGCGCGCGACGCGGCGCCCCGCCGCCGATTGCCGCGCCACGACCGCGGCGTGTGTGAAGCGGCGTAACGTCTGCGCGCGACCATCGGTTCATTCGCACCCGACTGGCGCCCGTGTACCCTGAGCGCACGGACTCGGGTGACGGAGGGCTGGTGGCATGGACGAGGGACAGGACTACGATTGGCGCCCGACCAATCTCCGCGAAGGTGCCGACCGCCGCTACGCGTGGGCCGAGAAGCGCATCCGCACCGCGAGCATCGTCGGCGGCGCGTGGGGAACGCTTCTGCTCGCGATCGGCGCGTACCAGTTCATGGGCGGTCTGGGCATAGCGCCCTTCGAATGGAACGTGGTCGGCGGCATTGCCGCGCTCCTGTTCGCGCTCGGCGCGGCTTCGCGAAACCTGCCCGCGTGCGGCGCTCTGGCACTGCTGTGCGTCGGAGAGCTGCCCGCCCTGGCGACATCGCTCGGCGAGGTTCTTGCCGAAGGCGGCGTTCTCGACCAGGCGCTCGCCGGGATGCGCTGCGCGGCACTGCCAGCCGTCCTCTACAACGGCACTCAAGGCTATGCGGGCGCGTTCGAATACCAGAAGCTTCGCCGGCCCCACAGCGAGCCCACCTTGCGAGCGCTCAATCCCGCCTTGCTCCAGGGCGCGATCCTCAGCTCGCTCGCGCTGCTGATGATGGGATTCATGTTCGGTTGGGGAACCCGCATCATGGAAGGGTTTTCGCAGCCGGGCGCGCCGGTTCTGAATGCGGACGGTTCGCTCGACGCGGGCAGCCGCCTGAGCAAGCACCTGCAGGACAATGCGGTGAACGTCGAGACGTTTCAGCAGCGCAGCGGCGAGGAAGAGCGCGCCGAGGCGGAGGAACGGCGCAAGGCCAGGGAGGAGGCTGCCAACGAGAAGGCTGAGCGCGACGCCGCCCGCCGCGAGGCACAGTGGAAGGTGGAGGAAAAGGAGAACCGTTACCAGGAGGAGGGCGCGTCGTCCGATCCCGGGGGCGCCGGCAGCCACAAACCGCCGCGGCAGAAGCTCGAGCTGAAAGGGCCGGCGTACGCGACGGCGCAGGAGGGCATCGAATTCGCGGGCAAGACCGACGAGGCAGGCTGCCTGACCGAGTCGCTGCGCCGACACGAAGCCTGCAAGGACGAGGAATGCCGCGACCTGGCGGGCGTCTTCATCACGTCCTGCCTTCCCGACAGCAAGCCCGCCAAGGGGTTCTGCACCGGCGTTCCATCGATTCACTCGGTGGTGGAGACGACGGCGTGGCGGTCGCGCCTGTGCGCGTCCAGCGGCGCTCCCGCTGGTGCCTGCCATGCCTTCTACGCCAATCTGCAGACGTACTGTCACCCCGACGACGCCGCGAAGGCGGCGGCGGGGAAGAATCCCTGAGCACCGGCGGACCGGGACACCGGCGGAAAGGGCCCGGCGCGCTTGGCGCCGTCGCTCGAGGCCCTGTAGTCTCCGCCACCAGGAGAAAGGGGGCGTGAGCGAAGAACCGATCCGCATCCTGCTCGTCGAGGACGAGGAGGACGACGCATTCCTCCTGCAACGGGCGCTGGCCAAGACGGCCCCGGGGCAGTTCGAGATGACCAACGTGACCACTTTGGGCGCGGCCCTGAAGGCGCTGGACGGCTCGCCGTTCCACGTCGTGCTGTCGGACCTGTCGCTGCCCGACAGCCGCGGTCTCGAGACCTTCGAACGCATCCACGGCTTCGATCCGGAGATCCCGGTCGTCGTGCTGACCGGGAATGACGATGAGCGCCTGGCGGTGCGTGCGCTGAACGAGGGCGCGCAGGATTATCTGGTCAAGGGCAGGGTGGACGGACAGTCGCTGGTGCGGTCGATGCGATACGCCATCGAGCGCAATCGCAGCCGGCAGCTCGAGCGCGACAACACCGAGCTGGCCACCGAGATCCGCGCCCGCAAGGCAGCACAGGAGCAGCTCGAGCGCGTGGCAGCGCAGCTCGAGGCCAGCAACCGGGAGCTGCAGCAGTTCGCGTCGGTGGCCTCGCACGACCTGCAGGAGCCGCTGCGCAAGATCATCGTCTTCGGCGACCGGCTGCAGACCAAGCTCGGCGACACCGTCAGCGAACAAGCCAAGGACTACATCGGCCGCATGATGAACGCGGCCGAGCGCATGCAGACGCTGATCAATGACCTGCTCGAGTTCTCTCGAGTCGTCACTCGCGCACGGCCTTTCGTCACCCTGGACGTCGGACAGGTGGTGCGCGAGGTGCTCAACGATCTCGAGGTTCTGATCGAGAGCAAGGGAGCGGCCGTGGAGATGTCCGACCTTCCGACGCTCAGCGCCGATCCGACGCAGCTGCGGCAGGTGTTCCAGAACCTGTTGGCCAACGCGATCAAGTTCCAGACCGCGGACAACAAGCCTCGCATCGTCATCGCTTCGGAGCCGGCGATGATCGGGTCGCGACCCGCCTTCTGCATCACCGTTTCCGACAACGGCATCGGCTTCGAGCAGCATCATGCCGAGCGCATTTTCGCGCCGTTCCAGCGCCTGCACGGGCGCAGCGAGTACGGAGGATCGGGCATCGGGCTGGCCATCGTGCGGCGCATCGTCGAGCGTCACGGCGGCAACATCACCGCGCACAGCGCGCCGGGGCAGGGCGCGACCTTCCGGATCCTGCTTCCGGCCGAGCACGGCAGCAGCGACACGGAAGCGGGTACGCCTCCGGCGCCGCCTGGAAGCGCCGCTGCGGCTTCCTGAGCGGGGGCCGCACTGCGCTGCGGCCGTCGAGCCTGGCGCGCCGTCATCATGCCTGGCGTGCACAGCGTCGAGCGAATGCGCGCGTCGCAGGGCCGGCGCAGCGCCGACAAGGCAGGAGGCTACTTGGATTTCTGGCGGTGACCGGGCAACTCGACCGTTTCGAACCAGTAGTGCGACAGCGTTTCGACCAGCCGGACCAGCGCCTCGTAGGTCACCGGCTTGCTGATGAAGGAACTGACGCCGAGGTCGTAGCTGCGCAGAATGTCCTCTTCGGCCTTCGAGGTCGTCAACACGACCACCGGGATGCGGCGCAGGACCGGGTCGGCCTTGATCTCGGCCAGCGCCTCGCGGCCGTCCTTGCGCGGCATGTTCAGGTCCAGAAGGATCAGCGAGGGAGCGGGCGCGGAGCCGGGCTGGGCGTAGGGGCCGCGCTGGCGGAGGTATTCGAGAAGATCTTCGCCGTCTTCGACGCAGCGGAGATCCAGCGCGCCCGCACACTCGGCGAACGCGTCGCGTGCCAGCATGCGGTCGTCTTCGTCGTCATCGGCCATCAAGACCGTGACGGGCCTGGTCACCTCTATGGTCAACGCGTCCTCGCAGCGCCACCGTCACGTTCGACGGGGACAGGTGCATAGTAGCGGTTTTGCCCGCGCAGCGGCATCGCTTTCCGCGCCATGGCGCTCACGCGCCTTCGTAGCCTGGAGGCCGCCAGCCTTGGCCGTAGCATTTCGCGCAGACGGGGAAAATGGAGGCCGCGCCGCCCTGCCGCCCGACCAGCGCCCAGGTCTGCCGGTCCGTCGGGTCGGTACTGACGTCGGTCGGGATGTCGGCCGCACAGGACGAACAGCGCGTGCGGAGGGTCTTGTTGGCCTGCGCATTGTTCTGGTTTCGGTGGCCCATCGAAGATTCCTTGCAGCCCGAGGCGCGCAAAGCGACGGGCGCGGCGAACGGGTCGCCGCGCCCGTCACGTCATTTGCCGCCTGCGGGAATCTCGCGGGCCAGGCCCGCGCTGGCGATGGTCTTGTTGTCGGTGACGTAGACGGGCGAGCGGGTCTTGTTGACCTCCTCGCTTTCGGGCGCGCTCCACTCCACTTCCCACTGGAATGCCACCTTGGCATCGGGGCTGTTGAGATAGGTCGCGAGCGCTTCGTCCTTGGCTGGATCGACCGTGGCCCGGAGCTGGTGGACGTTGCGAACGTACTCGCCATCCAGGGTCTTCGGGTCGATCAGCTCGGCACCCTCGTCGCCCTGCTTGTACATCTCGCCTTCGGTGGAGAAGTAGACCTTGGACTTGACGATCTTGTTCTCTTCCTCGGCCACGCGCGCATTGAACTCGAACACGGGCAGGGGCTTTCCGCCGATCTTTGCCATGTTCATGCGGCCTTCTGTCAGGCGGGGAGGCCTCCTGTTCGAATCCGCACCCGGTGCGAGGCACGCCGCCAGCGAGAACGAACACAGAACGGCCAATACAGCAGCTTTTCTCATGGCTTCTCTTCTCATGCTCCTTCGGATGGTTGGCTTCCGGGGACGAAGCCGTTCGTGTCAACCGAGGCCGGTGCGGCATCGGCCGCTGCGCATTGGCGCGGGCGGGTTGCCGCCGTAGGCACCGGACTTCATTATGCGACGCCGAGCCTTGGAGCAACTCGATGGACGTCCTGGAAGCGATGCACACATGCCGGGCGATGCGCTATCTGCGCAGCGATCCGGTGCCGCACGAACTCATCGTCACCGTCCTGGAGGCCGCCATCTGCGCACCCAGCCCAGGCAACTCCCAGGGATGGGATTTCGTCGTCGTTCGCGACCGCGCGACGCTCGATGCGCTGGCGGCTGTCATGCGTCCGGCCATTCAAGCCGTGCTGCCCCCGATCCCCGAGCAGGGCGACGCGACGCGTCGGCGCATGCTCGCCGGCGCGCACCATCTCGTGGAGTCGATCGAAAAGGTGCCGGCCTGGATCTTCGTGTGCGGGCGGCCGGTTTATCCGCCGGGCGCACCGACGGAGGGCTGGATCTGGCCGGCGGTTTATCCGGCCGCGCAGAACATTCTGCTGGCCGCGCGCGCGCTCGGCCTCGGCGCGACGTTCACGACCTATCACATGCTGGCGGAGGCCGGCGTGCGATCCATTCTTTCGATACCGGCCGAGGCCCGCATTGCGGTCTCCATACCTCTGGGCTGGCCGGAGAAGCCGTTCGGGCCCGTGCGACGCAGGCCGCTCGAGGAGTTCGTCCACTGGGATCGCTGGTAGACGCTCAGGGGCGGGTCGGCGTCAGCGCGCGCCAGTACTCCTTGCGCTCGGTGATGAGCAGCTCGGCGGCGCCCGCAGCGAATGCCAGGAACTCCGAGTCGCCGCGCAGCGAAGCCGTCGCGGCATCGTAGGCGGCCATGCTCTCAACCGACCAGAGGTGGATGATCTCGCTTTCGGCGAAGTTCTCGAACACGCCTTCGCTGCTGACGCCGTGCTTCTCGAACAGGCGCACCAGCTCGGTGGCATTCTCGGCGACCCTGCGGCGATTCTTGGGAGAAACGACCAGACGAGTGACGATGCGGATCACGGCTGCCTCCATCGGCGACGCCGCCGGCGCGGCGCCGTGCACGCCGCTGGTACGGCACGCGTGGACAGCCTTGCATCGATGGCGGCGGAAGGCGAAGGGCCGCTTGCGCGGGCGGCGATCCGCCATCACTGTGCGCGCGCTTCGACGGCCAGCGAGGGAAGCATGGGCAAGCTAGACGACAGGATTGCTCTGATAACCGGCGGCGGCACCGGCATCGGTGCGGCCATGGCAATGGAGTTCGGTCGCGAGGGCGCACGCGTGATCATCTGCGGCCGCCGCCGCGAGCCGCTCGCGGAGACGACGACGAGGGTGCGCGCCTACGGCGCCGACATCGAGCACGTCGTCTGCGACGTTGCGCAGGAACAGGAGGTCGACAACCTCATCACCGGCATCGTCGAGCAGTACGGGCGCCTGGACATCCTGGTCAACAATGCGTTCCAGATGTCGGCCGCCCCCATCGCCTCCATGACCACACAGGCGTGGAAGGACAGCTTCACCGTCGCGCTGGATGCCGTCTTCTTCACGATGCGCACGGCGCTCCCGCAAATGGCCGGACAGGGCGGCGGGGCCATACTCAACATCTCATCCACCGCGGGCCATGCGGGGCAGCATTCGCTGGCGGGCTACGGTTCGGCCAAGGCCGCGTTGGAGAATCTGACGAGAATCGCGGCCATCGAAGGCGCGCCGGCACGAGTGCGCGTCAACTCGCTGGCACCCGGGTGCATCGCCACGCCCGGCACGCTCGAAGCTTTCGCCGCGCCGGCGGCGCGGCGGGGAATGGAGCGGATGATTCCGCTCGGACGTTTCGGCGCGCCCGAGGAGGTGGCTCGTGCTGCCGTCTTTTTGGTCAGTGACGATGCTTCTTTCGTCACCGGCGCTTGTCTGGTCGTCGACGGCGGGCAACGCGCCTCGTTGGGTGCGCCTGCGATCGAGGAAGGATTCCGCCATTGATGCAGGGTCGTAGTGACACGCGCCTTCGTCTCGTGCTATCGGTGCGCCCGTGACGAACGCACGTTGGGCTTCGAGTGTTTCCGATGCTGCCGACATCGCCGATGCGGTGGCGCAGACTGTTTCCGACATCCGCCGGCAGCTCGGCGGCGATCAGTGCGACGTCGTTATCGCATTCGCATCTCCGCATCACGCTGCGCACTACCAGTCGATCCCGGCCTTCGTGCAGGAAGGTCTGGGCGGCCAGTTCTTCGGATGCAGCGGCGGCGGCGTCATCGGCGGCGGCCGCGAAGTGGAAGCGCGTCCGGGGTTCTCGCTGAGCGCGGCCGTGCTGCCGCGAGTGAAGGTCCTGCCCTTCCATCTCACCGACGCCGATCTTGCCGCTCTCGGCGCCCGCGCCGAGCGCTGGGAGGAGCGGCTAGGCGTCGAGGCAGCCGAGGATCCGCAGTTCGTGCTGCTGCCGGATCCGTTCAGCTGTGACGTCGAGCATCTGCTGTCCATGCTCGATCAGATCTACCCGTGCTCGCCGAAGATCGGCGGCCTGGCCAGCGGCGCGCGCAAGGCCGGCGGCAATGCGCTGTGGGCCGGCGGTGCCATGCACAGCGAGGGCGTCGTTGGCCTGGCGCTGGTCGGCGATCTCGTCATCGACACCCTGGTGGCGCAGGGTTGCAGGCCGGTCGGCGAGCCGATGTTCGTCACTCGCTGTCACGACAACCGCATCTATGAGCTCGACGGGCGCCCGCCGCTGGACGTCCTTCGCGAGTTGTACGAGCGTTGCGACGAGGACGACCGCCTTCTCATGCAGCACTCGCTGTTCCTCGGGCTGGTGATGGCGCCGTCGCGGCAGAATTACGGTCGCGGCGACTTTCTGGTGCGCAACATCTTCGGCATCGATGCGGAGTCGGGCGCGCTCGCCATCGGCGCCGCCGTCAAGGAGAACGAGGTCGTGCAGTTCCACTTGCGGGACGTCATCACCTCAGCCGAAGACCTCAGCGAGCTTCTGCAGCGATACCGCCTGGACCATGACGGCGCGGAGCCGCAGGGATCGCTGCTGTTTTCGTGCCTCGGCCGCGGCAAGGGCTTCTACGGCCGCGCGGATCACGACACCGATGCGTTCCGGGCCTTTCTCGGGCAGGTGCCGCTCGGCGGCTTTTTCTGCAATGGCGAGATCGGCGCCGTCCACGGCACCACCTTCCTCCACGGCTACACTTCTTCCTTCGGCCTCTTCCGGCAGAAGGGGCGCTAGAGCGCGTTCACCCTTTCGCGAAGGTATTGCGGATCCGGTCCACGGCCTCCTCGACGTGCTCGCGGCGGGCGAAGCTGGACAGGCGCAGGTAGCCTTCGCCGCAGGCGCCGAAGCCGGCGCCGGGCGTGCACACGACGTGCGCGCGTGACAGCAGCGCGTCGAAGAATTCCCACGAGCCCATGCCGTCGGGCGTACGCAGCCATACGTAGGGCGCGTTGACTCCGCCGAAGACCTGCATTCCTGCCTCCGACAGCCCGCAGCGGATCAGCGCGGCATTGCCCATGTAATAGTCGATTCGCTCGCGAACTTGCGCGCGGCCGGCCTCGCTGTAGACGGCGGCGGCCGCCTTCTGCACCGGATAGGAAACGCCGTTGAACTTGGTCGTGTGTCGCCGCGTCCACAGACGATGCAGGTCGACGCGGCTGCCGTCGGCGGCAGCGCCGGTCACCGACCTGGGCACCACGAGATAGGCACAGCGCGTGCCGGTGAAACCGGCGGTCTTGGAGTAGCTGCGGAATTCGATGGCGACGTCGCGAGCGCCCGGCACCTCGTAGATGGAGTGGGGGATCTGCGGGTCCGTGATGAACGCCTCGTAGGCGGCGTCGAACAGAAGCAGCGCATCGTGCTCGCGCGCGTAGTCCACCCAGCGTGCCAGGTCCTCGCGGCGGGCAACGGCGCCCGTCGGGTTGTTCGGGAAGCACAGGTAGACGAGATCGACCTTCTCGTGAGGCGGCGCCGGCAGGAAGCCGTTCTCGGCGGTGCAGGGCAGATAGAGGAGCTTGTCGTACTTGCCGCTGGCGTCGGCGGCGCCGGTGCGGCCGGCCATCACATTCGTGTCGACGTAGACCGGATAGACGGGGTCCGGAACCGCCACGCGCGCATCCATCGAGAAGATCTCCTGGATGTTGCCGCTGTCGCACTTGGAGCCGTCGGAGATGAAGATCTCGTCGGGATGGATGTCTACGCCGCGGGCCGCGAAATCGTGCGTGGCGATCGCTTCGCGCAGGAAGTCGTAACCCTGCTCGGGGCCGTAGCCGCGAAAGCCGGAATCGGTTTCCATCTCGTCGACGCCGGCGCGCATCGCATCGCAGATCGCCGGCGGGAGCGGCAGCACGACATCCCCGATGCCCAGACGCAGGATGCGCGCGTCCGGATGCTCGCTCTGGAAGGCTCGCACGCGCCGGCCGATCTCGGGGAAGAGGTAGCCGGCAGCGAGCTTGAGATAGTTGTCGTTGATGCGGGCCATGCTCGGCTACTCCTGACGCAGCGGCGAGCGCCGCATGCAATTGCGTTCGATGAAGTCGCGGAATGTAGCCGGGGACGCAGCGCCCTTCAATTGGTCGCGTGCGATGCCTGCGCGACCGGATGACGCTCGAGCACGACGCCGTCCTTCATCACCGCACGTATGCGGGACAGCGCGGCGATTTGGAACGTCGGGTTGCCTTCCACCAGCAGCAGGTCGGCGCGCTTGCCCGCTTCGACGATGCCGAAATCGGGATCCTCGCTCTTCTGCAGGAACCTGGCTGCATCCAGCGTGGCGGCGCGGATGGCCTCGGCCGGCGTCATCCCGGATTCGATCAGGAGCGCAAGCTCGCGATGCAGGCCGGGCCCGGGGAAGACGCCGGACTGCGTGTCGCTGCCGGCCAGGATGGTGACGCCGGCTTCGCGCAGCGCACGGATGTTTTCGCGCCACTGGCGACGGTGACCGCGCAGCTTCTGGAAGAATTCGAGGAAGGAGGGCGAGATCGCGCCCTCCGGCCGCTGGTCGAAGGAGGCGAGCACGTCGGCGCTGACCGTCTCGATCTCGAGCGGCGTCGGCTCGCGCTTGCGCTCGCCAACGAGCGCATAATTCTCGAACACGCCCATGGTCGCGACCATGGGAATCTTGAAGCCGGCCACGCGCTCGACGTCGGCCGGGGCCAGGTCATCCTTGTAGATCATGTGCATGAACGCATCGACGCCCGATTCTCCCGCGTCGATGGCGTCCTCCAGCGTTCCGATGTGCGCCACCACCCGCATGCCGCGGTGATGCGCCTCGCCGACGATGGCGCCGATCAGCTCGCGACGGATGCGCGGCGCACCGTCGGGAATGCTGTCGACGGCGACCTTGACGAAGTCGGCCTTCTCGCCATGCAGCTCGGCCACCGCCTCGCGCGCCTTCTCGGGCGAGTCGATCTGCCGCGTGACCTGGCGCTCGATGTACCAGCCTATCCACCACGGCGTCAGCGCTTCGAGCACGGGCACCGGATGACCGCCCTCGGCCGTGAGCATCGGGCCGGCGGCGAAGATCGTAGGGCCCACCAGCTTGCCGCGCGCGACGTCCTCGCGACGCTCGAACGCTTGCGAAGCCAGGTCGGCCGGATCGAGGACGGTGGTGACTCCGCAATACAGGTACGACTGCAGGTTGCGGTCCGGGTCGGGAATCTCACCGGCCCACGGCGGCGCCGAGCCGTTGCCGACGTGGCCGTGGCTGTCGATCAGGCCCGGCAGCAGCGTGGCGCCGCTGGCATCAATGCGGCGAGCGCCTTCGGGAATGGTCAATGTGCCTTGCGGCGCGACGGCGGCGATGCGGTCGCCGCTGACGAGCACGTCCATGCCGGCGTGGATCTGGCCGGTCGCCACGTCGAGCACGCTGGCACGCGTGAAGACGGTGTGGGCGTCGGCGTCCTTCGGTCTGGTCACGAGCGGCGGCGCGCCGTGGCAGGCGGCAAGCGCGAGGCAGGCGAGCGCGCCAAGGAAGCGTGGCTGCAACTTCACGGTCCTTCCTCCTTCGCGACCGGCAGCGCCACCGGCGCCCGACTCGTCTCCAACACGGGGATGATCCAGAACCGCTCGCCGTCGAACCAGAACAAGGCCGACTGCTCGTAGCGTGCCGCCAGCTCGCACGCCGCCTGAAGCGGCATCGCGACCGCAACGCCCACCTCGCGGTGTGCGCCGTCGGGCGAGACGCCGTCGGCGCGCAGAAACCGCACGCCGCGAGCAACGACTTCGGTGTCGAGCAGCTCCGCCCGCACGTGATTCTCGGCCTCACCGAGCGCAAGCCCGCGCGGGTTGGCCGCGGTGACGACGGCGAAGGTCGCGCCGAGGCCGAGGTCGCGCAGCCGCCTGCAATCGTCGGGGTCGAGGCGCTCGCGCAGATCGATGCGCACGGTGCCGTCGCGATAGATCTCGAGAACCGTGTCCGGATAACGCGCCCAGCTCGGATCCCCACGACGCGCCGGGTCGGTCACCGGCCCTGCATAACAAAGGGGCGCTCAGTCGGGAAGGGCCGCGAGCGCGATGTGCCGCAGCGGAAGGGCTGGGGCGAGCAGTGCCGGATTCACGGCTTCGATGGTCCCTGGGTTGTGGTAGGCTGGCGGACCATGGCGAGAGCAACGGTTCCTGCAGGCCGCAATGAGCTGTGCCCGTGCGGCAGTGGCAAGAAGTTCAAGCGCTGCTGCGGCGCGCCCGAAGTCGAAAAGTCGGATGCGGCAGGAAGCTTCTTCGGCATCGCCGCAGCGATCACCGGCGTCATGATCGTGATCGCCGTCGTGGCCGTCGCGCGATCGTTCCTGGAAGACCCGCCGCAGCGGGTGTGGTCGGCCGAGCATGGGCACTGGCACACGGTCAGCGGCGCGAGCGGCAGCGAGGATTCGGGCAAGCCCGGTCCCGGCAAGGTCTGGGACGAGGCACATGGCCACTACCACTCCACGGGTGGCAGCGCCGAGGGCGGCCCCGGCAAGGTGTGGAATGAGGAGCACGGGCATTATCACGACGCCCCGGGTGCCGCGGGAGTTCCCGAGCACTCCGCGCCCGTGGCCAATCCCCTCGAGGAGCGCCGCCGCCACATGGCCGAAACGGCGCGCGAAGCGGCCGGCACCGAAAAGGATTAGGCCGCGTCAGCCGACGCCGTGCAGGCGTCGCGGGTTGTCGACCATCATCGTGTGAAGCTGTTCGTCGGTCGCGCCGCATGCGCGCAGCCACGGCAGGATGTTCTCGTACACGTGGCTGTAGCCCCAGCCGCCGTACGCCTTGTAGCAGGTCTTCCAGCCCACCTCCGCGCCGAGCAGGATGCGATTGGCGTAGCCCTTGCCGATCAGCTCCATGACCGTTGCCACCTCGATGCGATCGGGCGTGAAGCCGCGTCCGGGGCCGATCGCCTCGCAAAGCTCCTCGTGCCCGAAGTGATCGTACGAGACGAAGCCGACTCCGCGCTGCAGCAGGCGCTCAGCGGTGTGCGCCTCGAACAGTCCGAGATGCGAAGGGTAGACCTTGCCCAGGTCCGCGCCTTCGCGCTCGAGGATGTCGATGTAGGTGTCGAAGTGGTCGGCGGGGCTTTCGCCGTAGATCGTCAGGTGCGCGTTGGGATGCAGCGTCAGAGAGAGGCCCGTGGCACGCTGCGCCCGCGCTGCCGCGCGCAGCACCTTCTCTTCCTGCGGCTGAAAGGGCACGTCGGGCATGCCGCTGAGCCCGATCTCGCCGATGTTGCCTGCGCGCACGCCGGTGCCGTCGATGCCTTCGAGGATCTCGCCGATCATGATGTCGGCCATCTCCTCGATGCTCATGCCGGCGATGCGTGCGGGATGCGCGCCCTGGATGTACCAGCCCGTGGAGGCGACGATGTGCAGGTCCGTGGCGCGCGCGATCTGCTGGAGCGCAGGCACGTTCCGGCCGATCCCTTCCAGGTCCATGTTGATGATGGTGCCGCCGCCGTGCTTCTTGAACTCGGCGGCCTCGCGAATCGTCAGTTCGACGTCGTCCTGGACGAGGTTGCGCTTGAAGCCGAGCCCGTTGCGGCGGATGCGGCCGAGGTTGTCGAGCGAGAACTCGGCCTCGGCCGCCTCGCGTCGCTGCGGATCCTGCGGCGGCATGTACCAGCAGGAGATGTCCAGGGTCAGATGGACGTGGGACATGGTGCCGCCGAGACCAGCGGCATCAACGGGCCCGAGGACGGTATTGACGGTGGCCACTTCGTGCTCCTTCGCAGGCGCCGCGTCCTGGGCTGCGATGCCTTCTGTTTGCCGGGCCCCGCCCGCGCGAGCGGAGCCGCGCCGCAAGGCCAGCGCGAAGGTGGACACGCGCCGCCAGCGGCCCCATAATCGGCCCGACTGAAACAAGTTCTAGCCGGTCCTGCAAGCGCAGCGGCCGCGCGCCGGTGCCCCGGCACGCGCTTTCTGCCGGACCCGCTGCCCGAATCGGAGGAGCCCATGCAGCGCATTCCGCTTCCGCCATTCCCCAACGGCTGGTTCGCCGTCAGTCATTCGGACGAGCTCGAGCGCGGGCAGGTCAAGACCGTGCATGCCCTGGGACGCGACTTCGTCGTCTATCGCGGCAAGAGCGGTCAGGCGTTCGTCATCGACCCGTACTGCGCCCATCTCGGCGCCCATCTCGGCGTGGGCGGCACCGTCGAGGACGATCATATCCGATGCCCCTTTCACGGCTGGCGATACGACGGCCTCAGCGGACGCTGCGCATCGATTCCGTATACCGACAAGATTCCGAGCAAGGCGGCAGTGGGTGCGTATCCGGTGTGGGAGAACAACGGCTTCGTGTTCGTGTGGCAGCACGCCGAGGCAAAGGAGCCGGACTGGACTCCCGACGTCGTCGAAGAGCTGGCGGATCCCGACTATTACCTGTGGGGAAAACGCGAGTGGACCATTGCCTCGCATCCGCAGGAGGTGATGGAGAACGGCGTGGACATCCAGCACTTTTTCACGCTGCACGGCTGGAAGGCGCGCTCGATCGACTGGCAGCCGCATGGGCATCGCTACACGCTTCGCATCGACGTCGATCCGGGCGAGGAGGGGCAGGCCGCCACGGCGCAGAACGCCACCGACGTCGATTCGTTCAACTCCGGCCCCTCCTTCACCTGTACGCGTGTGCGGGGCCCGATGACCGGGATCGCCATCAACGTGCTGGTTCCGCTGGAGCCGGAAAAGCTGCTGATCCAGCATCGCTACTATGGACACAGGAGGTCGGCACCCGAGGTCGTGGACGCCTTCTTCACCAACTACATCCGCGACTACGAGCTGGATGTGCCGATCTGGAACGCGAAGATCTACCGGCCACTTCCGGTGATCGCCGAGAACGACGGCCCCTACGTGCGCTATCGCCGCTGGTTCTCGCAGTTCTACTCCAAGGCGCCCGAGCAGGCGGCGATCTGAGCGTGCGGAGCTTCGGCGGCAAGACGGCTCTGGTCACCGGCGGCGCCACCGGCATCGGCCTGGCATGCGCGCGCGAGATCGTGGCGGGCGGCGGCAACGTCATGCTCGCTGCGCGGCGCCGCGACGTCCTCGAGCACGCCGCGCGCGAGCTGGGCCCGCGCGCCGCATGGATCGAATGCGACGTCACCAGCGACGCCTCCGTCGACGCCGCCGTTGCCGCCGCCGTCGAGCGGTTCGGCTCGCTGAATCTGGCCGTCAACGCGGCGGGCATGGGAATGGCCGGCTCCGTCACGGCGCAGGCAACCGAAGTCTTCGCAATGGTGCTCGATACCAATCTGACCGGCGTGTTCCGCAGCGTGCGTGCCGAGGCTCGTGCGCTGAAAGAGAGCGGCGGCGGCAGCATCGTCAACATCAGCTCGATCGCTGCTGCGCTGACGCATCTGTGGATGTCGGCGTACTGCACCTCCAAGGCAGGCGTCAACATGCTGACCCGCTGCGCTGCCGACGAGCTGGGCGAGCACGGCATCCGCGTCAATGCGGTGATGCCTGGCCTCGTCGAGACCGAGCTGGCGATGCCGCTCGTGTCGAACGAAGCGGCCGTGCAGGAGTATCTGCGACGCATGCCGCTGGCTCGCACGGGCAAGCCCGAGGATGTCGCGCGTCTGGTCGCGTTCCTTCTCAGCGACGATGCGGACTGGATCACGGGCCAGTGCATCGGTGTCGACGGCGGTCACACGCTGCGGCAGGGCCCCGATCTGGTCGACGTCTTTCGACCGATGATGGGCGAATAGCTTCGACCTTCGTACTTCCACGATTGAGGCAGGGCTGCGTGATCTGCCGTCGACGCCGGTCGGGTGAATCTGCGGCGGCTCCGGCGTTTCGTCTTGACGGCGCGGTTACGACATCGTAGGTTACGGTTTCGTAGGCTACGCCTCCGTAGGGGCGCCCGCCAGAGCCGAGATCATGCTGCCGTCTCATCGCCCGAATACCTGCTCAGCGCCCGGAAAGGCCGCCCCGACCGGCGGCCGCTGGCGCGCTCCGTTTGGCGCGTGGGTGGCGCCGTTCATCGATGGTCTGGCCTACCCCCTGCGCGTGTCGCATTACGCGGAGCTGCTCAATCCGCTGTGGGCCTCCCACCAGTTGCGCGCCCGCATCGAGCACTTTCACGAGGAGACCGGCAACGCGCGCACCCTGACTCTGCGACCCGGGAAGGGTTGGCGAACCCATCGCGCCGGGCAGCACGTGCGCGTCGCCGTCGCGATCGACGGCAGAACCTACACGCGCACCTACACGATCTCGTCGGCGCCGGAGCGGGACGATGGATGCTTCACGATCACGGTGAAGGCGATCGCCGGCGGGCGCGTCTCGCCTCACCTCGTGCGCAGCGTCGGGATCGGGGATCATCTGACCGTCGGCTTGCCGCAGGGCGATTTCCACCTGCCGGACGCCCGTCCCGTTCTGCCTCTGTTCATCACCGCCGGCAGCGGCATCACGCCCGCGCGGGCGATGCTGGCGAGCCTGATTGCGCAGGAGCGGATGCCGGAGACGGTGCACGTCCACTATGCGCCGCGGGAGCGCGAGGTCATCTTCGGGCAGGAGCTGCGGCAGCTCGCGCAGCATCACCGCCGCTACCGATTCGAGCAGGTTTTCACGCGCCAGGGCGCCGGCCCTGGCGCGCCGACGGCGCATTTTCATGCCGCACAGCTCGAGCGACTATGCCCGGACTGGCGGGAGCGCGACGTCTACGCGTGCGGCCCGCCGGCGCTGCTGGCCGCGCTGCAGCGGCATTTCACGGCCGAGCGAGGCAAGCACCGGCTGCACATCGAACGTTTCGTTGCAGACTTCGCGGCCACTCCTGCCGACGCCGTCGGTGGCGAGGTTCGTTTCGCACGCAGCCGTGTCCGCGCGACAGCGGACCAGCAGACACCGCTGCTGCGCGTGGCAGAGAACGAGGGCATGAACCCACCCCACGGCTGCCGCATGGGCATCTGTCACTCCTGCGACGCCAGGCTGCTTTCGGGCTGCGTTCGCGACCTGCGCACCGGCAGGATCACCACCGAAGCCGGCAGCATCGTCCAGCCGTGCGTCAGCGCCGCTGCCGGCGACTGCGAATTGGATCTGTGAGAGGAACCCGATGAGCGCCATACCCGCCGCGATGCATCTGAGCGCGCAACAGATCGAGGAGCTCGGCCGTGAGCTGGACGGCATGCGCGAGGAAGTCCTGGAGTCTCGCGGGGAGCGCGACCGCCGTTACATCGTGCGCCTGATCCGGACGCAGCGCAGCCTGGCGCTCGGCGGACGGCTGGCTCTCGTCCTCGCGTCCTTCTTCCTGCCGGCGTGGGAGCACGCGCTCGGCCAGGCGGCGTTGTGGACGTTGACCGCCACCGGCACATCGATGCTGGCGCTGGCGAAGATCCTCGAGAACATGGAGATCGGCCACAACGTGCTGCATGCTCAGTGGGACTGGATGATGGATCCGGACATCCAATCCAGCACGTGGGAGTGGGACCATGCCTGTCCGGCAGACCAATGGATCCATTCCCACAACGTCGTCCACCACACCTGGACCAACGTGCATGGCAAGGATCGCGACATCGGCTACGGCATGCTGCGCGTGACCGAGGGGCAGCGCTGGCATCCGTTCCATCTGCTCAATCCGCTCAATGCGCTGGCGATGGCCGTCTTCTTCGAATGGTTCATCTCGATCCACGACCTCGAGCTGAACCGCATCATCGCGGGAAAGAAGACGCTGGCGCAGGCGCGGCCGCTGCTGCGTGGCGTGGGGCGCAAGCTGCTGCGCCAGTCGCTGAAGGACTACGTGCTCTGGCCGCTGGTGGCAGCGGCGATCGTTACGCCGGCAGCGCTTGCCGGCGCGGGCCCTTCACCGCTGGCTGCGGCGTTGCTGGTGCTTGGGGCCAACGCCTCCGCCTGCGTCCTGCGAAATCTGTGGACCTTCGTCATCATCTTTTGCGGGCACTTCCCCGCCGGCGTGCATCATTTTCCGAGGGAAGCGGTCGAAGGCGAGACGCGCGCGCAGTGGTATCTGCGCCAGCTCCTGGGCTCGTGCAACATCGACGGCGGCAAGACGTTCCACGTGCTGTCCGGCAACCTCTCGCACCAGATCGAGCATCACCTCTTTCCCGACCTTCCCAGCAATCGATATCCGGAGCTGGCCCCGCGCGTGCGGGCTCTGGCCGAGCGATATGGGCTGCCCTACAACACGGGATCGCTCAGCCGGCAGTTCGGCACGACGATGTGGGCGATCCTGCGACTGTCGATGCCGCCGCGACGCGCGGCGGTGCGCTGGCAATCCGCCTGAGCGCCGGCAGCGCTCAGATGGCGTGCGACGTCAGGCGCGACGCTGCAGCTCGTGCAGCCAGGTGCGTTCGCGGCGCCCCTCTTCGTGCACCCACAGCGGCCGGACACGATCGTCGAAGCCCAGGTCCTTCATGCCCGCGAGGAAGATGCGCGCATCGGCGCGCAGGCTCTCGGTGAGCAGGATGCGGCCGTCGTCGGCCAGGTGCGCGGCGAGAAACTCGGCGAGCGGTGCGTATTGCGAAGGCTCGTACACCACGTCGGCCGCAAGGATGACGTCGAACCGTTCGTCGAGACGGTCCCGCGTGAAGTCGAGCCGGACCACACGCGCTCCTTCGATGGACCCGGCATCCACGGTGGCTCCGACGAACTTTAGCGGCTCGTCGAGATAGTCTGCGAATACGACTTCGGCCCCGGCCCTTGCGGCGGCCAGACCCGACAGTCCAAGTCCGCATCCGAGATCGAGCACACGCCGTCGGTGCAGCGACGGCCCGTGCAGCAACACCGCCGCGATGGCGCGAGCGCCGGTCCATACGATGGCCCAGTAGGGCGGATCGGCAATCTCGCTCTCGCGCAGCAGTGCCTTCGAATCGATCCACCTCTCCGGCTGCGCGATGGTGTAGAGCGAGCACCGGGCACGCAGGGCCGTGCCCGCCATCTCGTCCTCGACGTGCACGTCGACCGTCGTCCACGTTGCGGGGAAGCCCGCGAGCTCGCGCGCCTGCATGCTCACTGGCTGGTCTTGGCGAGCTCGAGGATTGCCTTCATCTCCGCGTCGGTCACCGGCATCACCGACAGGCGGCTCTGCCGCACCAGTGCCATGTTCGCCAGCGGCGGGTGCGCCTTGATGCGCGCGAGCGTCACCGGATGGGCCAGCTTCCTGGCTGGAACGAGGTCGACGGCCACCCAGCGAGGATCGTCGCTGGTGGGATCGGGGTAGGCGGTGCGTGCGACCTTGGCGACGCCGATCACGGCCCTGTCATCGCCGCTGTGGTAGAAGAGGACGCTGTCGCCCTTCTTCATGGCGGCGAGATTGTTTCGGGCCTGCGCGTTGCGCACGCCATCCCACACCGCGCGGCCCTCCTCGACCAGACGATCCCAGGAGTAGGCTGCGGGCTCCTGCTTGACCAACCAGCCCGCCATTACCCCGCTCGTTGCACGCGCCGCGCGTGAATTCCACGCCAGCACAACAGCTTGCGCGCAGTTGCAAATGGGTCTCGCGCTGGTATCTTTCCGCGTCTTTCGAGCCGTTAGCTCAGGTGGTAGAGCAGCTGCCTTTTAAGCAGCGGGTCGCTGGTTCGAGTCCAGCACGGCTCATCCGTCGGCAGCGAAGCGCGAAGGCCTTACGTCCCCGTCGTCTAGCCTGGCCCAGGACACCGGCCTTTCACGTCGGTAACACGGGTTCAAATCCCGTCGGGGACGCAACTCTTGATTTCTGGACGGGCAACGCCTGCAACAGTCTGAAGATCACGGAGATTTCGGCGGTTCCAAATCCGCGCTCTCGCGAGTCGGTCACGCCGCTCGGGAAGAGCAGTTTTTGGAGCCGCTGCTTCTGCTCGATCGAGGCCTCCGTCCAGAGGCGAGCGGAGTTCCCAAGGACGTACTCGGCAAAGTTGAGCACGCCCTCGACGTCCAGCTCGTCGAGCCGAGCGTCGTGTAGTGCGCTTTCCGCAAGTGCGATTTCCTCGTCGATCTTCGCCGTCTGCCGGTCGTAGGTGCGCTGGTCGAGCACGCCGCGGTGGACGAAGGCTTCCACGATCCGGTCTTTCTTGGAGAGGAGGGAATCGAGGCTGCGTTGCAGCCGGCGCCGGGCGCCCTGCGCTTCGGTCTGGCGCTGGTTCCAGACGTCGAGCACGATCTCTCGGAATAGGCGCAGATACTCGGGCTTCGGGACCATGGCTTCCAGGTATCGGAGGAAGCCTGCTTCGAACTCCGCCTTCGGGATGTTCGACGCCCGGCACGCGGACGAGCGGCAGCGATAGTAGGCGTACCGCGACGTCCGGCCTTTCGACCAGCTCCTGGTCATTGCAGTTCCGCATTCGCCGCAGCGAGCGAACACGCGCAACGGGAAGTCTGGATTGTTGCGGTCGTGCGGTGTTACGGAAAGCGACTTCCCTTCCAGGACTCGGTGCACGCGCTGGAGCAGGTCGTCACTGACGATGGGCTCGAAGTCCGCTCGTTGCGGTTCCAGGTCGCCCCAGCTCTTCACTCCGAGCCAGCCGCAGTAGATGGGATTGCGAAGCATTTGCTGGAACGTCTGCGGGCTGACGGGTCGCGCACGCAGGGTGCGCAGTCCGAGGTTCGTGACAAGGCGAAGGGCTTCCCGCTTGGTGTGCAGCCCTGAGCCGACCAACTCGAAGGCGCGGCGGATCAGCGGGCCGCGCTGCGGGTCCGGGGCGATGCTGACGCGGCCGAGACTGTCGATCGTTCGCTGGTAGCCGAGGGGCGGGACGAAAACCCAACGCCCTTCTGCGAGGGCTGCCTTCATGCCCGCGATCGTCCGCTCCGCCCGGACGTCGTTGTCGAGCTGCGCGACCGCGGCCATCACGTTCTCGACGAACTTGCCCGTCGAGGAATCGTCAAATCGCTCCGTTGCCGAATGTAGGGTTACGCCTGACCGCTTGAGCAGGGTGGTCATCAGGACATGGTCGTGGGCGTTACGCGCGAAGCGGCTGAGGGCGTACACCACTACCGCGTGGACGCGCCCTCAATTCTCTCGGCAGTAGGTTAGCAGCTGCTGGAATTCGGGTCGGTCCGTTGTCTTGGCCGACTCCCCAGCGTCCACGAAGACGCGGTCGCACTCGAAGCCGTTCTGCTCGCAGTAGTCGCGGCAGACGCCCTCCTGTGTCGGGAGGCTCAGGTTCTGGGTCTGTTCCTTGGTCGAGACGCGGCAGTAGATGACGGCGCGCAGGGGGAGCGCGCTGCTACGGTTCTTTCCAGACGCGCCGTCGCTTGCCGATGACTGAGTCGAGCGCCCGCCGTTCGGCTTCGGCGCGGTTTCTCCCGCCGTCAAACTGGGCGATCGCTGCGCGTTCTTCCGCATCCTCGGCGTCCTCCGGCGCCAGCCAGGTCAGGGCGTGATCGAAGGCTCCTCTTCCGGCGCGGCGATCGTGCGTTCGTAGCTCGCAAAAGGCCCGCACCGCGACGTCAGCGAAGGCGTACAGCTGGTCCCGGACCAACGCCAGTTCCTCGTCCGAGCCCCGGCCGACAATCTGCCGGCACCGCTCTACGCTTACCCTCTCCGCCGCCACATGGCAGAGCGTCCGCTTCTGTCCGTCCGACTAAAATTCCCTGAATCAACGCAAACTCCCGTCGTGCTCGCCACGGGAGTTTTTCGGTCGCCGGCCGGGCTTGCGGTTGGGGCAGAGGTCCTTGATCCAACCCCGCACTGTCTTGGCCGTGTACTTGACGCTTTCCTGGGCGATTCGCGTCATCTCGTCGCGGCCTAGAAGGCTCTCGATTGTCAGCTCCGGTTCGCGCTCCCAGATCAGGGTGGCAATTGCGCGAGAGCGTTCGCGGTGGAAGTCGCTCGCCCGTCCGGGGCGCGCCGACGCTCCGTCGCGCTGTGCGACCTGCTCGTACCGCTCGATCTCTGCTCGGAGCAGGCGAAGGTTCTTTCGGCTCAAGCGAGCATCATAAACGTCGATGTCCGCGATTGTCCCGGCTGGATCGTTGAGGAGAACGGATATGTCTTGGTCGGGGTCGTCGCCGTCGTCCAGCGTCAGGAGGAGCACGGCCGATTCCGGAGTCAGTGCGTAGTGGCCGGTCAGGCTTGTTGTCGTCCGGATCTCTTACCCCGGATGGTCGCCTCGGTGTCTTGGAGAAGGAGGCAGGCTTGAAGCACGCCTGTCCGGACGTAGTCCCCGACGACGCTCTCGCTGGTTTCCCAGCGATGGGCGAGCTGCGGCAGGGAGAGGCTCGGCAGGCCCCGCAGCGCGTTCGTATCGACGGTTCTCCGCATGGTCAGACCCGGAGGGAAGGACTAGCACGGCTTCGGCGCCGGCTTCCAAGTCGGCGTGTGCAGCCGCTCCTCGGGCGGAACCTCCGGTACTCGTCGGGATGTGTCGAGGCGCGGCCGCAAGGGCTCGTTGCCGCAGCTCCGTGTCTATCAGCTCAAGGTCACAGCGTCAGGTCGGAACGCGGGCGGAGGGGCCTTTCTCGGCTTCGGCGCCCGGACCTGCTCGACAATCCGGCGACGTCCCCAAAGCTTCCGGTAGCGACGTTCCAGGCCAAGGCCGCCCGCCAGTTCGACCTCGCTTCCTTCAGCACAACCTCGACGAGCTCTCTCGACGGTGAATTCAGCTTTGTGGAAATCGAGACAAAACTGACAAAACTCCTGTTCCTCGTGTGTGAGGCGATGGCCGCTTTCGCGCTTTTTCACGGCTTTTTCGGCGACTTTGAGAAACCGGTTCAGGGTTCGCAGGGAGATGCCGGCGGAGGCAGCCACGACGCCGCGGTGCGCCCCGTGCTCGCTGCGGCGAGAATGATCGTCTGGACCCGCGGCGTGCAAGCTCTGGGACGCCCGCCCGTGCGTCTCCGACTCCTCCGCAGCAGTTCGACGACGTTCTCCGGGTGCCTCATGCCCTAGTATACCGTTTGCCAGAGTCGGCCTCTCTATTTCGCTCTGCCCGGAACGTGCAAAGCCACGGGCCCGGCGGCCGTGGCCGATCCAGCGTCCCCACTGACCGGGATCGGAATCGTGCCGACGCCGCTTGCAACGAGGGCTGGCGGACCGATAGGGTCACTCCGTCTTGGAGTCGAGGACGAACAGGAGAATCGCCCGGGTCCGTACCGTCGCGGCCGGTTGGTTGGCGGCCGTCGTGCTGGCGCAGCCGACGTGGTCGTACGCCGTGGTAGGTTCATGCGTTGCCGCAAAACGAGCTGCCACTGCAAGGGCATTCGTTTGCCTGGTGGCGGAGCAGAACAGGCGTGTCCTCGGCGGCGAGTCGGAGCCCGCTCAGTGTAGCGTGCGGTTGGAGCGAGACTTTGCTGCGATTGAACGTGTGCGAACCTCTTGTCCGCGAACTGGGGACTGGACAATTGCGGCGTCGTTGGCCGTTCAGGCCGAGGAGGCCGTGCTCTCGCTCCTCATGGTCGACGTGGCTTCGACGCCGACAGAACGGGCCTGCGTCGCTGGGAAGAACAACTTCGCTGGTAAGTACGCCCGTTGCATTGCGAAGAGTTTAAGCCACGTCCCTCCGCGAGACGGTGACGATCGGCGGCCATACGAGCGGTGCGAAACGGCGTTCTTTCACAGGTTCGCAGCTTTGGACAGCGTTGGCGGATGCGTCACACAGGGCGATGCGGAGATGATCCGCGACGCAGCAGGGCCAGCCTATGGCTATATGCCGGGCGTTACGTTCTACGGTCAGTCACTTCAACAAGCCAACCTTCCCGGTGCTGTTTTGGTCGGAGCTAGACTCGACGAAACGAGTTTTGCGGGGGCGGATCTCGCCGGAGCCGACCTGAGCGGCGCGATGATGGGCGGGGCGTGGATGCGGTTCACGGATCTTCGGAACACGAACCTGAACGGCATTAGCGGGTACGGCGTAGATTTTTCGAGATCGGACCTGACCGGCGCCAGTCTCGCCGATGTGGATCTGCAGCGTTTCCTTAGCGGTCTTACCGGTTGTCCTTCCGTGCTCTCCGCGGGCTGGCTGTGTGTCGAAGGTCTGCTGCTGGGCCCTTGGGCAGTTCTGCAGTACGCTTCGCTGCCTGGGCAGGACTTGCACGGTATCAATGTCAGTTACGCCGACCTTAGCCATGCGAACCTTGCTGGCGTCGATTTGACGGGCGCCAACCTGACGGATGTCTATCTTGGTTTCGCGGATCTCACGGCGGCAGATCTTGCGGATGCTGATCTGACCAGTGCCGGCCTCAACTACACCAAGCTGATCAACGCCAACCTGACGAGCACGACACTTCGCGAGGGATACCTCGCGGGTGTCGATGCTACGGGTGCTCAGTTCACCGATGCTGACCTCGCCAATATCTCGATCGAGCGGACCGACTTAACCGATGCTGATTTCGGCGGTGCCGATCTCAGCGGGGTACATTGGGCGCAGACGACTTGCCCAGACGGTACCTATGCGCCGTTGTACGGCGGCACCTGTTGCGGGCATCACGTCGGCGCTGCACCGGCGGCGTGCACGCCCTGAGCCGGGTGTCTGCGCCGATGTTTGAGCGGCCCCGCCGCTTCCGGCGTGTGGGGGTACACGTGCCGTATTTCGAGTCCTTCGATCTGGGTCTAAACCGAACAGGGATGTCGGGCTTAGCGTCCTCAGGCCTCCTAGGCTGCCACCGGAGGTCGCAGGCCATCGAGTTTGCGGAGCCACCCCAGGAGCTGGTTCCAACTCGCAACGTCGAGGGACGCCTCCCTCTCCGCCATCGCCCGCTCACGCCGTCGGCGCCCCTGCCGCCGTCCCGTGCGTCAGCGGCCACTGCAATCTGCGCGCCGTCAGCGCACGCACGAACAGGGTCGCTTCGATGACGAACAGTGCGCAGCCGCTTGCGAGCATTGCCCACACCTGCCACTTCAGGAGTCCTTCGGGCTGCGGCGCAGGCGAACCGAGCGCGACGGTATAGGAGGCGACCGCCAGCCCCGTACCGAAGCTGGACAGGACGTGCACCAGATACTCGCCGCTCGGCAGCCCGCCCAGCGGCGCACGCGATCGCCGCTCGAGCAGCACGTCGACGACCGAATTGGTCATGTCGATCGCGAACAGCACGAACGCGATGCGCGCGTACTGTTCCGTTGCCGGCTGCAGGCAGACGACGAGAACGGCGAGAAATACCGCGTGGCGGATCAGGTGCGTGACTTCCTCGGCGACGCAGGTTGGCTGGCCGTACAGCCGGAAGCGATAGAGGTGGTAGTAGAGCACGTCGATGGAGCCGATCGTTCCGACGATCGTCAGGATCGTGAGCGTGGTGATCATCGCGCCGCCTCCATCGTGATGCCGTAGCGCAGCTGCTCATCGCCGTCCTCGAAGTCCGGCGCCGACAGCCACAGCCGCAGGAGGTGCCTCTTCTGCTCGGGGTCGTCCCAGTCTTCGTACGCGGTGCGCTTGTGCAGGATGACCGAGTTCTTGAGGAGCTGGATGTCTCCCGGCCGGAACTCCATGTCCAGATACAGCTGCGGGTCGTTGGCCGTGCGCTCCATGATCTCGAGCGCCTCGTTCTGCGCGCGCGTCAGTGGAGGGACGTCGGGAAGCTCCTGCGCGCGCCGGATGTACCAGGGTATGAACGAGATGTTCAGGCCGCCTCCGCGCTCGGCGCAGATCGGCCGGACGAAATGCATCGGCGCCGGCATCTGCGGCTCGTAGTAGTGCCAGTAGAAGTTCTCGAAGAGCACGGGCGCGAGGTCGGGACGCCGGCGCAGGATTTCGTTGTAGACGCTGATCGAGCTGACGATGCGGCTCTCGCCGCCGGACCTGGACGTTTTCAGGCACAGCAGCCCGATGATGTCGGCGCCATCGGTATGAAAGTCCTGCTCGGCGCGCGTGCGATACAGGCGCGTGCTCGGGTCGCCGGGGTCGGCACCGGTGTCGCGCACGTCGGTCAGCAGCTCGCCCAGGAAGTTTTGCGGCACCGGCGTGCCCAGGTGCAGCCCGATCGTCCAATACACCGCAGCCGCTTCCTCCCTGGTCATGCGTTCGACCGGAAGTCCGCGGATGAGGACGAACCCGCGGCCGCGGTGGAGGGTCTCGCGCCACGCGCGGATCGCTGGCGCCAGTGCTCCCGGGGACACGTCGTCCTTCGTGAGCTCCTCGACGCCTTTGCCCGCGCCGCGCACGGCCGCGGCGATGCTTTCGGCGGCGGCCACTTCGGCGGCGCTCAGGCGGTGGATCCATTCGTCGGTGCGGCTCATTTCGGCGCCGGTCCAGGCGGCAGGTCCGGCGACAGCGGTGGCGAGGGTAGTCATGGCGGGAGCCTCCTTCATCGATGTGCGTCGATGTATTGCAGATTGCATCGATGAATGTCAATGTATCGATATGAAGGAGCGTGTCGACCCAGCGACTGCATCGTGTTGTCCGCCCGTCTTCCATGGCCGGCTGGGCAAGGCCGATGCGGAGGAGCTGGCGGCGGCGTTCAAGGCCATCGCCGATCCGGCACGGCTGCGGCTGCTCAACTACATCGCCTCCCGCCCCGAGGCGGAGACGTGCGTCTGCTATCTGACGGAGCCGCTGGGGCTGTCTCAGCCCACCGTCAGTCATCATCTCAAGGTCCTGTACGACGCCGGCCTGATCGGCCGCGAGCGGCGCGGGACGTGGGCGTATTACCGGATCGTACCCGAGCGAATGGCCGAGCTCCGCGAGGCGCTGGCGGTTCCGCAAGCGCCCGTGCCCGCAAGCGCGCGAAAGGCGGCGAGGAAGCGCTGAACAGCGGGTCTTCTCTTCAGCGGCCGCTCAGGCCGCTCGGCCGCTGCGCGCCCGCTCAGGCTGCTTGCCACCGGTGCACGCTCATTCCGCTCCGCACCGGTGCGCGCCCATTCCGCGCGCGCTCAGCGCGAGCGGTTCTTGTCGATGATCGCCGCCAGGATGAGAGTGAAGGCCACGAGCCGCACGCCATAGCGCGTCAGGTTCCCTTCATTAGGCGCCGCCGAAAGCGTCTGCACCACGCGGTTGACGCCCTCGAGGTAGAAGGAGCAGGCGAACAGCAGAAAGAAGCGGTCTCGGCCCTGCCGCCAGAAGCGCAGGAACATGGTTCCGATCACGAAGCACGCCATCGCGATCGCGCCCATCATCGTGTAGTTGAGCGAGTCCACCGCTACTCCGATTCCCACAGCAGACCGTAGAGCAACAGCGAAACTGCGACCAGCGCCGCCAGATTGCGCAGCGCAAAAAGGTCGATCTCCGGAAATATCAGCAGGTCGACGGCCAGCAGCGCGTTGTTGACCGTCAATCCCGCAAAGCACAGGCCGCTCCAGAGCAGCAGCCTTACGCCGTTACGGGCGTAGGCCCGCAGGAGCAGCGCGCTGCAGGCCAGCGCGGTGGCGGCACACAAGGAGTAGACGACGGCCCCCATCACTTTTCCTTCCGTAGGCGGAACGCCTCCGCGAAATGGCGAATGCTGGCGCTTGGCTTCGAATGGATGAGGTGGGTGACCTCGATCAGGTGCCGCGAGTACGCAGTGGCCAGAGCGTCGACGATCGCGGCGAGCTCGGGCGACGCCGGCGAGTAGCGGAACGTGCCTCCGGCCTCTTCGGCAAAGCCGCGCTCGGCGAGCACCGAGAGCACGTGCGATGCCACGGGTTTGCTCACGTATAGACGCTCGCCGGCATCTTTCGTCGTCCAGCCGCGGTTTGGGTGCTCGCGTAGCAACAGAAGCGCTTCCAGCTCGGGAACCGAATCAATGCTCTCGGCGATCAATCGACGGACGCTGTCTGGTATCTCGTCGGCCATTACCCCAAGCGAGGCAGCAAGGACGAAGCTCCTGCGCGCGCCCTTGGTAGAGCAAACGGTGATGCTTCGCGAGAGCACGCGCGGCCGTCACCGGCGCGCCGAACCGTCGTGGCCCGTGGGGCGTTTCCGGCGTGGAGGCGTCAGCAGAGAACGAAAAGCAGCACCACCCCGGGCACGATGAACAGAATGAAGCCGAACACGATGGCGATGATTTCGCCGGTCGTGTAGTAGCAGCGTCCCGGGCCGCGCACGCTTGGGCCGGCATCAAGATCCGCAAGCTGGATCAGCTCGCCCCTGGAGTCCACGTCGACCAGGCGGCCGAACTCGACGGCCACCTCCCGCTGGGTGCTGCTGCGCTGGATGCGATCCTCGAAGCCCTCCAGACGCTGTCCCGCATCGGCCAGCGCCTTGCTCCAGGGGACGACGGTTCCTGCAACCGCTACCGCCGTTCGCGCGGCTCGAGCCGGACCGATTGCCAGAGCGCGCGCCTCCTCGACGGTGGCTGCTTCGGCAATGCGGTGCTGGCGCTCCTTCATGAGCTCGACGTGCGCCGGCGCGCAGGTGTACTCGCCGCTGCCGATGCTGGCGCGCGTCGGCACCTGGATCTTGTCCATGGCCGCGCGCTCGCCTTCGATCGAAGCGTGGGAGGAAGACGTGGTGGCAGGGACGGCGCCAGCCGCCAGCAGGGCCGTAACGAGGAACGGGAAGCCATGCAGGCGGAAGTTGATCACGATTGCCTTCATCGCATTCTCCTCTTTCGTCGGATTTGCAGCTCGCTCGTAGCGAACAGACCCATCATTGCGCGGAATCCGCCACTCGAACAGAGGGTCGGACTCCCCCGATCAGAGGGCGGCCACACAATTTTTATTTGCATGACGGGTCGATACACTCCCGCGCCATGAGCGACCTCGACACCTTTCGTGAGCAGACCCGCCAGTGGCTCGAGACGAACTGCCCTGCATCGATGCGATGGGACACCAAGGGCAACGACACGATGGGGGAAGGTCTGGCGTGGGGCGGGAAGAAGGAGAAGCACGCCAATCCCGACGTGCAGCGATGGCTGGCAGCGATGGCCGAGCGAGGTTGGACGGCGCCGACCTGGCCGCGGGAGTACGGCGGGGGAGGGCTCTCCAAAGCGGAGGCCAAGGTGCTCGCGGAGGAGATGAGGCGCCTGCGGTGCAAGCCTCCGCTTATCGGGTTCGGTCTCACCATGATCGGTCCGCTGCTGCTGCAGTACGGCAACGACGACCAGAAGAAGCGCTTCCTGCCCGAGATCGTCCGCGGCGAGGTTCGCTGGTGTCAGGGCTATTCGGAGCCGGGTGCCGGCTCCGACCTGGCGGGCCTGCAGACGCGCGGCGTGCGCGAAGGCGATCATTGGGTCATCAACGGGCAGAAAGTATGGACGTCCTATGCCGACAAGGCTGACTGGATGTTCCTGCTGGTGCGCACCGATCCGGACAAGCCCAAGCACGAGGGCATCAGCTTCATGCTGATGGACATGGATCAGCCCGGAGTTACCGTGCGGCCGATCCTGCTCATCAGCGGAAGCTCTCCATTCTGCGAAACCTTCCTCGAGGACGCGCGGGTTCAGAGCGATCACGTGGTCGGCGGCATCGGCAACGGCTGGACCATGGCCAAGGCGCTGCTGGGCCACGAGCGCAGCATGATCAGTGAGGCGTTCAACGAGTCCGAGGAAAAGAACGAGCTGGTGGTGGCTGCGCGCAGTCACCTTGGCGTGGACGATGCCGGTCGCATCCGCGATGGAGCGATGCGCGACCGCATCGCCCAGCTGACCATGGACAAGACGTGCCTGGAGCTGACGCTGCGACGCACCAAGGAGGCGGCGAAGCTGGGCCATCAGCCCGGGCCGGAATCTTCGATTTTTAAGTACTACGCCACCGAGTTGAACAAGGAGCGGACGTCGACCGTGGTCGGCATCCTCGGCCCGCAAGGCCTGGGCTGGGAAGGCGCGGGCTTCTCGGAGGACGAGATCGCCGCGGTCCGCAGCTTCCTGCGTGCGCGCGGCAATTCCATCGAAGGCGGCACCTCCGAAGTGCAGCTCAACATCATCGCCAAGCGCGTGCTTGGCCTTCCCGACTGAGGAGCCGTTTCGCCATGTCACTCGTTCTCACCGACGACCAGCAGATGCTCAAGCGTGCCGCCGCCGATTTCGTGCGCAAGGAGTCGCCAGTCGCGCGCGTCCGGCACTATCGAGACAGCGATGATGCCGTCGGTTTCTCGCTCGAGCTGTGGAGGAAGATGGCCGAGCTCGGCTGGCAGGCGATCATCATTCCGGAGACATACGGCGGGCTGGGCATGGGATATGTCGAGTTGGCCTGCGTCCTCGAGGAATGCGGCCGCAGCCTGGTGCCCGAGCCGCTGCTCTCGACGGTGCTGCTGGGCGCCAACGCCGTACTGCTCGGCGGCAGCGAGGCACAGAGGAGCGACATGCTGCCGCGCGTTGCCGACGGCTCACTCCTTCTGACGCTGGCGTATCAGGAGCACGGCGCACGCTACGACCTCCATCATTGCCAGACGCGCGCACAGGCGAGCGGCGGCGGCTACGTCCTGCGCGGCGAGAAGACGCTCGTTCTGGACGCTGGCGCAGCCGACAAGCTGTTGATCGTCGCGCGCAGCCGCGGTGAAGTCGGCGATCGCAGCGGGCTGTCGCTGTTCATCGTCGATCGCGACGCGCCGGGTCTGCAGGTGGTGCGGCAGAAGACGATGCACCTGCGGCCGGCGGCAATCGTGCGGCTCGACGGCGTGGAGGTGTCCGAAGCCGCGCGCATCGGCGAGGAGGGCGCGGCCGGCCCTCTGCTGGAGGAGGTCATCGATCGCGCCACGGCCGGACTATGTGCCGAGATGCTCGGCAACATGCTCGCGACGTTCGAGATGACGCTCGAGTACCTGAAGACGCGCAAGCAGTTCGGCGTCCCGATCGGCAGCTTCCAGGCGCTCAAGCACCGCGCCGCGAAGATGTTCATCGAGATCGAGCTGGCACGTTCGGCGGTGCTGGCGGCGGCGACCGCCATCGACGAGCGATCTCCGCAGGCCAAGGCGCTGATCTCGGTGGCGAAGGCACGATGTTCCGACGCCGGCGTCCTCATCGGCTACGAAGGCATCCAAATGCACGGCGGCATCGGCATGACGGACGAGCATGACGTCGGGTTCTACATGAAGCGCCTGCGCGGGAACGAGATGACGTTCGGGGACGCCAGCTTTCACCGCGACCGCTTTGCGACCTTGAGCGGGTTCTAGTCGCCGACGTATCCCAAGGATTTCAGTCTCTCCATCGTTTCGTCATCGATATCGATCGACGCGCGGCCGCCGGCGGCGGCTTCAGCGTTGCGCTGCGCGCGCCACTGCGTCTCGAGCCATTGCGACAGCGACGACAGCTCGGCGTGCACGGCGCCGGGATTGTCGGCGGCGCGGTCGTCGCGTTCTTCGGGATCGTCCTTCAGGTCGTAGTACTCGATGGGGCTGCGACGCGGGTGCGTGATGCGGTTGAAGTGCTCGATCGTCTTTGCCGCCGGCGTCCGGCGCGCAACCTGCAGGTTCAGCCCGAGCTTGTCGAAGAATTCGGCGTAGACCGCATCGCGGTCGGACCGGTTGCCCTCGGCGAGAGCGCGAACACTGATTCCCTCCACGTCGGGTGAGGGCGGCAGCCCGGCCAGATCCAGCAGTGTCGGGAAGACGTCGACCAGGCTGACCTGCTCGTCAACCTCCTTGCCGGCGTGGGCGCCGCCGGGAATCCGCAGCACGAACGGCACGCGCAGCACCTCCTCGTAGACGGTGCGGTGATGGCCCTTGTTGCCGTGCTCGAAGAACTCTTCGCCATGGTCGGCCGTCAGCAGGATGACGGTATTGCCGCTGAACCCCTTCTGATCGAGCTTGTCGAGGATGGCGCCGACGTGGTGATCGGTGAAGCGGATCTCGCCGTCATACAGCGCGATGATGTGGGCGAGGTCGCGCGGATCCATCTTGGGATGCACGTCCTTGCGCTCGATGAAGTTGCGCCCGTCCATGGTCCCCGTGTAGTCGGGATCGAACATCCTGTCGTAGGGCGCGGGCGGGATGTAGTCGTAGTGAATGTCGAAGTAGTGCAGGAACAGGAAGAAGGGCTCCTGGTCCGTGCGCTGGTCTAGCCACGCCAGCGCCTGCTCGTTGATCGAGGGGGAGGTGATCTGCTCGCGCGCCTCGCGTCCCTTGCCGACGTCCTCGCTGAAGTCCACGTACGTGTCCATGCCGCGCGAGTAGCCGTAATGCCCTGCGACGTAGGGGCCGGAGACGTAGCCCGCGGTCGCATAGCCGGAGGCCTTGAAGATCTGTCCGAGCGTCGGGATCGACGGCAGCAGAACCCGGGTGTCCTCGACCACGCCGTGGGAGATCTGATAGCGGCCGGTGAACATCGTCAGGTGCGTCGGCAGCGTCCATGACGAGGTCGCGATCGCGTTGCGGAAGAGCACGCCGCTCCTGGCAAGCCTGGTGATGTTCGGCGACGTCTCGCGCTCGTAACCGTACGTGCTCAGATGATCCGCGCGCAGGCTGTCGAGCGAGATGAGGACGACGTTGTAGCGGTCGCCCGTCGCCACGGGTGCAGAAAGCTGAGCCGGCGCCGCACTGGCGCGCGTGGCGGGAACGGCCGAGCTCAGGATGAACGCCGCGATCGCCGCACATTCGAATGCAGAGACGGCGGCGTATCGGCGCAGGCGCCGCCCGCGTCCCTCGAACTGCGGCGCCATCCACGCCGCCGCCGCGCCTGCCACGATGGCAACCGCGATGGCGAGCAATGCGCCGTCCACGACGAGGCTGCGTGCGCGATACGCGATCTGGCTCATCCGCATGCCGCTTTCGATCCCCAGCGCCGGAATCGACATGCCCACATGCACCAGTAGAGCGACGACGGACCAGAACAGCACGTACGACCGCAGCGAGCGCATGCGTCGCTGCGTCAGCGCCGCCACGGCGCCGGCAGCGATGCCGAGCACCAGAGTCATCGATGCCAGGACGGGCAGGAGTCCGGCGGCGTAGCGGACCTTGTCTCCGATGCCCAGGCCGGTGAAGCGATCGGGCAGGGGAGGCGCCAGCCACGGCAGTTCGTTGGCCAGCCAGCGAAGCTTGGCAAGAAAGTCGTAGAGCTGGTTCGGGAAGAACGCGTAGGGCGGAATGATCTGCCCGTGATACGCCGCCAGCAGAGCGAGCGTTTCGACGATCCACGTGACGCCCGCGAGCAGGAGCAGGCCTCCGAGGCAGCGCAGGAAGTTGCTAGCGGGTATGGACATGTTCCCTTGATGGCGTTGCAGCGATCAGTGCGCCGCTGCCGACGCCAGGCCGGCAGCTGCGCGTTGTATGGCAGGCGCGGCGTGGGCGCCCGGCCCGGCGAAAGCCGAAGCAGTGCGGCGGTAGATGGTGATCTCGGGGTTGAGGCTCTGAATGGCGCGATCGGCGCTCAAGCTCGGCGGAATCCAGGGGTCGACCGTGAAGCGGGCCACCTTCTCGTAACCGAGCGCCCCGCTGTCCAGAGCAGCAAGGAATTCCGTGTTGGCGTCCTTGCTATAGCTCATGACGACGCCGCCAGTGCTCTTCTTGGCGGGCGTGTAGCCCTCGATGGCTCCGTCGCTCTCCTGCCAGTCCTGCTTGTACTGCACGGACACGCCCGACAGGCCTGCCGAGGAAAGCACGACGAAATCGGGTTGGCGCTTGCGGAAATCCTCGATGTTGCGCTGGTCGAACTCGACCGTGTCCACCCTGGCCCACTGCGGAAAGCGCGGCAGATACGTGGGATCCTGATAGACCTCGACGCGCTCGTGAGGATCGAGCTGCTCGCGCAGCCAGGCCTCGGCGTCATAGCGCCCATCGCCGCTCATCATGCGATTGACGTCCCAGCCATAGGCCGCGACGAACAGCAGCGCGAGCGCGGCCAGAGGGCGCCGCCACTGCGTGCCTCGTCCATTCTGCACCAGTGCGGCGATTCCGATGCCGGCGAACATTGCCGCCATCACCGAGACCGGCAGCAGATAGCGCAGGCTCAGCGACATCATGGCGCGCACGCTGACGAGGTAATAGGTGACGATGGCTGCCAGCAGCAGCGCGGCCCACGCCGGCCGCCGCCGCAGCGCGAGCACGATGCCCGCCAGCGAGACGATCAGAGTCGGCCAGCCGAGGCTCTGCAGCACACGTCGTCCAGCCAGGCTGAGCTGCGCAAGCTCGGCGCCGGCGTCGCGGGCGGATCCGAGATCGACGGGAAAGGTATAGGGCGCATATCTGGCGGTGATCTCGGGCGGCAGCGTCTGGGTCAGGAACTGCACGCGGTGCAGGAAGCCGAGCGGATTGAAGAGGACGTTGTTGGCCAGCACCATCGCGACGGCGAACGCAGCGGCCGCGGTCAGTCCTCCGCGCAGCCAGGTCGCAAGTGGACGGCGATGGATCGTGAAGACCGCGACCAGCACCGCCGGCAGCCCGACGAACGCGCCCGCCGCCAGTTCCTTCGTGGACACGGACAGTGCGGCGCCGAGCCCGAGCAGCACCCACCAGCGTCGCCGTTCGTCGCCTTCGATCAGTCGCACCGCCGCCAGCAGCGCCAGCATCATCCAGAACAGGAACGGCACCTCCACGTTGGTGGTCTGCGAGTAGAACACCATCGGATAGGAAAGCGCCGTGACGAAGGCCGCGCACGTGGCGGCAAGGCGGCCGTAGCTGCGCACGACGCACGCATAGGCGAGCAGCACGGTGCCCACACCCATCATCGCCGTGATGGAGCGGCCGATCAGCGCCAGATTGGAAAGGACGGTGGTGGGGTCGGAAAGCCCGAATGGATACTCGGAAGCGAAGCCGCTGATGCCGCCGCTGATCCATACCCAGGCCATGTAGGGCGCATAGGCGACGGCGAGCAGGAAGGCATGGAAGGGCGGATACTTGAACCAGAACCAGCCGCTGTTCCAGCCGCCGGACAGGAAGCTGTGGTACAGGACGGCCAGCGGGGCGCTCGGCTTGATCGCATCGGCGGCCCACGTGTCGTCGTTGGTCGGAAGGCCCCATGCGAGCGCGCGCGTGTAGACGAACAGAGACACCAGCAGCAGCGCGACCGGTACAACGACGCCCAACGGGTCGCGGCGCCATCTGGCCGAAAGCTGATCGAGGAGATGCATGATGACGATGCTCGGGCGGTGGGCGCTCGCGTGGTCGAGCGCAGCGCGCCCGGTACTGCAATGGCCGGCAGATAGTACCAGCGGCCTTCGGGGGCGGCAACGAAACTTCGTCGCATGAATGCACGCAAAGCCCCGACATTGCGCCGCTTGCTCCACCTTTCCGGGCCGGTATAAAGGCGCGCTTTCGCGCCCGCCGGCAGCCGCCGACGACGGACAACCAGCCATCGAGGAGACTCGGAATGCGCAGCCCCAAGGACTTCTTTCAGCCGCTGGCCATCGGCGCGCCCGAGCCCGTGCGCGAAATCCCGTTCCGCCCCTCGCGGATGATCCATTTCTTCGACCCGAGCAACGCCAAGATGGCGGCCAAGGTTCCCGACATCGCCAGGCAGGTCGATGTGCTGCTGGGCAACCTCGAGGACGCCATCCAGGCCAGCAACAAGGTCGCGGCGCGCGAAGGGCTGGTGAGGATCGCCCGCGAGACCGACTTCGGTGAGACCCAGCTCTGGACGCGCGTCAACAGCCTGGATTCCCCGTGGGTTCTCGACGATCTGACCACGCTGGTCACCGAGATCGGCGACAAGCTCGACGTCATCATGATCCCCAAGGTCGAAGGCGCCTGGGACATCCACTACGTGGATCGCCTGCTGGCCCAGCTCGAGGCGCGCGCCAAGGTGAAGAAGCCGCTGCTCGTCCACGCGATCCTCGAGACCGCCACCGGTGTGGCCAACGTCGAGGAGATCTGCGCGGCCAGCCCGCGCATGCAGGGCCTTTCGCTCGGGCCGGCCGACCTTGCCGCCTCCCGCCGCATGAAGACCACGCGCGTCGGTGGCGGCCATCCCGGCTACGTCGTTCGCACCGACCCGGATGCGGCCAATCCCGACGCTCCGCGTCCTACCGCGCAGCAGGACCTGTGGCACTACACGATGGCGCGCATGGTCGATGCGTGCGTGTCCAATGGCGTGCTGCCGTACTACGGCCCCTTCGGCGACATCAAGGACGTGGTTGCCTGCGAGGACCAGTTCCGCAACGCGTTTCTGATGGGATGCGTGGGCGCGTGGTCGCTGCATCCGGTGCAGATCGACATCGCCAAAAGGGTCTTCAGCCCGCCGGTGGACGAGGTGCTGTGGGCGAAGAAGGTCATCGATGCCATGGGCGACGGCACCGGTGCCGTCATGATCGACGGCAAGATGCAGGACGATGCCACCTACAAGCAGTGCAAGGTGATGGTCGAGCTCGCCCGCATGCTGGCGGCCAAGGACCCGGAGCTGAAGGCGGCGTACCAGTTCTGAGCGGCCCGCGCACTTCAAGCACACGGCTTTCCAACGGCCCGTGCCGAGGCCCAATCGTGGACGGTTTCTGAGCGCACGGCGCCGTTCTCCAATCGTTGATCTTCGGGCGGCGCCGAACTCCAACCGTAGACCAATGGCGCTGCGATCGCCGGCGCAGGCGCGTCTGTGTACAGCGGCGGCTTGCCAAGCGGCGCCGAGTTGCTCACCTTCGAACGCATGCATGAACCGCCGCGTGCGCAAGCGTCTCTGCCGCCGTCTTCGCCTCGGCAACCGCGGCTGCTGTCGTGCCTCGTTTTGATTGCTGCGGCCGTCGTCTCCAGCGCGACGTCTGCCCGAGCGCAGGAAAACTCGGCACAGGAAGCCGCGCGCCAGAAGGCCGCGCTGGCAAGCCTGCCCAAGGACGCCGCGCGCCGTGCGTTCGGCACCGTCCGGACGCCGGCGGCCGGAGAAGGCCGCATCATCGGCGAGTACTGGAAGGGCTGCTTCAGCGGAGGCATGCGGTTTCCCGCCGACGGCAAGCACTGGCAGGTGATGCGCCTGTCACGCAATCGAAACTGGGGTCATCCCTACGTCCTCGATTTCCTCGAGCGCTTCGCGCGCACGGCGTCGCAGGTCACGGGCTGGCCTGGCCTGCTGATCGGCGACATGTCGCAGCCGCGCGGCGGGCCGATGCTTACCGGCCATTCCTCGCACCAGCTCGGCATCGAGATCGACATCTGGCTGCGGCCGATGCCGGCGCGCCGCCTGACGCCCAAGGAGCGCGAGGACAGCTTCTCGACGAGCCTGCTGCGGCGCGACCGCAAGGACGTGGATCCCAGCGTCTATTCGCGCCAGCACCTGGCCCTGCTGCGCGCCGCGGCCAGCCAGCCCGAGGTCGCACGCGTCTTCGTCAATGCAGGGATCAAGAAGGCGTTGTGCCGCGACGCCGGCTCCGACCGCGCCTGGCTGCGGAAGATCCGTCCGGCGGCCGGGCACGACTACCACTTCCACATCCGCCTGGCCTGTCCGCCGGGGCAGCCCCAGTGCATCGACCAGGCTCCTCCTACCGGCGGCGACGGCTGCGGCAAGGAGCTGGACTACTGGTTCCGCGAGGGGATCCTGCATCCGAAGCCGGGCGCGCCGGGAAAGGCGATGTCGGTGTCGGCCATGCCGGCAGCCTGCCGAGCGCTCCTTCAGGCGCCGGCCGCCTCCCCGGGCCCGCCGCCCAAGCCGCTGGACCCGAGACGCTGATTCGACTGCCGCCCGCCTCGGGCTGGCGCCGAAACGAGCGGCCCTAATAGAAAGGAGAAGCGCCGACGGACTCAATGCTCGCTTCTCTGAGGCGAACGGCGTAGAAGCGCCGCTTATTCTCGGCTCAGCTCCGGACTCGGAGCACATATCACAGGGCCGCAGGAGGCAGGGACCGCCGATGCACAAAGGGCTGCAGCAATGGGTGAATGAGGTCGCGGAGCTGACCAAGCCGGACCGGATCTACTGGTGCGATGGATCGCAGGAGGAGTACGACCGGCTTTGTCGCGAGATGACCGACAGCGGAGACCTCATCCGGCTGTCCGAACAGAAGAACCCAGGCAGCTTCCTGGCCCGCAGCAACCCCAACGACGTCGCACGCGTCGAGCACCTCACCTTCATCTGCTCCGACAAGAAGGAAGACGCCGGCCCCACCAACAACTGGATGTCGCCCGAGGAGGCGCACCAGCGCGTTCTGCCTCTGTTCAAGGAAGCGATGAAGGGACGCACGATGTACGTGATTCCCTACATCATGGGCCCGGCCGGCTCGCCCATGTCGGCCGTGGGCGTGGAGATCACCGACTCGCCCTACGTCGTCGTCAACATGCGCATCATGACGCGCATGGGAAAGATCGCGCTCGATCAGCTCGGCGAGAGCGGTGTGTTCGTCAAGGGGATGCACTCGATCGGCGACCTGTCGCCGGAGCGGCGTTTCATCGTGCACTTCCCGCAGCGGCGCGAGATCTGGAGCATCGGCTCGGGCTACGGCGGCAACGCCCTGCTCGGCAAGAAGTGCTTCGCCCTGCGCATCGCTTCGACGATGGCGCGGGAGGAAGGATGGCTGGCCGAGCACATGCTGATCCTCGGCCTCGAGAGCCCCAAGGGCGACGTGACGTACATGGCGGCCGCGTTCCCGTCGGCTTGCGGCAAGACCAACCTGGCGATGCTGCTGCCGCCCGAGTCGCAGGAAGGGTGGAAGGTCTGGACAGTCGGCGATGACATCGCCTGGATGAAGTTCGGCGCCGACGGCCGCCTCTATGCCGTCAATCCCGAAGCCGGCTTCTTCGGCGTCGCGCCCGGCACCAGCAACAAGACCAACCCGAACGCGATGGCGGCGCTGTCGAAGAACTCGATCTTCACCAACGTCGCCCTGACTGACGACGGCGGCGTGTGGTGGGAAGGCATGGGGCCTGCGCCTGCGCATGCGCTGGACTGGCAGGGCAAGGACTGGACGCCCGACAGCGGCCGCAAGGCCGCGCACCCCAACTCCCGTTTCACCGCGCCGGCCTCGCAGTGCCCCGGCATCTCCAGGGAATGGGAGAATCCTGCGGGTGTTCCGATCTCGGCGTTCATCTTCGGCGGCCGCCGCGCCAAGACCGCGCCGCTGGTCTTCGAATCGCGCGACTGGAAGCACGGCTGCTATGTGGGCGCCGCGGTCGCGTCGGAGACGACGGCTGCGCAGCAGGATCAGCAGGCGGGCGTCATCCGGCGAGATCCCTTCGCGATGCTGCCGTTCTGCGGTTACAACATGGGCGACTACTTCGGCCACTGGCTGAGCCTGGGCGGCCGCAGCGACAAGCTGCCGAAGATCTTCCACGTCAACTGGTTCCGTCAGGACGGCGACGGCAACTTCCTGTGGCCGGGCTTCGGCGACAACGTGCGCGTGCTGCGCTGGATCCTCGGCCGCTGCAAGGGCGAGGCGGATGCGGTGGAGACGCCGATCGGCTTCGTGCCCGCTCCCGGCGCGCTCGACCTGCGCGGCATCGAGCACGAGGTGAGCAGCGAAGTGATGGAAGAGCTCTTCCGCATCGACAAGGACGACTGGCGGGCCGAGATGGCCAGCCAGAAGGAGTTCTTCGAGAAGTTCGGCGACCGCTGTCCCCAGGAGATCTGGGCGCAGTACAAAGCCACGACTGAACGCCTCGGCCTGTAGCAAAGAGTGGGGTCAGGTCTCGATTCGCGGTTCTAGCCACACTCGTGAATCGAGGCCTGACGCTTTTCGGCATTTTGCCCCGCCGCGGCGCGCACAGTAAAAGCCGGCGCTTTTTCTGGGAGGACTGACGCTTTGCGCTTCTACGAATACGAATCGAAACTGCTGCTGGCGCGGCACGGGGTCGCGCTGCCGAAAGGCTCGAAGCTCGCCAGGTCGGGCGAGGAGGCGCGCCAGATCGCGGCCGCCATCAACGGCCCCACCGTTCTCAAGAGCCAGGTGCTCACCGGCGGCCGCATGAAGGCCGGCGGCGTGCTGTTCGCCGATACGCCCGATCAGGCCGCCGAGGCCTGCGAGAAGATCCTCAAGCTCGAGATCAACGGCCACAAGGCGCGCGGCGTGCTCGTGGAGAGCCGCCAGCCGGTGGCGCAGGAGTACTACCTCGGCGTCACCTGGGACGGCATTGCCAAGAAGCCCGTCATGATCCTGTCGGACATGGGCGGCATCGACGTCGAGGAAGTGGCGGAAAAGCATCCTGAGCACATCGCCAAGAAGCACTTCTCGACGCTGATCCCGTTCTCCGACTTCCGCGCCAAGGAACTGGTCGCGCAGCTCGCCACCGGCTCCGACGTCAACGCGATCATGCGCTTTGCCGCGCCGCTGGCACGCATCTTCATGCAGTACGGCCTGACGTTGGCGGAGATCAATCCGCTGGCCAAGCTCGCCGACGGGACGTTCGTGGCGCTGGATGCGCACGTGGACATGGAGGCCGAGGCGAGGGGAGCGCACAAGGCGCTGCTGAAGGAGCTCGGCATAGGCGACGACGAGACGCGCATGGCGCGCACGCCGACGAAGTTCGAGCTGGAGGGCGCGGCCATCAACGCGGCCGACCACCGCGGCGTGGCCGGCAACGTCACCGAGTTCGGCGGCACGCTCGGCCTGATCATCGGCGCCGGCGGCGGATCGCTGACGCTGTTCGATGCCGTGCGCAACCACGGCGGCGATCCCGCCAACTACTGCGAGATCGGCGGCAACCCCAGCGTGGGCAAGGTGGCCAACCTGACCAAGCTGATTCTTTCCAAGCCTGGCGTCACCAAGATCGCCGTCATGATGAACGTCGTTTCCAACACGCGCGTCGATATGGTCGCACGCGGCGTCATCAAGGGCGTGATCGAGTCGGGAGGCGATCCCGCCGAAAAGATCGCCATCTTCCGGATCCCGGGCTCCTGGGAGCAGGAAGGATTCAAGATCCTGAGCAAATACGGCGTCGAGTACTGCGATCGCACCGTCTCGATGTATGAGGCCGCCGGCCGCGCCGTGGCCAAGTGGAAGGGGAACTGACGTGTCGATCCTGATCACCGGCGACACCACCTGCATCATTCAGGGCATAACTGGCCGCGAGGCCGTCTCGATGACGCGCGAGTGTCTCGACTACGGCACCAAGATCGTCGGCGGCGTCACGCCCGGCCGCGGCGGGCGCGACGTGCATGGCGTGCCCGTGTTCGACACCGTCGAACAGATCGTCAAGCGCGAGCGCGTCGACGCCAGCGTCATCTCGGTACCGCCCGCGTTCACGCGCGATGCCGCGTTCGAGGCGATCGAGAACGGCATCAAGCTGCTCGTCATCGTCACCGAGAACATCCCGCGCTTCGAGGTCGCGCAGATGGTCGAGCTGGCCAGCCTGCGCGGAGCACGCATCATCGGACCCAACTGTCTCGGCATTCTCTCGCCCGGCGAGGCCAAGATCGGCGGCCTCGGCGGCCGCGCCGTCGATGCGAAGAAGGCGTTCAGCAAGGGCAGCATCGGCGTAATGTCGCGCTCGGGCGGAATGACCACGGAGATCTGCAACACGCTGACCGCGGCCGGCCTCGGCCAGTCCACGGCCTGCTCGATCGGCGGCGACGCCATCATCGGCTCGAGCTACGCCGAGCTGATGCCGCTGTACGAAGCCGATCCGGAAACCGAGGCTATCGCGATCTACTCGGAGCCCGGCGGCCGCATGGAAGCCGACCTGGCTCGCTGGGTGACCGAGAACAAGTCGCGCCTGCCCGTGGTCGCGTTCATGGCGGGCCGCTTCATGGATGCAATGCCCGGCATGCGCTTCGGACACGCCGGCACCATCGTCGAGGGCAAGGCCGACACCACGGCGGAGAAGATCGAGCGCATGCGCGCTGCCGGCATCGGAGTTGCCGAGCGCATCGAGGACATCCCGGCCCTCGTCAAAGAGAAGCTGGGGAGGAAGTAGGATGGCACTCTTCATCGCAGTGGAAGTCGATCCCACGCTGGCCAACGACGCGGCCGCGGCCAAGAAGCTGGACGAGGTCTGTCCGGTGGACATCTACGACGGCACCACGGGCAAGGTGCAGATCGTCGAGAAGAATCTCGACGAGTGCACGCTGTGCGAGCTGTGCCTGGCGGTGGGAGCGCCGGGGCAGGTCAAGGTGCGCAAACTGTATGACGACGGGGCGGTGCTGGAGCGACGGGCGTAGCCGATCCACGGCGCGCGGGTTCTAGCCACCTCGACGAATTTGTCGAGGTGGCGCGCGCTCGGGGTCACACCCCTTCCGCTGTTCGTGGAGCAGACGTTCCGCGACTCCCTCGATTGCGGCGATCTGCTGACGCCGATCGTCCAGGCCTTTATCGAGGCCGTCTTCGCTTGCGCGGCGCAAGCGAAGGGCCGCGCGCGACGACGACGGCGCATGGCGCGCTTGCCGCTGCAGCGGCGGGCATGCGACGGCAAGCGTGGTGGCGGCGTTCCTGCGTAGCGTCGTGCGACTCCCCCCTCGGCACAGGAGCGCGTGCGAGTGCGTTACATGCGAAGCCGCAGAGAGTGTCACCGCAGCGAGGGCGTAGTGCGGTGACGGACGTTGAGGCTGCTACGGCGCAACCATCACGGCACGAATGCTGTCGTAGGCTCCTTCGTCGCGCGTGAAGCCGACGAGCGTTCGTCCGTCGCGCGTCGAGGAAATCGCCGGCTCTTGCGCAAGGACGTTCTGCGCGATGACGGCCGGCGTGGGACGGCGTTCGTCCGCAGCCACCGTCACCGCCTTCAGGTCGTGTCCGCTTGTCGTGCTCTCGGTCCACGCCACCAGCCACAGAGTTCCGTCGAAAGCAGCCGAGGGCCCGCCGGTGATCGCCGTCGCGGCCGTCGCCAACAGCACCCCGCCATCGGCATCGATGCGACCGCCGGCGCGGGTGACGCGCGCGGCGCGAACGTCGTTCGTCGCGGGTGCCGACGTCGTACCGCCTTGTCGCCACGCCACCAGGAATCCGTCATCGCCGTCTGCTTCCCGCGCAGCCCGATGGTCATGGCCAACATCGCCCGCGACCTGCACGGCGAGAGCCCGCATCGGTTGCGGTCCGCTGTCGCGGCGCGCCCGCGTCTGCACCCCGATCGTGGAGTCGCCGCGATGCATCGACCGGCACTGACCAATGGGATAGGGTCAGCATAGGCGTAAAGCCACACAAGCGGGGTAGGCAGAGCTCCATGGACGTTCTTCACCGCAACAATGTGACCGTACTGGGTCGAGGCGAGCAGCCCATGCTGCTGTCTCATGGATTCGGGTGCGACCAGAACATGTGGCGCTACCTCGTGCCGGCCTTCGAGGCCGATTACCGCCTCGTCCTGTTCGACCACGTCGGTGCCGGCAAATCGGACCTCGGCGCCTATCAAAGGTCCAAGTACGATACGCTCGCGGGTTACGCCCAGGACGTGCTCGAGATCTGCGACGCTCTCGATCTGCGCGACGTGGTGTTCGTCGGGCACTCCGTCAGCGCGATGATCGGCGCCCTTGCCGTCTGCGAGCAGCCTGAGCGATTCGCGCACCTGGTCATGGTCGGGCCGTCGCCGCGGTACGTCGATGACGAAAACTATCAGGGCGGCTTCTCCCGGAAGGACATAGACCAGCTGCTGGATTCGATGGATGACAATTACCTTGGATGGTCTCGTGCGATGGCGCCGACGATCATGGGCAATCCCGACCGTCCCGAGCTCTCCGAGGAACTGGCCAACAGCTTCTGCCGTACCGACCCGGAGATCGCCAAGCACTTCGCTCGCGTAACGTTCCTCTCGGACAACCGGTCCGACCTTGCGCGGGTCACGGTGCCGACGCTCGTGCTCCAATGCGACAACGACGTGATCGCACCCGTGGCCGTGGGCGAGTACGTGCATCGCAACCTCCGCGACAGCGAGCTCGTGGTTCTGGATGCTACGGGCCATTGCCCGAACCTGAGTGCTCCGTCCGAGGTCATCTCGGCCATGAAGCGCTACCTTGCGCGCCAACGGACGTGCCGCAAGGAACCGCATGGCTGACGAAGAGCTTCCGCCGGATCTTCTCGATCGTGCTCCCTGCGGACTGCTGTTGACTTGCCCGCGAGGCAATGTCGTGGCGGCGAACTCGACGCTCCTGTCGTGGCTCGGATATGACCGCGCCGAGATCGTGGGAAAGCGCAGGTTCTCGGAGCTGATGACGGTCGCGGGCCGGATCTTCTACGAAACGCACTTCGCGCCGCTGCTGCGCATGCAGGGCTTCGTTCACGAGATCGCGCTCGACCTCGTGCGCAAGGACGCTTCCTCACTTTCCGTCTTCGTTAGTGCCAACGAGCGGCGTACGTCCGACGGCAGATCCGAGGCGATACGCATCGCCGTGTTCCAGGCGGTGGACCGCCGCAAGTACGAGCGTGAGCTGCTGCTCGGCCGCAGGATGGCCGAGCAGGCGATGCGGGCGAAGTCCGAGTTTCTCGCGGTTTTCGCGCACGAGGTGCGAAACTCCGTCGCTGCCGTCGGTATGGCCGCCGAGTTGTTGCAACACTCCGGGCTGCAGCCCGACGCCGACCGTTATCTGGGCATGCTGCGTCGCGGCCTCGACAAGGCACTGGCGCTTCTGCAGAGCATGCTCGACTTCAGCAAGGTCGAGGCGGGCAAGGTGACGCTCGAACGTCGGCGTTTCGATCTGCGTGACCTCTTACTCGGCACCGCGCAGACGCTGGAGCCTGTTGCGTTGCGCAAGCAACTGACGCTGAACGTCGAAATCGACCCGAATGCCCCGACGCATCTCGTCGGGGACCCGATCAAACTCGGCCAGGTTCTGACGAATCTTGCCGGCAATGCCGTCAAGTTCACCGAGCGCGGCGGGGTGACCCTGGCGGTCGAGCTGATTTCGCGCGCCCCGCACGGCGTCGTGCTGAAGTTTCGTGTCACCGACACCGGCATCGGAATCTCGCCCGATCGCATCACGAGAATTTTCGATGAGTACTCGCAGGCCGGCCCGGAGATCGCGGAACGCTACGGCGGGACCGGCCTCGGGCTGGCGATCAGTCGCCGTATCATCGAGTTGCATGGCAGTACGATATGCGTTGAGAGCGCTGCGGAGCAGGGCTCCACGTTCCACTTCGATGTGACCCTTCCCGTGGCCGAGCCGGCTACTGGCGACGACGATTCGCCGTAGCGGCCAGGGTCTTCAGAAATGCCTGTGCAGTGGAAACGTCGTTGACGTTGTAGCCGAGCCCCGAGCATGCCGACGTCCCCGCCGGCGGCTTCGTAAACCGGCCCGGCGGTGCGGCCGCGACATGTCGTCTCGGCCGCACCGCCCTTTGCGCCTGGCGACGCGAAGCTGCATCTCCAGTTGTTGGCACCGCTGCGGTCGCGGCGTCCAGCGACGTCCGCACTGCGGGCCTGTCGAGCGGGATGATCAAACGAGGACGGGATCGGCCGCCGCCCCCGCTCGTCGGTTCGCTCAGTACTCGATGCAATCGGGCGTCCCGTTCATATCGGCATCCGTGTCGGAGATGCCACAGCCGCAGGTGCCCGGCTCGGTCTTGCTCGGGTCATCCGGGCAGGAGTCTATGCAGTCGGGCGTCGCGTCGCCGTCCGTGTCCACGTCGTCCGAGCAGTCGCCGCATGCGCCGCCCGGCGCATTCTTGGTCGGATTCGCGGGACAACCGTCGACGCAGTCGGCGGTACCGTCGCCGTCGGCGTCGGCATCGCTTTCGTGGCAGCCGCAGACTCCGGCATCGATCTTCGCGGGATCGGCCGGACAGTCATCTCCGCAATCCGGAGTACCGTCGCCATCGATGTCGCTCTCGTCTTCACAACCGCCGCAAAAACCGCCGGGTGAGGTCTTTAGCGGATTGAGGGGACAACCGTCGAAGCAGTCGGCGGTCCCGTCGGCATCGACGTCATCATCGGACACTCCGCAGCCACAGACGCCGCCATCGATCTTGTTGGCATCGAACGCGCAGAGATCCTGGCAATCCGGTGTGCCGTCGCCATCGGAGTCGCTTTCATCTTCACAGCCGCCGCATATTCCGCCAGCCGTCGTCTTCGAGGGGTTCGCCGGGCAAGCGTCCACGCAGTCGGCGGTACCGTCGCTGTCGCTGTCGGTGTCGGACACGTTGCAACCGCAGATACCTGGCTCGGTTTTATTGGGATCGTCCGAGCACGCGTCCTCGCAGAGCACACCACTGGTGCCGGACCAGCACTGGCAGGAAAAACCCGCCTCCTCGTTGATGCACGTGCCGTTGTTCATGCATGGGTTGGGATTGCAGGGGTCCAGAGTCGTGGTCGTCGTGGGCTGGCTCGTTGTCGTCGTCGACTCGGCAGTGGTTGTGGTCGTGGCTTGAATGGTCGTCGTCGTCGGATCCATTACCGTCGTCGTCGGCGACTCTGTGGTGCTGGTCGACGATGTGGTCGTGGTCGGTGGGCCCGTGCAGATGGCGGAAATCATGTCCTGCGCGTCCAGAGCGATTGCCGGCTCCACGCACGCGGTTTCGATGAGCGTGAGCGGGGACCCGCCGTCTGGGCAGTCGCCGGCTCTGTCGATCGCCGCGGCGAATTGCGCGTCGGCTTTGTCGATGCAGTCGTCGGAAATCGGGGTGAGGGTCGCGGCGGCTCTCGCCGCACACTTGAGGCGCGACTTCGCCAACTTGGCCGCCGCCTTGAGTTTTGCCGCCGCGCAGCTGCTGGGGAGCATGACGGTCATTGCGGTCGAGACCGCCTCTGCGCAATCCTGCTGCACCTGATCGCAACTCGTGAGCACGCCGGCGCAATCTCCGGCCTTCTCGAAAGCTTCGTCGAGCTTCAGCGAGGTTTTGGCAAGGCAGTCGGCGAGCTTGGAGTCCTCGCCTCTGGCGGCAACCTGCGAGTGACACGACAGCGCCGAGAACTCGGCCTTGGCGACAGCTTTGAGCTTGCTCGAGAAACAGTCCGCGAACGCTGCTTCGGTTGAACCGACGAGCAGCAGAGCGGCGCAGGCAGCCGCCGCCGCTTTGCGCGTGCGCGTCAAGGAAAACTCTGCGAAGAACGAAGGGTGTGCGACGCCTGCGGTGGCGCCTCCTGATGCACTGGCCGAAGCGTAGAAGCTCATCTGGGTCCGCTCCTTTTTTCCCTTTCGGGGGTTGTGGCCCCCTGTTTAGGGGTGAGGCGCGGTTCTCGCAAATGATGCGGGACAGATTTCGGCGGACCCGTCGCGCGCGCCCCGGGAGTCGAGGGACAGGCGGGACCTCACCGCCCGTCGACGACGTCGTCACCCGTGGGCGATCGATCCGCGGCGAGATAATTCTTGGCGTGTGCCAGCTCGCGGCGAGGCGCGTCGGCCTTCTCGGCCTGCTTCGCAAGCATCCGGTAGCGTTCGCGCGCGACCTTCTGATCGCCAAGCGCCTCGGCCGCGCGCGCCGCGCCGTACATCGAGTTGAAGCGGGAAGGGTAGATACTCAGCGCTCCGGCGTAGGCCTGCTGCGCCTCGTTCGCCCGATTCAACAGCAGCATCATCTCGCCCAGTTGCTCGCGCGCCGGCACGAGAGCGCCGGGCGTTACCGGGTGCTTGCCCAGCGCGTCCTCGGCGTCGGCGACCGCCCGCAGCGCCGAGAGCGCCTCGTCGTGCCTTCCTTCGGCGTGCGCGAGCCAGGCGGAGGCGGCCTGCATCTGCAACTCGAGGTGCTTCTTGAAGTACTCGAAGCGAACGTCCGTCGTCGCGTCGCGCAGCGCGGCCATGCGCTGGAGCGACGCGCGCGCGCCCGCCGCGTCGCCGCTGCGAGCGCGTCCCAGGGCTCGCGCGTACTCGATCAGTCCTTCGGCGAAGGGATTGGCCTCCCACTGCTTTCGCGGCTTCACAGGCAGTGTGGCGGCCTCCTGCCAGGCATTTCGCTCCAGCGCGTAACGCGCCGGGACCGCGGCGAGCGCATAGGCGCCGACGAAATCGGTCTCCGGGAAGGTGTCGTCGACGGCCAGTACCTGGTCAAGCACCTTCTTCGCCTCGACGTCGCGCGCCTGCTGCAGGTACGAGTACATCATGTAGTCGAGCGCGTGCAGCTCTTGGGTGTCCATGGCCGTGCGGCCCTGCAGCTTCGAGTAGTCGTTCTGTGCCTGCGCCGATGCGGCGTTTCCCGCGATCGCCTCATCCCACATGCCAAGGCGCGTGAAGATGTGGGACGGCATGTGCAGCGCGTGTGGCACCCACGGTGCGATGTCGGCATAGGTCCTGGCCGCGTCCAAAGCCTTCGTCGCCAGGGCAGGGTAGTCGTAGCTGTGGATGATGTAGTGGGCGATGCCGGGATGCTGGCGGTGCTTCTTCCAGAGCTCCTCCAGTATCGCCCCAGCGGCCTTCTGGTTGACGAGTGTGGTGTCGAGCGGGGTGGCGTAGCCCACCGAAAGCACCGCGAACGCATAATAGACCTGCGCCTCGAGCTCGCCGGGGTACTTGTCGTACACGTTGTGCTTGAAGGCGCGCTCGTAGGCGACCACACGGTCCCGCGGCCCGACCGGGCCGTGGCAGGAGTGCCCGGCGGACTCGGCGACGACCGGATCGGCAGTGTTGTAATACACGTTGATCGCCTCGATCCATGCGCGCTCGCGCGGCGTTGCCGTCAGCGCCATCGCCTTATCGGCAGCGGCTTTGCCGGCGGCCATCTCCTCGGCCGTGGGCGGCGCCCAGATCGGATGCCACCAGCTCTGCGCAATGCCCCATTGCGCCATCGCGCACGCAGGATCCTGTGCGGCAATCCTCGTGAAAATGTTGCGAGCTTCCTCGTAGAAGAATGAGTGCAGCAGGGCGACGCCGCGGTTGAACTCGGCCTGCGAGGCCGGCTGGCAGGAGATCGGAAAGTCGATCCTGCCCGCGGATCGCAGATCGCCCGGAGCGAACGGCTTCAAGTTCTCTGCTTGTTGCGCGAGGACAGCGGCGGGTCCTAGCAGCAGAGCGGCAAGCGCGGCACGGCAAAGGTTCCCGGACATGGCAGGTCCTCCATTTGCGAAGGCGGTAACCATCGCGCTGCGGGGCCTACCTGTCAATGGAATTGCGCGAGTCCCCATATGAGCTTGGCGGCGGGATGCGTTCAAGGATGAATGCGGTTCCCGTACTGTCCGCCCTGGGACCTGCGGCTGCGTGACGTGTTGTTGCCGCGCCGCTCCTGCTCGGTGCATGCGATGACGAGCTACGTCACTCCGACATCCAGGAGGGCGACTTAGGCGTCAACACATGGCGGCCTGCATACACCGTTCGCGCCGTACCGTATTGAGAAGGCGACGGCGGACGTCGACTTCGCCGAGAAGAGTTCTCATCGCAGAAGCTCGCACGCCTCCATGGGACGAACCTCCACGGCCCAGCCGAGATGCTCGCCGAGGGTCGCCGCCGGATGCAGTTTTGCGATCTGCAACGCTTCGTTCATGTCGTGCGCTTCGATGATCACGAATCCTCCGACGATCTCGTGACTCTCGATGAACGGGCCGTCGGTGATGACCGATTCGCCGTTCTTCGGCCTGATCGTCGTTGCGTCCCAGCTCAGGCTGCCTGAGCTGACGAGCCTTCCGGTCTGCTTGAGGCGCTCGTCGAGATCGGCACATTTCCTGCCGAGCGCCTGCATCTGCTCGTCGGTGAGCGCTTTGCACTTCTTCTCGTCGCCGTAGGCCAAAAGCAGGTACCGCATGGGCGTCTCCTTTTTTCCGAACTGCGAAACGGTTCCGTCTCTACCCTGGTCGAACGAGGAAGGCTCGATTCGACACGCGGCGTCACTTTTTTGAAAATCGCGCGTCATCGCTGGCCGGGCGCCAGCTCGAGCCATTTCTGCATTGCCGGCAGCGCCCACTCGTCCTAACGCCGGGGGCGACCGTCGTCACGAGGCAGACCGCAACTGAACTCCAGTTCACATTTGGACACAGCGTTGTCATTGGGGCCAGTTCTTGCCGCCGCCGCGCCAGGCGACGGCCATTACAAACTGTTGGGGAGAATACGATGCGACATTGGAAGACCAAGGCCATGCCCGTGCCGCGCGCTGCTGCGCTGGGCGCTGGCATCGTGACGATCGTACTGTCGTACGGGCACCCGGGACATGCGGGGAAAACACCGGAGCAGATCTGTCAGGCGGCCAAAACCGACGCCGCCGGCCGCTACTCTGCCTGCCTCGCCAAGGCCGAAAAGGCGTTCGCGCTCACTGCGGACACCGTCAAGTACGCGGAAGCGGTGGCCAAGTGCGACCTCAGTATCAACGAGTCGTTCGAGAAAGCGGAAGTGAAGGCGGAGGGCCAAGGCACATCATGCCTTTCCACGGGTGACGTGTCTGCCATCAAGGACCTTTTGGAAGGCTGCGGTGCTGGCGTCGTCAGTGGCGTTTCGGGCGGTTCGCTGCCCCCAAACCCTCTGCAGTGCGCCGAGGATCTGGCGCAGTGCCAGACCCAGCCGGCCGCTCAACCGTTGACGTCGGGCCAGACCCTCTGCTGGAACTCCTCCGGCGTCCTCATCGACTGCGCAGGCACTGGCCACGACGGCGATCACCAGAACGGCTTCGCGAGAAACTTCGTCGACAACGGGGACGGGACCATCAGCGACCTCGCCACCGGTCTGATGTGGGAGAAGCTCTCGGACGACGGCGGCATCCATGACAAGGACACGTCCTACACCTGGAACGATGCCTTTGCCGTCAAGGTCGCCACGCTGAACTCGATGAGCTTCGCCGGCTATAGCGACTGGCGCGTGCCGAACGTCCGCGAGCTGCACTCGATCGTGAACTTCGGTGCGGTCTATCCGGCGGCCTATGCCGAGTTCAACACCAATTGCACGCCGGGCTGCACGATCGACACCTGCAGCTGCACGCGTTCGGACAACTACTGGACCTCCACCACCTACGTTTCGATCCCCTCTGGCGCCAATGTGGTAGTGTTCGACGATGGTGAGATCTACACGCCCCTGAAGATGTACGGCAATCCGGTACGCGCCGTGCGCACCATACCCTGACGCCCGCGGTACGCCTGCGTCTCGCCTCGCGGCCGAACGTGCACGCGGACGAGACGCGGGCGGCACCGCCGTCTCATCCGGCCCCGTCGCGCGCCGCTAGTTTCGAGGCCCCGGCCAACGTAACGTCCGACCATTTGCGGACGAAGAACACGTCCGTAGTGCACTATGGGCGACTCTTTTTCGCGCCCAGACTCCAGCACGAGCTTCATGGCGGAAGATCGGAGAAGTAGGCACGTGGTTCCACGTGGTCGGGAAAAGCTTTGAACTGCTATTCCCGGGAGTGCAACGCGCTCGGCCTGAGCTGGGCACCCGACGCCTCGACACGGGTGGGATATGCATGCATAGTCGCCGCTTAACTCCGTTCTCGTCACGCCTGCCAAAGCCAACAGGAGAGCCCATGAAGACCCGATACGTTCTCGGAGTGACCGCGTGCATTCTCATGCTGACGACCGCCGAGGCCAGCGCCAAGGACGTCTGCGTGAACACCGGGGCTTTCAACCTCGTCCTGAGGAAGGTGAAGGCACTCAAGCCCAGCGGTGCCGTCGGGCTGGCGGGTTTCGCCTACTACGACGCCGATTCGGCCAGGCCCTGTGATGGCAGCGCGACCATGAATGCTGCCGGCACGATCATCAACGTGGGTCTGGTCTGCCACGGGCGTCATATTCAAGGCAGCACGATCATGTTCGACTGGACCGCGGCTGACAAAACGCTGGCCGGCCCGGGCAGCTCCTCCTTCAGCACAAGCTTTTCGACGTCATCTCCGATCGCCGTTACGAGCGTCGAATGCGACGGACTGACACCGCCATAGACGGACGCAACGGCACGCGTCGCGGCCGCGCCTGAATGCGGTTCTCCGTCTCGGTTTGAGTTGTAGCCGCCGAGCATCGACTGCGCGTGAAACGCCCGCGCACCGGGCCTCGTAGGTCGGCAAGGTGCGAGTCTGGTCACAGCCTCGCCACCCCGTTAGGTTTCCCCCGACGCTTCCATCTGACCGTAGGGGGACACGTAATGGCCATACACGCCCGGTCCATCTTCGCCGTTGTCGTTGCCGCTTTGCTGCCGTACAACGCTGGAGCCGCGGATACCTTCGTGAATTTCGAAAGCGGGCATACCAGGCCGCTCGCGCTCTCGCCGGCGGGCGATCTGCTCTTCGCCGTCAATACGCCGGACGGATCGCTTTCCATCTTCCAGGTGAATGGAGGCGGGCTCGTGCTCGCCGCCACAGTTCCGGTCGGACTGGAGCCGGTGGCCGTCGCCAGCCGCCTCAACACGGCCACCAACCGAACCGAGGCCTGGGTCGTCAACCATCTTTCCGACAGCGTCAGCATCGTCGAGGTGGATGCGGCCGACCTTACGGCCTCGCGCGTCAAGCATACGCTGCTCGTTGGCGACGAGCCCCGCGACATCGTCTTCGGCGGCTCCGTCACCAAAGCCTTCATCACGACCGCGCGGCGCGGGCAGAATCTGCCGGAAGCGATCGACCCTGCATTCAGCGAAGACAGCATCCCGCGCGCTCTGGTGTGGGCTTTTCACGCCGAGAACGTCGGCGCAGGTATCGGCGGCACGCCACTTGCCGTGCTCGAGCTGTTCGGCGACACACCACGTGCGCTCGCGGTGACGCCGGATGGCTCTACGGTCTACGCCGCGGTCTTCCATTCCGGCAATAACACGTCGGTGATTCGCGAGCTGACCGTTGCCGCCAACGGCGGTGCGCCGCCTCCGCCCGCCGATTCACCGTATTACGGGGACCCGGACATCCTGCAGCGATCGCTCATCGTCCGATTCGATGCCGGAAGCGGGGAATGGAACGACGAGATCGGCCGCGACTGGAGCGCGCATATACCGTTCTCGCTGGCCGACCAGGACGTCTTTGCCATCCATGCGAATGCGACCCCGCCCACCGCCGCTGCCGCAATCGGGCCGTTTGCCGGCGTCGGCACAACGCTCTTCAACATGGCCGTCCGGCCCGGCACCGGAAGCGTATTCGTCACCAACAGCGAGGCGCGCAACGAGGTCCGCTTCGAGCCGATCAGAGCCGGAGGCGTTCAAGGTCACGCGACTGAAGAGCGCATCACCGTGTTGTCGGGAGCATCGGTCACGCCCGTGCACGTCAATCCGCACATCGACTACAGCATGGCCACCGGCCCGACGAGCGAGTCGGAGCAGAGCCTGGCCCTTCTCGGCGACCTGGTCTTCTCGAGCGACGGCGGCTTGCTGTACGCGGCCGCAATGGGCTCGGATTACGTAGCCGTATTCGACGCTGCGGCCCTCGAAGCGGGATCGTCCACGCGCGACCTGGTCGAGGTGGGCCGCGGGCCCAGCGGCGTCGCACTGGATGAAGCCAACGACCGGCTCTACGTGATGAACCGGCTGGATCACACGATCTCGATCGTCAGTGACGCCAGCATCGCCGGCCTGCGACAACAGTCAGCCACCGTCGCGGTCGGATACGATCCGACGCCGCCGGCCGTCGCACAGGGGCGTCCTTTCCTGTATGCGGCGCGCGGCTTCTCCGGCCACGGGGACCTGGCGTGCGCAAGCTGCCATACCTTCGGCGACGCCGATCAGCTGGCGTGGGAGCTCGGCGATCCGTACGGCGCGCCCGAGCCCAATCCCAATCCAATCCTACCATTCCCGCCGGTGGGCGGTCTGCCGCTGAAGCCGTTCTCGCCGATCAAGGGACCGATGACGACCCAGAGCCTTCGCGGCATGGCCGATGCCGGGCCGATGCACTGGCGCGGAGATCGCACCGCCGGCAACGATCCGGGCGGCGACCCGATGGACGAGGACGGCGCCTTCAAAAAATTCAACGCGGCTTTCGTCGAACTTCTCGGCCGGTCGGCGCCGCTGGAGGCCGGCGAGATGCAGGCGTTCACCGACTTCGTGCTGACGATGCGCTATCCGCCCAATCCGGTGCGCTCTCTGGACAACCGCATGACGCGCGAGCAGAAGACGGGCCTGGAGCTCTTCACCGGGCCGATCGTCGACCCCTTCACGGTTCCGTGCGCCGGTTGCCATGCGTTGCCGCTCGGGACCAACGGCGGCACGTCGACCGGCGTGACGAACGCTCTGAAGGTCCCTCACCTTCGCGCGCTTTACCAGAAGGTCGGCAAGTTCGGCGCAGAAGAACGTTTCGATCCCGAAGAGCTCGTCGTCGGCGACCAGGTTCGCGGCTTCGGCGTTTCGCACGACGGCGGCATCTCGGGGCCGTTCGAATTCGCATCCGGCTTCGAATTCGAAGGAATCGATGCGGAGCTCAGGCCTGGCGACTTCGTCGGCGAGTTCCTCATCTCCCTCGATACCGGGCTGGCTCCGGCAGTGGGCCAGCAGGTGACGATCGGCGCGGCTCCGGCCTCCGAGCGCCTGAGCCGTCTGGCGCTGCTGGTGGGCCGCGACGCGGCCGGCGACTGCGAGCTCACGTTCTCGGGACGTGTCGGAGGCGAGCCGCGCGCAGGCTCGGTGCTGCCCGGCGGGCGCGTCGTGCTCGATGACAGCGAGGACGTCGCGCTCAATGACGATGCGCTCCTTGCCATGGCCTCGTTGCCGCGCGGCGAGCAGACCTACACGTGCCGGCCGCCAGGCACCGGCGCTGCGGCGACGGTCGACCGTGACGGGGACGGCATCCGCAATCGTGACGAGCTGCGCGAAGGCACCGATCCCCTCGATCCCGCCTCCGTCCCGTACGACTGCGCCGGCGGCGTCAACATCCATGCGGTCAAGATGAAGATCACCAAGAACCAGCCTCCTCGCGGCGACGAGAAGCTGTCGCTGAAAGCGACGTGGTTTCCGACCGGGCCGGGCAGCGCTCCCGCGGTGGACGGGCTGAACTTGGTGCTACGCACGCACGACGGCAGCATCGTGATTCACCACAGCCTTCCTGCCTCGGGCTGGACGAGCTCGGACGGCGTGCGCTTCAGCTATGCGGGTGCCGCCGGCGCAATCATCTCCAAAGCGCGGCTTGCCACCGGCCGTGACGGCCAACTCGTGCTGGATCTGAAGGGCAACGCCGGAGAGTTCGGCGTCGACACGGCGAATCTGGTGCTCGACATCATCCTCGGCGGCAACGAAGCCGCAGCCAGCGGCGCGTGTGCTACCGGCACGCTCGGTGCCGGCAGCCTGCCGGCGTGTGAGCTTTCGAGCAAGAAGCTCGTATGCGGGTAATGCGGCAGGCAGGTGGAAGCGACACGAGTCAGGCATTGCCTGCGTTACGTTCGTGATCCGAGTATCAAGTGCCCGCCGGTCCGGTGCCGGTCGCGCCGGGTCTGCTTCTGCGCAGCCTGAGGTGGCGCGCGCCACCATGACTCAGGTGCATGGCGGGCAGGTGAGTTCGACCGGCTGTCCGACCGCGGAACGCAGGATTCGGGCGGCATCCGAGCTGGTTATGTTGCCCGAAGAGTCGGTGTCGCAGCGGCAAGCGCGGCAGGACGCCAGGCCAGTCGCCGTATTGAGCGTACGCAGCCCGTCGGTCACGTTCACCCGCTGCGCCGGTATCGCAACGTCTGCATCGCCGCTGCAGGTCGCGTCACCGCACAACGCGCCTTCGTCGAACTGCACGCACAGCCACTGCGCGGCGATGTCGTCGCGCACGAAAGGCGGCGCGACCTGCGTGCGCATCGACCAGACGGCCACCAGGGTCGTCGGGGTGTCGGCCGCAATGCTCGCGTGACCGGGCAGATAGTATGCGCTGCTGGACGTTGCGTTCAACCGTGTCGGCGTTTGCGACTCATCGCCGGCACTCGCCGGCGCGCCGGTGAGAAACAAGGCAGGCCCGACCGCGACGAGCGCGTTGCAATCCGGCGTCATGGTGACCGACAGCGTACCGGACTGCTCGCTTCCTTCGGTCGCGATCGTGTAGGTGTCTCCGACAGGCGCCATCGCGTCGTCGAGCCACTGGCCGAGAAGCGCGGCCACCGGCCCCTCCTCCGTCAGCGTGCTGCCGGCCCAAACGACGATATGACGCCCATCCCGACAGTTGGCGATACCGATCGACGGCGGCCACACAGACCAGTCGCCGGCAAGATCCAACGAGCCGAGAACGTGCCCGGCATCGTCGAAGTACCGAACGACGATCGATGAGGTATCGCGCGGCCAGGCGATCACGAACCGATCGCTTGCGAGAGCCGCGACGGGCGTCGCCGCATCGACATGAAGCAAATCGTCGCCGACGAGGAACTCGTCCGTCGCTGCTGCACCGCCGCTGTCGTAGATCCTCGCCTTGAGCTCGGCCGGCATGGCCGCGAATTCGCCGTCCGTCCACACGACGATGTAGGGGCCGTCAGCCGCCGCGCCGACGTATGGGCGATCCTGGTATTCAGCGATCGCTTCGTTGACGAGGAAGGGGCCGCCCGGAGCAGGCGCACTGGCCCCATTCAAATGGCGACCGAAAACGGCGTCGCCGTCGCCATCGGCATCTCCGAGTGCCTGCCAGGCCGCGAGCGCGCCGGTTTCGTTCGCGGCGACGTTCGCATAGAAACCAGGGTAGCCCGTAAGGCCTTCGTTCAGAAGCGCATCATCGCCGACCACACCGTGGCGCGCGAGCTTGCCGCTCCACACGCCATGGCCGGTCAGGTGGGGCGAGGCCGGACCCTGCCAGACGACGATCGCTTCTCCGGCGCGCGGGGAGGCGACGGCCGGGAACGTCTGATGTCCTTCCGTCATCCGATTGACGATGAACACCGGCGAGTCCGCGTCAAAACTCGCATTTTGTGCTCGTGCGTACGGCGGGCAGAGGAATGTGACCAGCAGCAACGTTGCAAGCGATCGCATGCGTGACGATGACCGGCTGCCGTCCTTGCCGCAAGCTGCGCCGCCAGCGTTTCCGCCGATGGAGGACACGAGCGTTGCGGCGAGTCGAGCGCAGGCCGTCAGGTGTAGGCCCGCTGGACAGAGGCTGCGAGCAGTCCTCCTGCGCCGCGTACGACTGGCCTGTTGCAGCCGCGGCCGCCGCCAGCGCGACGAGAGGATGTACACGGCAGCCAGCGGCTATTTGCCGGCTTTCTTCTCTTTCTTCTTGGCCTGCTTTTCCTTGATGCTCAGTTTGGGCTTGTTCGTCGTGGCTTTCTTCTCTTGTCCCTTCGGCATGTGAGAACTCCTTGAGGGGCCCAGAATACACGTTCGGCGTCGTCAGCGCACGAGTGCCGAGCGGGTCCGAAGAGGCCGCTGCCATCGTGCGGCCCAAACCGCCAGACTCGGTGCAAAAGCCGGAAAGCGTCCGTCGCGGCGCCGGGAAGGACGACCATGGGGCTCCGTTTCATGCTCTGGCACGCTATGCCGACGTCGAATATACGTCCCCGTCGAGTGGGCAATGGCTGCCGGCAGCGGCCATGTGTGCAGCCACGAGCCATCAGGTCGCCAGCAGGCTGCGGGCAATCTGCGAGATCTGAATCTCGTCGGTGCCGGCGTAGATCTGCAGCACCTTGGCGTCGCGGCACAGCTGCTCGACGCGGAACTCGGCCATGTAGCCGTTGCCGCCATGGAGTTGCACCGCCTCTAGGCAGACCTCCATCGCAGCCTGTGCCGAATACAGCTTCATCGCCGAGGCTTCCGCGAACGTAGGCCGGATTCCCGCCGCAGCCATCTCGATTTGGCGGAACACCATGTTCTGGATGTTCATGCGCGCCACTTCCATCTTGGCCAGCTTGAGCTGGATGAGTTGGAATTCGCCGATGGGACGCCCGAACGCCACGCGCGTGCGTGCGTACTCGACCGATAGCTTCAGACATTCCTCGACGATTCCAAGCGCCATCGCGGCCACGCCGGTCCGTTCCGTGGAGAACGTGTCCTTGGCCCCGGAGCGGGAGGCGAGGGTTTCGGTCTCGCCTAGAAGCTGGTCGCGGCCCACGCGTACGTCCGACAGGAACAGGTCGCCGGTGGGCGAGGAATGCATTCCCATCTTTCGCACCGGACGGGTTTGCTCGAGGCCTGGAGTGCCGCGCTCCAAGACGAACGTCAGCACTTTGCGCTCTGCCGGCGGATTGCCCTCATCGAGACGGCAGATGAAAACGATGGTGTCGGCGTAGGGGCCGTTGGTGATGAACGTCTTGCTGCCGTTGAGGATGTAGCCGTCCCCGTCGCGGCGTGCGGTGGCCTTCATGCCGCCAAAGGCGTCCGAGCCCGAGCCGGGCTCGGTGATGGCCCACGACCCGATCTTGTCCATGGTCAGCAGATCCAGCGCCCAGCGCTCCTTTTGCGCGGTGGTTCCCTTCGACATGATGGCTGCGGCCGTCAGCCCTACGCTGACGCCCATGGCGGTGACCATTCCCGGGCAGTAGCGGCACAGTTCGATGATCGGGATGATCTGCATCGCCACCGCGTCGGCCGCCTCGGGGCCCGTGGCGGCTTTGCGCGGCTCGGCGGCCTCGGCAGGAACCTCGCCGGCAGCGACGCGTTTTTCGCGCCGGATCTGCTTGTCGAAGCGTTCGCGCGCGACATGGTCGATGCCGAAGGTCCGCATCATCTTGCGTAGCACGTCGTAAGGCGGGGTGTCTCCGTGCTCGAACTCGGCGATGTTCGGCACGATTTCGGCCTCGATGAAGCGGCGCACCGCGTCGCGCATCATCTCGTGCTGCTCGTTCCACTGGATCATGAGCTCTCTCCGCGCGGCGGCGAGGACGCCTGGCGCGCCGCCGACCAAATTTCGCGGGAGACTATACGGTCAGCGCGCCGAGTCGAGGCGTCGGTCATCGCAACGCGGCCATCCACCGGGTCACGCGCGGCCGCATCGCTGCTGGTCGCTCGTCAGTGGGTCTCGTCAGCGGCGGCCTCAAATGGCGTCCTGTCCGGCGAAGAACAGCGGCTGCATCTGGAAGCGAGCAACATCGGCGGCCAATTCCTGGTCGCTGGGAAGGACCTGCACCCGCTCCGCGGCCTGCAGGATCAGCGGCAGCAGCGTCGCGTCGCTCGAGGAATTCAGGAACAGGCCAGGGCGTGAAAGAACGTAGGCTACCCCGCGGCCCACGGCACCTTCGTCGCGCAGCGGCTCGTACCAGCTGAAGTGTGGGGAAGCCTGGTCCTGCCAGCGCCGGCGCGCTACCGATTTGATGGTCTGCACGGCGATACCGCGTTGATGGCACTCGGACACGAGCGCCTCGAAGTCAGCGGCGTACCCGGGAACCTTCATCATCGTGTAATTATATGGCAGCAGCACGCTGTCGAAGGCGAAGCGCTCGATGCTGCGCCGGTGCTGGCGCGCTACGCTCGCTCCGTGACCGGTTACGCCGATGAAGCGCACCAGTCCCTGATCACGCGCCTCCACCAGCGCTTCGAGCGCACCGCCGGGCCCCATCGCCACGTCCCATTCGGTCTGGTCGACCAGGTTGTGGAGCTGGATGAGATCGATGCTGCCGATCTGCAGGCGCGCAAGCGAGCGCCGCAGGCTCGCCCACGCGCCTTCGTACGTACGCTCGCCCGTTTTGGTGGCCAGAAAGAACGCCTGTCGGTGCTGAAGCATCCACGAGCCTACCCGAAGCTCGGAGTCGCCGTAGGAAGCAGCGGTGTCGATGTGATTGACGCCATGGGCGAGAAGCAGCTCCAGGATCCGATCTGCCTTGTCCTGCTTCATGCCCCAGAGCGCGGCCGCGCCGAAGAGAACGCGGCTGGAGCGGTGTCCGGTGCTGCCGAAGGGGATGCGCTCGATCATGGAGCCCGTTACGACTGCTGCCTGCGACCGTCAAGCACAGCGTTGGCCGACCGGCGCGTCCGTGCCCCGCGTCCCTCCCGGCCCCAACGCGCTGGTTCTGGGGGCGCGACGCGGGGTAGGGTAGAACGACATCGACCGCAGCGAGAGCGCATGCAGCAAGACGACGCCATCACCGCCGCCAATTTCGCCCGCTACGACGCAACCGCGAGCAAAGGGCACTACGAGAGCTTCTTTCTTCGCGCCAATCATCCGACGCGCCCGCTGGCGTTCTGGATCCGTTATACGGTCTTCCATCCCGCCGCAGGCGGCGGCGCGCCGATCGGCGAATTGTGGGCCGTCCACTTCGATGGCGAAGAGGGCAGCAACGTTGCTGTCAAGCGCGAGGTTGGCGCGGAGAAGTGCCGCTTCGAACGTACGCGTTTCGAGGTGGCCATCGACGATTCTGCTCTGGCGGCGGGCCGCGCGGTCGGCAGTGCGGCCTCGCGCGGCCATCGCATCCGCTGGGACCTGGCGTTCGATGGTGACGAGCCGCCGCTCTTTCTGCTCCCGTTGCGGCTCTACGAGGCGAGCCTGCCCAAGGCCAAGAGCCTGGTGGCGCTGCCGATGGCACGCTTTCGCGGAACGCTGGACGTGGACGGGCGCAGCGTGCAGATCGACGACTGGACCGGCAGCCAGAACCACAACTGGGGCGAGCGCCACACCGATCAGTACGCGTGGGGACAGGTGGCGGGCTTCGACACGCACCCCGGCAGCTTTCTCGAAATCGGCACGGCACGGCTGCGGCTGGGCCCGCTGTGGACGCCGTTCATGACGCCGCTCGTCCTTCGGCACGCCGGCCGCGAGCACGCGCTGCACACGTTGGCGCACCTGCTTCGTGCCCGCGCATCGTTCGAATACTTCGACTGGAAGTTCCGCGCGGCTGGCGACGACGTTCGCGTCCACGGACGGATTTGCGCGCCTCGCGAATCCTTCGTGGGGCTGACGTACCTGAATCCGCCGGGCGGGACCAAGCATTGCCTGAACTCGAAGCTGGCAGCCTGCACGCTGAGCGTGTCCGTGCGTGAGGGTGCGGCGTGGTCGCCGCCGCAGACATTGTCGACGCAGCACCGCGCCGCTTTCGAGATCCTCACCGATGACCGCGGGCACGGCGTTCCCATCCTGGTCTGAACGACGGCCCGCCCGCCGCCGTTCTGAGACGCCGATCGGGCGGTTCTGACGACGCTGGACAGGCACGGAGGCCACGGCTATCGAGCGCGGATGGACCGTACGATCTTCCGTCAAGAGCATGAACAGTTCCGCGACGCGCTCCGTCGCTTCATCGCCTCCGAGATCACTCCGTTTCACGCCGAGTGGGAGAAGCGTCAGATCGTTCCGCGCGCCGTGTGGGAGAAGGCGGGCGACAACGGCTTCCTGTGTCCCTGGATGCCCGAAGAATACGGCGGCGTCGGGGCCGACTTCCTCTACTCGGTCTGCATCATCGAGGAGATGGCCAAGGCACGGGCCACCGGTCCGATGTACTCGCTGCACAGCGACATCGTCGTTCCGTACCTTTACAGCTTCGGCAGCGAGGAGCAGAAGAAGCGCTGGCTGCCCGGCTGCACCAGCGGGCGCCTGATCACCGCCATTGCGATGACCGAGCCGAATGCGGGCTCGGACCTGCAGGGTATCCAGACCACCGCGCGCCGCGTCGGCGACAACTACGTCATCAACGGCCAGAAGACGTTCATCTCCAACGGCCAACTTTGCGACCTGGTCATCGTCGTCGCCAAGACCAACCCCGACGCCGATCCGCCCTACACCGGCGTCTCGCTGATCGTGGTGGAAGCGGGCACGCCCGGCTTCGAGCGCGGCCGCAATCTCGAGAAGATGGGGCTGAAGGCGCAGGACACGTCCGAGCTGCACTTCAGCGACTGTGTCGTGCCCAAGGAGAATCTGCTCGGTGAGGAAGGCGGCGGCTTCTACTACCTGATGCAGAAGCTGCAGCAGGAGCGCCTGGTCTGCGCCATCGGTGCGCAGGCGGCCGCCGAGCTCGTCCTCTCCGACGGCGTTCGCTACTGCCAGGAGCGCAAGGCCTTCGGCCGTCCGATCTCCAAGCTGCAGCACATCCAGTTCCGCCTGGCCGAGATCGCCACGGAAGTGGAGCTCGGACGCAATTTCGTCGATCGCCTGATCGTCGAGCACATGGCCGAGCGCAACATCGTCAAGGAAACCTCGATGGCCAAGTACTGGGTCACCGAGATGCTCAAGCGCACGTGCGACGAGATCCTCCAGTTCCACGGCGGCTATGGCTACATGATGGAGTATCCGATCGCCCGCGATTACCTGGACGCTCGCATCCAGACGATCTACGCAGGGACGACCGAGATCATGAAGGTGATCATCGCCAAGCAGATGGGCCTCTAGGCGGCGCCGCCGCGGCGATTTGCGGCGTCGACGGTGGCTCGTGCGCTCCGGCGTAATTCCATACGCCCGCGCGCCGCGAACCGCCTCCGCCGCGTTCAGCTGCGCAGGCGGGCGAGGATGTCGCGCGTGGCCCGGCTCTTGTTGAGCGTGTAGAAGTGGATGCCCGGCGCACCGGCGTCGAGCAGCTCGCGACACTGCGCCACCGCCCAGTCCACGCTCAGCTTCTCGACGGTGTCCGAGTCTTCCCGGTACGGCTCCAGCTTCGCATGCAGCTCGCCGGGAATGATGGCTCCGCAGCGACGCGTGAAGCGCTCGATCTGTCCGAGGTTGGTGATGGGCATGATGCCGGCGATGATCGGAACGGTGATGCCTGCGTCGCGCGCCCTGGCCACGAAATCGAAATAAGAGCGATTGTCGAAGAAGAGCTGCGTGATGAGGAAATCGACGCCGGCGGCGACCTTCTGCGACAGGCGCGCAAGATCTTCGTCCATCGAGGCGGCCTCGATGTGCTTCTCCGGATAGCACGCCCCGGCCACGCAGAACGGCCGCTTCTGCTCGCGGATCAGCTCGACCAGCTCGCAGGCATACGACAGGCCTTCGGGATGCGGAACGAAGCTCTCCTCGCCGACCGGCGGATCGCCGCGCAGCGCAATGACGTTCTCGATTCCGGCCTTTTCGAGCCGGTCCAGCACCAGGCCGAGCTCTTCTCGGCTGGCGCCGACGCAGGTCAGGTGCGCCATCGCCTCCAGGCCCAGGTCGTTCTTGATGTAGGAAACCAGCTCGACCGTGCGGTCGCGGGTGCTGCCACCGGCGCCGTAGGTCACCGAGACGTAGTCGGGCCGCATCTCGCGCAGGTCGGCGAGGGTCGACAGCAGCATGCGGTCGCCCGCCTCGGTTTTGGGCGGGAAGAATTCGAACGAGAAAACGGGCTCGCGCCGCGACAGCAGGGAAACGATTCGCATTGGGTCGCGTGCGCTCGCGTGCCCTCTACTTGCGCTTGACCGACTGGATGACGATGTCCTCGGTCGGCCGGTTCTGGAACGCACCGCCCTTGTCGGCGGTGGGCGTATTGGCAATCGCGTCGACGACGTCCATCCCCTTGGTCACCTTGCCGAAGACGGCATAGCCGAAGCCTTGCGGCGTGGGGGCCTTGTGATCGAGGAACGCGTTGTTGGCGTGGTTGATAAAGAACTGCGACGTCGCCGAATCCACTACGCTGGTGCGCGCCATCGCGACGGTTCCGCGCTCGTTCTTCAGGCCGTTGTTGGCTTCGTTCTTGACCGGCGGCCGGTTCGGCTTCTGCATGCCGTCCGGCGTGAAGCCGCCGCCCTGGATCATGAAGTCCTTGATGACGCGGTGGAAGATGGTGCCGTCGTAATGCCCGGCCTCGGCATACTCGAGGAAGTTCTTGACGCTCAGCGGGGCCTTGTCCTGGAACAGCTCGATCTCGATGACGCCCTTGTTCGTCGTCATCACCACGACCGGATTGTTGCTCGCCGGCTCCGCGGGCTTGGCTTCGTCTCCTTTTTCGGGACTGGAGCAGCCGACCGCCGCCACCGTGAATGCGGTTAGCAGCATCGCGAGCAGGCGAGAGGGGTGCGGTGCATGAGCCATGATCGTTGCCTCCTGGTATGTGCAAGGACGCCGGGGCTGGATAACACGGACCTGCCCGGCGCGAAAGTTTACGTCACAGCCGGCGCAGCTTCCGGATCAGGCTGCCCAGCAGCCAGATGTCCTTGGCGCCGCCGCCGGTCAGCGTCCCGCCGATGTTGGAGACGATGATGTGCTTCGCGCCGGCCGCGACGATGGGAGCCACCTCGTCACGGATCTGCGACGGGCTGCCGGCGTACAGCGACGACAGCAGCATCTCGGCGGTGACGTCGCGCGCGGCCTGCTCGATGTGCTCCTCGGTCACGCGAGGTGGCACGATGTCGTAGAACCCGCCGAAGTTCTCGCCGAGCGGATGCGTCTTGCCGTGCTGCTTCCAGACCGGCCCCGGGACCAGCAGCGCCATGGCAGCGCCCAACCGGCTCTTCAGGGCCAACTCGATCATCTGGTCGCGGCTGTCGCCCAGGGCGGTCAGAATCATCTGACAGGGGACGAAGTGGTCCATGTTGCGCCCGGCATCGCGGCCGGCCGCGTGGATGGCATCCAGGCGCTGACGATACTCTTCGGGCGTCGCGCGCAGCGTGGGCAGCCAGCCGTCACCGTAGCGGCCCGTCAGGGCCAGCATCTTGGGCGCGTGCGCCGCGATCCAGATGCGCGGCTGGCGGCCGTTGTACAGCGGCAGGTTGAAGATCGCATCGCGCAGCTGCCAGAACCTGCCTTCATAGGTGACGGGCTCGCCGTTGCTGGCCCACAGCTTGCGGATGATGATCAGCGCTTCTTCGAGCCGCGCGACCTGCTTTCCCCACGGCAGGCCATAGGGCTCCACGTTCTCCCGCTCGCCGTTGCCGATGCCGAGAATGGCGTGGCCCTTGGAGATGTGATCGAGCGTGACGAACGACTGCGCCAGCGCCATCGGGTGGCGCCGGTAGGCCTCGGTGACGGCGGTGCCGAGGTCGACGCCGCGAAGACGAGTGGCCGTGACAGCCAGGATCTGCAGCGGATCAAAGAGGCCGTCGGGCGAGTGCACGACCTTGGCGGCGGGCGTGATCTCGGGCTTCCAAACGATAGCCGGGATGAATCCCATGAAATGGTCCGGCAGCCACAGCGACTCCGCGCCGAGAAGGCGAGCGATGCGCAGGCCGGCGTTGGTGAGCCAGAGAGGATGAAGGCAGCCGTCCTGATAACCAACGGTGATGCGTCCCATAACGAGGCCGCGCGCAAATGCGGGCCGTCTTCATCCCACGGCATGGCCGGGGATGCAACGTAGGCTCGCGCGCCGCGCGATGCAGGTTTTGACTCCGCTGGCATGACTCCGTAGCGTCGTGCGCCGCTTTTCCAAGCACGCAACGGAGTAACGCCAGGATGTCGGATCGGACAGTTTCGAAAGTGGCGCTCGACGACGTCGATGCGCTCGTCGCAGCATTGGAGACCATCGTGCAGCAGGCCACGGCAGCGGCTTCGCGCCGCACCGACGGTGGCAAGAACATCGATGATCACCAGGTGCATTCGGAGCGCATCGCTTATGTTGCCACCGAGGTGGCTGCAGCCAGGGCGCTGGCCGAATACGCACGTGCCGCCACCGATGCCGGCAGTGCCGACGATACGCTGATCGACCAGGCCGCCCTCGTGGCCGGAGAGATCGCGGCCAGATTCAGCGGCCAGATCGTGGCCGCCGGCGACGACTTCGACCTGCCCACCGGCGCGTTTGAGAACGCGATCGGCAACGATGCGATGCGCGCCCGCATCCGCGCGTTCGCCGACGAAGGCCGCGCGCGCTCGATCGGGCGCAAGGTCGGCGAACGGCGCGGAGCCAACAACGCCTGGCTGCCCGAGGACGACGTGGTGATGGTGCGCGACTCGGTGCGTTCCTTCGCCGAGAAGGAAGTGGGCCCGATCGCCGAGCGCATTCACCGCCACGACGAGCTGGTTCCGGAGTCGGTGATCTCGGCGATGGCTGGAATGGGCTATTTCGGCATGTCGGCGCCGGAGGAATACGGCGGCCTCGGCATGGGCAACCTGGCGATGATCGTGACGACCGAAGAGCTGTCGCGCGTGTCGCTGGCCGCGGCGGGTTCGCTGATCACGCGGCCGGAGATCCTGACCAAGGCCCTGCTCAAGGGCGGCACGGAAGAGCAGAAGAAGAAGTGGCTGGCTCCGGTCAGCGCCGGCGAGCTGATGGTGGGCATCTCGGTCACCGAGCCCAACGTCGGCTCCGACGTCGCTTCGGTCTCCTGCAAGGCCGAGCGGGCCGAGGTCGGCGGCAGGAAGGGATGGCTCATCAACGGCGCCAAGGCCTGGTGCACGTTCGCCGGGCGCGCCAACGTGCTCGCGCTTCTCGCGCGCACGAACCCCGATCCGAAGTCCGGTGCGCGCGGACTGTCGCTGTTCATCGTGGAGAAAGATTCCTTCGACGGCCACGAGTTCGAGATGCGCCAGAGCACCGGCGGCGTGCTCGTCGGCCATGCCGATGCCACGCCCGGCTACCGTGGCATGCATTCGTACACGCTGTCGTTCGAGAATTATTTCGTCCCCGAGGAGAACCTCATCGGCGGCGAGGGCGGGCTGAACAAGGGCTTCTATCTGCAGATGAACGGCTTTGCTGCCGGGCGCCTGCAAACCGGCGGTCGCGCCACGGGGCTCGCTCAGGCGGCGCTGGAAACCACTGCCAACTACACGCTCGACCGCAAGCAGTTCGGCAGCTCTCTGATCGATTTCCAGCTGACCCAGTACAAGCTCGGACGCATGGCCGCCTACACGCAGGCCGCGCGGCAGATCACGTACAAGGCTGCTCGCGCGATGGACAAGGACGAGTCGATCTCGCTCGAGCCGGCGATGGCCAAGCTCCTGGCGTGCGACGTTGCGGTGTGGGTCAGCCAGGAGGGCCAGCTCCTGCACGGCGGGTGGGGCTATGCCGAGGAGTACGCGATCTCGCGCCTGGTCGTGGATGCCCAGGTCCTGCCGATCTTCGAAGGCGTCAAGCCCATCCTCGAGCTCAAGGTCATCGCCCGCCAGCTGCTGGCCTGACCATCGGCGGGCGCCGAGCTCACGGGCGCCCGCCGCACGCCGCTGCAGGCGAAGCCGCGCACGAGCCGCAGATGCGCAGCCAGCACCGTACAAGCCTGGCCGGGAGCGGCCGCGCTTGTACGGCAGCCGCTGCGCCCGATCACGGAAGTTTCTGAATTTCCAACACTTTGTGCGAGCCATCCCGGTGGCCGCCGGGTTGCATTTCCTATCACCGAGACCGGCCCGAGGCAGGGCCGCCGTGGAGGTGGATGAGATGAGCAGTGCAACCAGCAGCGTCAAGATCGGCAACAAGGCTTCGGCCGCGCGTTTCGCGCGGACGCGCGCGCGGTCCTACATCGCGGCAACACGCCAGGACGAGCGCGAGGAGGGCCCGGGCGCGCAGCGCACTCCGGAGCGCGCTTTGATGATGGCCGTCCTCGAGGATGCCATCGCATGTTATGCCGGCCGCCTGAAAGCGCCGCGCGAAAACCCGAAGATCCTGCGCCGCCAGGCCGAGCACTGGCTGCAGTCCGAAGACTGGGACTCCCCGTTTTCGTTCAACAATGTCTGCGACGCCCTGGCCCTCGACCCGAAGGCCCTGCGCCAGCGCATTCTCGGGTGAGACCTGTCGGCGCGTGCCCCCTCGACGGCAAGTTTTTGCCTCGACCGGAGCCGCAGAGCTTGCATCCGCGCCGGCGCACCGGCTAGTTGACGGGCAACCGTGCAAGAGCGAAATGGTAGCGGCGCAGCCGTGCAACACGTTGGCTGCGCCGCTGCCAGTCCTGTCTGGCAGGACTGCGGCCGTCGGTGGGTACAGACGTGGGCAGTGCAAGCGCCGAGCAGACCAAGATCCTGGCCGAGGTCGCCCACGACCTGGCCAACCGCTTTCACCGCTTCTACTACTACGCCGAAATTCTCGGCCGCCTGCTGCCGGAGGACACCGGCGAAGCGCGCGACTATCTCGATCGCGTGCACGACACCGTTGAAGACATCGAACGGATGACGCGAGGCGCGCTGTCGTACCTGCGGCCGATGGAGGTGCGCACTGTGCGCGTGCAGGTTCGCGACGTCGTCGGCAGCCTGCGCCAGCACGTCGGCGACCGTGCCGTGGAAGTGGGCGGTCTCGAATCGGCCGGCGGGATGCCGGTGGCCGTCGACCCCTCGCGGCTTGGCGAGGCGCTCGGCCATGCCTGCCGCGCGGTCCTTGCTCATGCGCCCGATGCCGCACCGCTGCGCATCGATCTTCGCGCCGCCTCCGATATCGACATCACGTTTTCGGCCGAGAGCTCGCAGACCGAGGCTCTGCCGTTCGACCTATCATTGGCTCTGGCGGCCAAGATCCTTCGCCTGCATGGCGGGGATCTGGAAGTCGCCCCGGCACAGCCGGCCACGCTGAGCGTGCGCCTGCCGCTTGCAGATCAGGAGTAGCAACGCATGCCCCAACGCATTCTCGTCGTCGACGACGACCCGCTCATCTGCAGGCAGCTCGAGGACCTGTTCCGTGAACGGCACTACGATGTCGACGCGGCCGGCAACGCCGGCGAGGCGCTGGCCCTGCTCGAACAGTACGAGTACGCGCTCGGTGTGGTGGACCTGAAGATCCCGGGCACCGACGGCCTGTCGCTGACGCGCCAGATCCATGAGCGCTGGACGGATCTGGACGTCATCATCGTCACCGGCTACGCGTCCATCAAGGGAGCCGTCGAGGCGATCCGGCAGGGCGCCAGCGACTACATCACCAAGCCTTTCGAGCGCGAAGAGATCCTGCTGGCCACCGAAAAGATCCTCGAGAAGCGCCGCCTGCTCGACGAGATCAGCTACCTGCGCAGCCAGCTCTCGGACCGCTACTCGTTCGCCAACATGGTCAGCCGCAACCCGGCCATGCACGAGATCTTCCATACCATCGAGTCGCTCTCGCAGAACGACGCCACCGTGCTGATCTTCGGCGAGTCGGGAACGGGGAAGGAGCTGGCGGCGCGCGCCATTCATTTCCAGGGACGGCGAAAGAGCGGCCGCTTCGTCGCCATCAACTGCGCCGCCTTTCCCGACACGCTGCTGGAGGCCGAGCTGTTCGGCCACGAACGCGGCGCGTTCACGGGCGCGGTGCAGGATCGCGTGGGCAAGGTCGAACTGGCCAGCGGCGGCACGTTGTTTCTGGACGAGGTCGAGAGCATCTCGCTGTCGATGCAGCTCAAGCTGCTGCGCGTTCTGGAGCAGCGCGAGATCGAGAAGCTCGGCGGCAACAAGCTCGTCAAGGTCAACATTCGCGTGATCGCGGCGACGAATCGCGACCTCGAGCAGATGGTGGCGCGCGGCGAGATGCGCGAAGACTTCTTCTACCGCATCAACGTCGTCCCCATCCACATCCCGCCGCTGCGCGACCGCATCGAGGACATTCCGCTGCTCGTGGCCGAGATGCTCAAGAACAACCCGCTTGCTCGCGAGCGCAACATCTCGCGCGTCTCCAACCGGGCGCTGCAGAGCCTGATGTCCTACCACTGGCCCGGCAACGTGCGCGAGCTCGGCAACGTGGTGGAGCGCTCCATCCTCAAGACCAGCGGCCCCGTGATCAAGGAAGTGGACCTGCCCAACTCCGCCTCCAGCTCGGCCCCCGTGGCAGCGTCGCGAGCCCGAGACTACGAGCTGCCGCTCAAGGAGTTCCTCAAGCGAGTGGAGAAGGAGTACCTGGCCGCGGTTCTGCGCCGCGCCCGCGGCGGGATCGCCGCCACGGCCAAGCATGCAATGATCGATGCCGCCACGCTGCACCGGAAGATGAAGCAGCATGGGCTGCGGCGCGAGGAATTCCGCCGCTCCATCCGGGAGGTCGAGCACGCCTGAGGACGTTTTCGCCTCGATACCTGGTTGGGATCGATCGCGCCACGTGAGATAAGAAGTCGGTTGGACGCCCGTCATCGTGGCGCCAGCCGACAGGGCGCAGCAGGATGTACGCACACTTTTATCATCTGTCCGAGAACCCGTTTAACCTGACTCCGGACCCCAAGTTCCATTACATAAACGAGTCCACGCGCGAGGCGCTCGCCTCGATGATGTACGGCATCAAATCGCGCAAGGGCTTCCTGACACTGATCGGCGAGGCGGGCACCGGCAAGACCACGCTGCTGCGGCGCATCGTCGACGAGATCGAGGGCGAAACCCGCATCGTTTTCGTCTTCAACCCCGGCGTCAGCTTCGATGAGCTCCTCGAGTACATCTGCATGGAGCTCGGCATCCACACCGAGTCGCGCGGGCGCCTCCACCTTCTGGAGCGCCTCAACAAGTTTCTGCTCGAGCAGCTGACCGAGGGTGTGAACGTCGTCGTGATCATCGACGAGGCGCAGACGCTGGAGGACGCGGTGCTCGAGGAGCTGCGGCTCCTTTCCAACCTCGAGACCACCAAGGAAAAGATCCTGCAGATCGTCCTCAGCGGCCAGCCCGAGCTGGAGGAGAAGCTGCGGCGGCCCAATCTGCGCCAGCTGCGTCAGCGGATCGGCGTGCGCGCCACGCTCAAGCCGATGCGCGCCGACGAGATTCGCGCCTATGTGGAGACGCGGCTGCGGACTGCGGGCGGACAGAAGGCCGAGCTGTTCACGAGCGCGGCGCTGATGCGCTGCTGGCAGGCCGCGCAGGGCATTCCCCGCGTCATCAACGTCATCTGCGACAACGCCATGATGATCGCGTTCGCCGAAGGCAAGGATCGCATCACGACCTCGCTGATGAACGCGGCGATCCGCGATCTCGACGGCCAGACGCAGACGCAGGCCTGGATGATGCGCGTGCGAGAGGTGCTCTCGCGGCCGGCCGTCCGTTACGGCGCCGTCACCGCGGTGGTGCTGCTGACCGCGTACGCCGCCGGGCGCCTCTGGGGAGGAATGCGCACGGATGCTGCAGCGCCCGTCGAGGTCGCGTCGGTGCCGCCGCCGGCCGCGCCGGCGCCGCAACCCGCCTCCGCTCCGGCGACGCCGCCCGCGCCGGCGCCTGTGCCGGCGCCTGTTGCAGCTACGCCGCCTGCGGCCGCCACCGCGCCTGCGCCTGCTCCAGTGGCAGCAATGCCGCCCGCCGCAGCGCCCGTTGTCACAGCGCCGAACGCCTCGCCGCCACCCGCGACGCCTCCCATCGTCGATGCTGCCGCGGCTGCGCCGGCGCCCGCGCCAGTGGCCGAACCCGAACCGTCGCGGACCGCGCCAGCGCCTGCCGACGCGGCGCTGGTCATGGCCGATCGCGTACGCGCAGCAATGCCGCCAACCGGTGCGGAGCGCAGGAGCGCGCCGTCGGTGCCGGAGGCGCCTTCTGCCGTCGCCACCGCAGATTCCCAGCCGATCGACGCGTACGTTCCCGAGGTCTCCGGGGACAGCGGGGGGCAGGATACGGCGAGCGCCGAGCCGCGCTCGCTGACGGACGTGATGAGCGGCACCGTGCGCAACGCGGAGGAGCGGGCCCGCCGCGCCGCATCGAGGCTGTATGGCGGCAGCGATGCCGACCCCGGCGCTCGGCGGCCGCCGACCGCGGCCTCGGCGGCAGCAGAAGCGGCAGAGGACATCGGTGGCGAAGAGGCGGCCGTCCGCCCGCGAGAAGACGCGGAGGCGATGGCGCAGGCCGCACTCAAACCCAAAGGCGCGACGCCGCCCGTTGCCGCTCCGGCTCCGGCAGTTCCCGCCGCGGCGGCGGCCGAGGCCGCCAAGCCGCTGCCCCCCGAGGATCTCGGTGTGGCTTCGCCGCCGACATCTCCGCCGGCCGGCCTGGCGCAGGGGCTGGAAAGCGTAGCGTCGCTTTCCGGAACCAGGCCCGGCAGCAGGCCCCCACGCGCCGCCGGCACCGCCCGGCCTGTGATCGGGCGGCACGTCAAGGTCGCGCGCGGCGACACGGTGTGGGCCATCGCGATGCAGTACTACGGCACCGTCGATTCCTCCGTCCTGACCGAGATTTTCCGGCACAACGCCGGTATCAGCGACGCGCACGAGCTCAGCGTCGGCACCGACGTCTTCCTGCCGTTCCTCAGTCCCGAGCAGATGGTCGCGCCGGCCAGCGGCGGCGGTTACCAGGTCCTGGTCGCCGAGAGCACCGACGGCAAGTCCACCGAGCGGGCGGCGGCATGGGCCACGGCGGCGCTTCCGGGGCGGGAGCTCAAAACCGTCACGCGGGGAAAGGGAACGCCGGTGAAGACGATCTACGTCACCGGGTTCCCGTCGCGCGACTCCGCCCTGGAGGCGGCGCGTTATCTGCTTGGCCGCTCGTCGCGTTCTTCGCTCGAGCGCACCCCTGATCGCCTTGTTGAGCCCCGCGGCAGAGGGTAGTGTTAGCGCGCTGCGTGCAGTTCTTGGGATGAAAGTCCCACTTCCGGATGGTAAGATTTTCGCTCTTCGCATCCGGAATGACGTCCGTGCAAGCTTCGAGCGGCCGTCTTCGTGCAGCGGTGTCCGTCCGAGGAGAGCAAAGCACGCGGTGCGTTGAGGATTTGTTGTAAGTTTTTGCGGGATGCTCTATGCCACGGCAACGGATCGCGCCGGCATAGTGCTGGAATCTTCGGCTGATCGGGAACTCCGGCAGGTGAAGGGGATGCGTAGCCGCGAGTCCGAATGTCCGGGGGGCAGTTCGTGCATCTAGGAACAGTTCCCGAGTGCGGGGATGAAGGTCGCTGTCGAGCAACGGGCGGCGCGCGCCCCGGGGCAGCGCCCGACGCTCGCGACTTCTTCTTCAGATGCAGGATCGCCAGGCAGTGTCGAGACGACGAAAAGGCTGCATCGTAGTGTTGGTTGCGCCCGAGCCTGAGAGCGGACGAATTTCATGAAGTCACGAATACTGTTCCCGTTGCTGTCCGCGTTGCTGTGGGCAGGATGCTTCCCGAATTACTCGGGCATCCCGGCATACCAGCCGGCGCTGGCGACCACGCCCGAGCTCGGTGCCGCTCAGCCCGAGGCCCCCGCGCCGATCTACCGCATTCAGACTGGCGACAAGATCCAGATCACCTCGCAGTACCACGATGAGCTGGCCGGCGAGGCCACCGTCGGTCCCGATGGCCAGATCTCGGTACCGGGCGTCGGTCAGTTCCAGGCCGTGGGCCTGACCACGGACGAGTTGGAGGCCGACATCATGCGCCGCGCCTCCATCACCTATCGCAGCCCGTCGCTGTCGGTGCGGGTCAAGGAATTCACCAACTATCGCGCCTATGTCGGCGGCGAGGTGAAGAAGCCCGGTTACGTGACGGTGCGGCCGGGAATGACATCGCTGCGTGCGATCCTGGAGGCCGGAGGGACTGCCTACTCGGCGCGCCTCGACAGCGTGCTGCACATCGCGTGGAACCCGCAGGGCGGGTATTCTGCACAGCGCATCGACCTGAGGCGCGTGCTCGAAACAGGTGACACCAGCCAGGACCTGGCTCTCGGCCCCAACGACGTGGTCTACGTGCCAGCTACCTGGATTACGAACGCCGATTTGTGGGTGCGTCAGTGGCTCATCGATCTCATCCCGATCCGCGAGCCCACGACGCGTCTGACCGACTTCTGAGCGGGCCGAGGGAAGCCGACCTATGGACCAGCGTTCACTCTACCTTCTGCGACAAGCCGTCACCGCCATCTTCAAGAGGTGGCGGCTGGTCGCGTTGGTGTTCCTCGCGATCTTCGTGCCGTTCAACTTCTTCAACTTGATCCGGCAGCCCGTGTTCAGCGCCAAGAGCAAGGTGATGATCACGCGCGATCGCGCCTATCCGGAGGTCTCGCCGCTGGCCCGGCAGACGGCCGTCTCCGAGCTGCCGAACGAATCGGTGGTGAACTCGGAAATCCAGCTCATTCGCAGCCGCGACCTGATGCGCCGCCTGCATGACGAGCTCGAGGCGCAGGCCGCCGCCGACCCCGAGGGCGGCTTCCCGTCGCCGAACGTGGCGCAGCTCGAGCAGCGCGTGCAGGTGCTGAGGAAGCCGCAGTCGAACGTCCTCGAGATCTCCTACAAGAGCTCGGACCCGGACTTCGCGATCCACGTGGTCAACACGCTCGTGGACCTGTACTCGCGCTACCACATCGAGGCACACAAAGCGCCGGGTGCCCTGACGTTCTTCGACAAGGAGACGCAGGCGGCCAAGGAAGCGTTCGTGCAGGCCGACCTGGAGATGGAGCGGTTCGACGCCACCAACGGCCTGACCTCCATCGCCACCGAGAAGGACAACCTGCTTCGCCAGCGCGCCGCGCTGGAGTCCGATCTGCGCCGCACCGAGGCGCAGGTCACCGAGCTGACCACGCGCGTGGCCTCGGTAGAGGCCGAGCTCGAGTACATTCCCGAGCAGCAGGCCACCGAAGTCGAGATGATTCCCAATCCTCTCCTGTCCTACCTGCGCCAGAACCTGGCCCGGCTGGAGATGGAGAAGGAGCGGCTGCTGCAGCTCTACACGCCGCAGCACCGTCTGGTGATGGACGCCGACGCGGAGATCGCGGGCCTCAAGTCTCAGATCGCCGCGCAGGAAGGTACCGTGGTCGGCCGCAAGAAGATGGCCGAAACGCCGGTGCGCCGCCGCCTGCAGGAAGAGCTGCTCAGCGGACAGGCGCAGCTCGGCGCCCTCGAGGCGCGCCGCGCGCTCCTGGCCGAACGCATCACCGACTACGAGGGCAAGATCCGCGTGCTGCACGCCAAGCACTACGAAGTGATGCGCATGCGCCGCGACCGCGAGGAGCTCAAGAACACCTACGACGCCCTGCTGGCCAAGCTCAATCAAATGAAGGTCTCCGAGGCCATGGACATGGCCGGGCTTTCCAACGTCGCGCTGATCGAGGCGGCGGCGGCGCCCCTGGATCGCGAGGCCGACTACAAGGTCGTCACGCTGGTGCTGACGACGTTCCTGGCGTTGCTGCTCAGCGTCAGCTCGGCGGTGGTGTTCGAGATGGTCAACCCGGTCATGAACAGCGACCTGGACGTGCGCCACCACCTCGGCCTTCCGGTGCTGGCGGCGATTCCGCTCAATGGCGGAGGCGGCCCGGGTGGCAACTTCAACCTGCAGGGCAACCTCCAGGGCAATCTGCAGGGCAACGTCCAAGGCAACGTTGGCAACGGCTATCGCGTCGGCAACGCGCGCCGGCCCGGCAATCGCCGCGGCGGCAACGGCAACGGCAACGGTGGCCGCAGAGCCTGATGGCTGAAGGGGCGGAGCAGAGATGAGCAAGACCTACGAAGCGCTCAAGCGCGCCGAGGCCCTCCGGGCACAGGAGCGTGCGGCCGAGACGTTCGACGTACCCTATCCGACGCCGACCATTCCGCTGCACGGTGCTGACGACTTCTACGAGCTGCGCCGCTCGCTGCTCGGCTCGGCCGTCGGCGAGAGCGTGCGCACGATCCTGGTGGTCAGCTCGCTGCACGGCGAGGGCACCTCGAGCGTGGCCTGCCTCCTGGCCCGCGCCATCGCCGAGGGCGGCCGTGCCCGCGCGCTTCTGGTCGACCTCAACCTTCGTACGCCCGCCTTGTGGCGCCTCATGAACGTCAGCGGCCAGACCGGCTTCATGAACGTCGTCGGCGAGAACAAGCGCATCGACGAGGTCATCCAGCCGACCGACCTCGAAGGCGTCGCCATCGTTACGGCCGGCAGCGGCCGCATCAGCGCCGTCGACGTCATCGACAGCCCCAAGACGGCCGAAGTGGTGGCGGGCCTGGCGCGCCTGGCCGACGTGACCTTCGTGGACGCGCCGCCGGTGACGCTCTATCCGGACGCGCGCGCATTGGCGCCGCTGGTCGATGGCGTCATCCTGGTCGTGGAGGCGGACATCACGCCCGTGAGCATCGCTTCGCGGGCCGCAGAGATCATCCGCGAGACGGGCGCCAATCTGCTCGGCGTCGTCCTGAACAAGACCAGACAATACATTCCGGAGCGACTGGCCGCGGTCATCGGCTAGCGCGCGACGCGCAGGGCTTCGATAGCAGATGGGGACAACGATCAGCCGCGGGGCCGACGCCAGCCGCGCACAAATCATCGTCCTCGTCGTAGGCTTCCTGGTCCTTCTTGCCGGAGCCACGCTCACGGCCTCGAGCGGCGCCGGTGCGCTGGCGATCCTGCTGGCTGGTGGCGCACTCGGCGCCTACGGGATCGTCCGCTACCCGTTTCTCGGCGTCGTCGTCTACCTGATCACGTTCCTGTTCACGTACCCGGAGCCGCTGCGCGGCTCGGGCAACTTCACGATCAACAACCTGCTCGGCATGGTGCTGCTGCCCATGCTGCTGTTCGGCACGCTCAAGGACGGCTTCGGCTGGTTCTGGCGCGCGCGTCCGCTGGTCTTCCTGCTGGTCGCACTGGCGATCCTGCTGTCGTCGGGCGTGATCTACAACCGCACCATCGGCACGGGCGACGACGAGCAGACGATGGAAGAGCGCAAAGGCATGAGCAAGGAGCTGTACGGCGCCCGCAAGGCCGGCGGCGAGCTGCTCGTGCGCACGCGCGATCCCCGCGTCAAGATCGTCACGCGCTACGTCTTTCTGCTCTTCTTCGTGTTCTTCGTGCGCACGCCCCGTCAGCTCAAGGTCATCGTCGGCCTGCTGCTGTCGGTGCTCTTGATGAGTTATCTGAACCTCAGTAGCGAGGCCGGCGAGTTAGGCTGGGGGAAAGGGCGCTTACGCGTCGTGGGCGAAGCCGGAACCGGTCTCTACACCGGAACCAACCCCAACAAGCTGGCATTCTACATCCTGCTGTGCGGTGTGTTCCTCTGGTACATGCGTACCCGCGTACGCTCGTTCACCGTCTGGCTGGCCTGGCTGGCAGGTTTTGCCGGCTGCATGATTGCGTTGCCCATGACCGGCTCGCGCTCGGGCTTTCTCGGCATCCTGCTCTTCCTCGGCATCACGCTGCTGGAGGGGCGCTTCAGCTATCGCAAGCTGATCGGCCTGGCGCTGGCCACGATGGTCGTCGTCGTGCAGATGGGCTACGACGTCAACTTCCTCGACTACCTGCTGCCGAGCGAGACTTCGCAGCGAATCACCAGGATCGCCGGCAGCGGCGACGTTCTGGCCGAAGGCCAGACGGCCGAGGGCTCTTTCCAGAAGCGCGCGCAGAAGTTCTTCGAGACGGCGGCCAACATCCAGTACGCGCCGCTTCTCGGCGTGGGCCTGGAAAACTACCCGATCGTCCAGCAGATCATCGATCCCAGCGGCATGGGCGGTCCGCCCCACAACTCCTACCTGTGGGCCGCGGTCGAAGGCGGGCTGGTCACGCTCGGGCTCTATCTTGCGATGTACATCTGGACGCTGCGCCAGCTCAACGGGATTTTGCGCGACTACGAAGGCCGGTTCGGGCCCGTTGACCTGCGCTGGCTCGTCAACGCCATGCGCACCCTGGTCGTGATGTTCCTGTTCTTCTCTTTCTTCGCCGACATCTGGGTGCACATCTACTTCTACGTCATCATGGGCCTGTCGCTGGCCGTGATTCAGCTCCATCGTACGTACGCCGAGACCGGACACGTTCCGGGCACCGCCATCGGCGCATCGGGGTCCGCGACGGCATGAGGCGGGTCGCCTATCTCTTCCCGCTCTTTCCCGTCATCAACCAAACCTTCACTCTCGCCGAAGTCGTCTGGTTGAAGCGGCGCGGCTACGACATTCGCCTGTTCTCGCTGCTCTCGCGCGTGGACCCGGGTCTTCAGCAGGCGCAGGGACGCGAGCTGATCGGCGAGACCCACTACTGTCCAGGCTACGGATCGGCCGCCTTGTGGGGCCCTCTCTGGCGCGGCCTCAAGAAGAGCCCTCGCGGCGTGCTCGCCCTCTTTGCGACGGTCTGGAAGGCGTGGCGCCAGCACGTGCCGACGAGGCGGGGGCAGGGACCGGCCCCCGACACGTTCACGCTGGCCGAGTGGTTCGACGTGCTCTGGCGAGGCAACCGCTACTTCTATCTGATGAAGAATTGGATGATGGTGCCGCACGCGCTCTACCTTGCCGAGGTCTTCGAGCGCGAGGGCATTCCTCACGTGCACTGTCACTGGGCAACGTATCCGGCCACCGTCGGCATGCTCATCAAGCAGTGGGCGGGAATCCCGTTCAGCGTCACCGCCCATGCCTACGACATCCACATGATGCCGTGGATGCTGACGGCCAAGCTCGAGGCCGCCGACTTCTTCGTCACTTGCGCCGACTACAATCGCCGCTACCTGGCGTCGGTGTGCTCGCCGCAGGCGGGCTCGCGGATCTTCCTCAACTATCACGGTACCGACCTGGACCGCTTCCAGCCGGGCTCGCGCAGCGAGGGCAAAGAGTTCCGTGTGGTCAGCGTCGGCTGGCTCAAGGAGTACAAAGGCTTCCACATCATCGTCGAGGCGATTGCGCTGCTGGCGCAACGAGGTGTGGATGCCGTTTTCCATCTTGCTGGCGACGGCCCGCAGCGCGGATATCTGGAAGCGCAGGCCAAGCGCCTCGGCATCGAGGAGCGCGTGGTGTTCCACGGCTATCTCGATCATGGTCGCCTCGTCGGCCTCTACCGGGACTGCGACGCGTTCGCGATGGGCAGCATCGAGATGACCAACTTCGGGCGCCAGGATGTCATCCCCAACGTCATCGCCGAGGCGATGGCCGTGGGGCTACCGATCGTGGCAACGCGCATGGGTGGAATCGCGGAGCTCGTCGACGAGGGCGTGTCCGGCCTGATGATCCCGCAGCGCGACCCGGCGGCGATGGCCGACGCGCTGGAGAAGATCGCACGCGATCCCGAGCTGGCGGCGCGCCTGCGAGCGGCGGCGCGCGCCAAAGTGCAGCGAATCTGGGACCGCAACCGAAATCTGGAGGAGTTGGCGGCGCTCTTCAACGAGCGCATCCGCGCTGCGGCGGATGAGGCCGCCGCGTAGCTGTCATGACTTCGACACGACGAAGCGAGTTCCTGCCGTTCCACCGTCCTTCCATCGGCGAGGGTGAAATCGCCGAGGTCGTCGACACTCTCCGATCCGGGTGGCTGACGATGGGGCCGAAGACCCATCGATTCGAAGAGCAGTTCGCCGCCTATGTCGGTGCCAGACATGCGGTCGCCGTCGCCTCCTGCACGGCGGCGTTGCACCTGGTCTACGAAGCGATGGGAATCGGGCCCGGCGACGAGGTGATCACCACGCCGTACACGTTCACCGCGACCGTCGCCACGGTGCTGTATGCCGGTGCCACGCCGGTGCTGGTGGACACGCTGCCCGACAGTCCCAACATCGACCCCGAGGCCGTTGCGCGCCGGATCGGGCCGCGCACCAGGGCCATCGTCCCCGTCCACTTCGCCGGCCATCCCTGCGACCTGGACCGCCTGACGGCGCTGGCCTCGCAGGCCGGCGCAGCCCTGATCGAAGACGCCGCGCACGCGCTGCCGACGACGTACAAGGGCCGCACGGTCGGCTCGATCGGCACGGCGACGTGCTTCAGCTTCTACGCCGGCAAGAATCTGACGACAGGCGAGGGCGGGGCGATCACCACCGATGATGCGGAGCTGGCCACGGCCCTGAAGATCCGACGCCTGCACGGAATCTCGCGCGATGCGTGGAAGCGCTACACCGCCGAGGGAAGCTGGTACTACGAAGTCGAGCAGCTCGGCTTCAAGTACAACATGACCGACATCAACGCGGCCCTCGGCCTGCATCAGCTCGCCCGCCTGGACGAGCTGCAGCGGCGGCGCAAGCGCATCATCGCCTTGTATGAGGAGTGTCTGGCCGATATTCCGGGCATTCTGCGGCCGCAGGCGCCGACCGACGGGGAGTCGGCCTGGCACCTCTACGTGGTGCGGATCGACTCGGAGCGGCTGAAGGTGACGCGCAACGAGGTCATCGAGATGCTGAAGGCGGACAACATCGGGACGAGTGTGCACTTCATCCCGGCCCACCTGCACCCGCTCTACCAGCAACGCCTCGGCTGCAAGCGGGAGGATTTCCCGAACGCCACGCGGCTCTACGATGCGTCGATCTCGCTGCCGCTGTTTCCGGACATGGCCGACGACGACGTCCGCGACGTCGCCCGCAGCCTCGAAAGGATCGCACGGGAGAACCTGCGATGACCAAGGGGCAGGCCGCCGCCAAGAGAGCGTTCGACTTCACGGTCGCGCTGCTGGCGCTGGCGCTGCTGTGGCCGGTCTTTGCCATCATCGCCGCGCTCATCAAGCTCGACACCAAGGGGCCCGTCTTCTTCCGGCAGGAGCGGGCCGCGGCCGGCGGCGGCACCTTCCGAATCTACAAGTTCCGCACGATGATCGTCGGCGCCTACCGAAGCGGCGCGCGCCTGACGGTCAAGCGCGACCCGCGCATCACCACGGTCGGCCACTTTCTCCGCTGGACCAAGCTCGACGAGCTGCCCCAGCTCCTGAACGTGCTCGCCGGCGACATGTCCTTCGTCGGCCCGCGCCCCGAGGACCCGTACTTCACCAACTTCTACACGCCCGAGCAGCGCGTGGTCCTGTCGGTCAAGCCCGGCATCATCGGGCCGAGCCAGATCGACGGGCGCGACGAAGTCGAGAAGTATCCCGAGGGCTGCGAGAACGTCGAGGAGTTCTACATCCAGAGCATCCTGCCCGAGAAGCTCGAGCGGGACATCGAATACGCCCGCACCGCCACCTTCGTGGGCGACGTCCGCTTTCTGGTCGGCGGCTTCCTGCGCGTCCTGCTGACTCAGTTCAAGAGCGGCTTCTTCGCCCGGCAGCGCTACCGCTTTGCGGCCCTGGCCCTGGACATCGCGCTGATGGTCGTGGCCTACGTCGGCGCCAACCTGATCAAGTTCGACTGGTATCTGGACGCCGAAGGATGGGCCTACGTCGGAAAGGCCCTGATCTGGGTGGTCATCCTGAAGCCGCCGGTGTTCGTCTACTACGGCCTCTATCAGCGCACGCCCCGCTGGATGGGGAGGCGCGATCTGGCAGCTATCGTCAAAGCGGTGAGCACGAGCTCGGCTTTGCTGGTGGCGATGACGTATTTCAGTCTCCAGCGGCACTCTCGCGCCGTCTTCCTCATCGACTGGGTTTTGCTCCTTTCCCTGGTCGCAGGCTCCCGGTATATAGTCCGTTCGGTTTTGAGCGGCGTGGCCCGGAGCGAGGAGAGGGGCCCGTTCGTGAAGGTGCTGGTGGCGGGCTCGGGTCATGGGGTGGAGGCGATCCTCCGATCGCTTCTGGAAGACCCGAACTCAAGGTTCATGCCCGTCGGCATCATCGACCACGAGCCGCATAGGTGGGGGGCCCTCATCCACGGGGTACGGGTGATGGGCGGAGCGACCGATATCGCCATGGCTGCGAGCACGCACGGCGTCGAGATGGTCCTGATCTCGCTGGCCGACCTCGATCCCATGGTGGTTCGCGAGATCGCGGAGGCGTGCGAGAAGCTCGGCCTCCAGTATCGGCTCGTTCCTGCTTTATCCGATCTGCTGGCGCAGGGAGGCCCTGAACCGCTCAACAAAGTCGTTCTCTCCTCACAGGCCAGGGTATGACAGACAAGTTTTTGAAGCCTCGCGATCTGGTGCTGGTCACCGGCGGCTGCGGCTACGTCGGATCGCATCTCGTTCGCATGCTGCTCGAGCGCGGCTACCGTGTTCGCGTCCTCGACAACTTCCTGTACGGCAACGCCGGCCTCAAGGGCGTAGGCAATCATCCGGATCTGGACATCCAGTACGGAGACATCTGCAACATCCGCGACATGATGCGCGCGGCCAAGGGCGCGCGCGCGGTGATCGCATTGGCGGCGCTGGTCGGCGACGGCGCCTGCGACCTCGATCACGACGAGACGATCTCGATCAACATCGAGTCGACCAAGCTCCTGTGTCACGTGGTCAAGCACCGCCCCGACCTCGAGCGCGTCGTGTTCGCCTCCTCGTGCAGCGTCTACGGCGCGACCGAAGGACTGATCCTCAACGAAGGCTCGCGCCTGAATCCGGTGTCGTTCTACGCGCGCAGCCGCATCGTCTCCGAGCAGATACTGCAGCGCGAGTTGGAGGGCCGCGGCGTCGTGATCCTGCGTCTGGGCACCGTGTTCGGGACGTCGGCGCGCCCGCGCTTCGACCTGATGATCAACACGATGACGTGCAAGGCCGTCAGCGAGGGGGCAATCACGGTGATGGGAGCCGAAGCGTGGCGGCCGCACGTGCACGTGCGCGACGTTGCCGAGGCCTTCCTCATCGCGGCCGAGACCTGTGACGAGCATGCCACCGGCGAGATCTTCAACGTCGGTTCCAACGACAATAACTTCACGATCGCACGCACGGCCGAGATCGTGGCCGCGCGAATTCCGGGGACCCGCATCGAGAACGTGCACCGCGTCGATGATCTGCGCAGCTACCGCGTCAGCTTCGACAAGATCCGGCACGTACTCGGGTTCGTGCCGTCGCGGTCGATCGAGCAGGGCGTCGACGAGATCAAGGCCCTGCTCGAGAAGTCCCCGCACATGAACTGGACCGACGCCCGCTACTCCAACCTCAAGTGGCTGCAGGCGCACGGCTTCGCCGGTGAGGGGCGCGACTGCGTCCAGGAAGTGGTCGACGAGGCGATCGGCGAAGTGGCTTGAGGAAAGGGCGCGCACGGCTCGCGCCCGACCGCCAGTAGGATTCACATCATGCGCGAGCACGGACGCCTGCGAGTACTTCATTTCGGTCTCGGCGCCATCGGCATCGGCATCGCTCGGGAGTCGATGAAGACCGAGCGGCTGCAGAGCGTGGCCGCCGTGGACCTCAATCCCGCCAACATCGGGCAGACCCTCGGCGCGCTGGCCGAGAGCGACAGCAACGTGGTCGTGCGCGCCAGTCTCGAGCAAGCCGTGGATGAGGCCGGCGGAATCGACGTGGCGTTCCACTGTGCAGGCTCGCACATCGCGGACATCGAGACGGATCTGCACGCGCTGATGCGTGCCGGCTGCAACGTCGTCACCACCGCCGAGGAGCTGATCTATCCGTATGCCGGCCACGGTGAGGCGGCGCTGCGGCTGGACGGCTGGGCAAAGGCCGCCGGCGTCACGCTGTATGCCGCTGGCGTCAATCCGGGTTTCCTGATGGATCGTCTGCCGGCCTACCTGTCGTCGATGACGCTCGGGCCTCGCTGCCTCAAGGCGCGGCGAATGGTCGACCTGTCCCGGCGCCGCAACGCCCTTCGCCGCAAGATGGGCGTGGGCGAGCCGGCCGATTCGGTCGCGGCGCGGTGTGCGGTGTTCTCCATGGGACACGCCGGCTTCGTCGAGTCGGTGCAGTACGTGGCGGCGGCCCTGCGCTGGCCCGTCGGCGCCGTCGAGCAGCGGCTGGAGCCGGTGGTGGCTGACAGGCGTGTGGAGCGAGGGGGCGAAGTCGTCGAGGCGGGCCACGTCCTGGGCCTGGCGCACACGGCGCGGGCCGTCTCACCTCACGGCCACGAGATCTCGCTGGCGCTGACGATGCGTCTGGACTGCACCGATCAGTTCGACGAGATCGAGATCGACGGCCGCCCGCCGATCCACGTGCGTTTTCCGCAGGGCCTGCAAGGCGACCTGGCAACCCTTGCCAGCGCCGTCAATGCGGCGCCTTTCGTCGCCACGGCCGCGCCGGGTCTGCTTTGCCAACTCGCCACGCCGACGGCACTTTGAGCGCTTCGATTTCCGACGCCGCGAGGATCCGATGACGACTGACAAGAAACGACCGGGCGCGCCGCTGCGCGTGGGCATCGTCGGCTGCGGCATCATTGCCAATGCGCATCTGCCTTACATCCGCAAGGCGGGCGGCGTGCCGGTGGCCGTTGCCGATCTGTCGATCCGGCAGAGCAGCGAGCTCGCGGACCGTTACGGCATCCAGCGCGTCTACCGCGGCGTGGAGGAGATGCTGGCCGCCGAGCAGCTCGACGTCGTTCACGTGCTGACGCCGCCTCACACGCATGCCCGCGTGGCCATCGCGGCACTGGAGCGCGGCGTGCACGCGCTGGTCGAGAAGCCGCTGGCGCTCGATCCGCGCGAGGTCGAGGCGATGAAGGCCGCCGCCGAACGCGGCGGCGCCATGCTGACGGCGGATCACAATCGCCTGTTCGATCCGCCGATGCTGGCGGCGCGGCGGCTGTGGGAAAGCGGCGAGCTCGGCGACCTCGTCGCCATCGAGAGCTTCCAGGCGGGCCGCGCCAGCGACCGCGACTGGCTGGGCGAGCTGGCCGGCGGCGGTATCGGCGACCTCGTGCCGCATCCGCTGTACCTGCAGCTCTACTTTCTCGGCGCCGTGCACGATCTCCACGCCACCGCCTTCTCGCTCGGCGATTCGTCGGCGCCGCAGGAGCTGCGCGTCCTCATGCAGGGCGAGAACAGGACCGGCATGCTGACCATCTCGACGAACGCCGCGCCCGGCCTGAACACGCTCAAGCTGTGCGGCACGCGCATGACCGTCGAGGTCAATCTCAACAACATGACGATCGTGCGCCGCCGCGACTACGACGTTCCCAAAATCATCGCCAAGCCGCTTCCCAATCTGGACGAGGCCTGGCAGCTGACCAGGCAGACCATCACCAACACGCTCGACTTCGTGCGCGGCCGCATCCGCTACTATCCAGGCATGGGCGAGCTGATCGCGCGGTTCTACGAAGCCATTCGCAGCGGCACCGCCGCGCCGGTTTCCATCGACGAAGCCGCTGCGGTCGTCGAGGTCACCGCACGCATCTGGCAGAGCCTGGAGAAGCAGGAACGGCCTACGCGCTCGCGCGTCAAGACGTCGCCGGCTCCGGCCGCAGCGGTGGCAGTCTGATGCGGGCCTTCGTCACCGGTGGAACGGGCTTTCTCGGCCGGCGCGTGGTGCGCCGGCTGCTCGAGCGCGGCGACCAGGTCCTGGCGCTGGCCCGCGAAGGCAGCCGCGCCGATGAGCTGAAGGCCGCCGGCGCCGAGGTCGTCGTCGGCGACCTTGGCAGCCTGGACCCGTCCATCCTCGAGCAGGCCGGCTCCTGCGACGTCGTCTACCACGTCGGCGCGCGCGTGGTCTCGCACGGCGACTGGGACGAGTTCTTTCGCGTCAATGTCGAAGCGACGCAGAGGCTCATGGATGCCGCCATCGCCGGCGGTGCCCGCTTCGTGCACGTCAGCTCGCTCGGCATCTTCGAGATCGACCGCGAGGGAATCGTCGTTACCGAGGAGAGCGACTACGACCACCAGCCGATGCTGCGCGGCTATTACACCCGCTCCAAGATCGACGCGGACCGCCTGGTCTGTTCGGCCGCGCGTGCGGGCAAGAACGTGGTGGTGGTGCGGCCGGGCCTGCTCTACGGTCCCGATCATCCGCAGCAGGCGGTTTTCCTTGGGCGCGTGAAGAAGTTCCTGCGCCCCGATCTTCTGCTCGTGGTGAGCAGCCCCGGCTACCGGGTGCCGCTGACGTACATCGAGAATGCGGCCGACGCGGTCGTGGCCGCCGGGGTGGTCGAGGGCGTGGCGGGCTCGATATTCAACGTCGTCGACAATCCCGATTTGACGCAGGCCGAGTACTTCCGCGCTCTCGCGCGCGCCCGCGGCGACAGGCTGCGAGTGATGTACGTGCCCGTGACGCTGCTGGCGCCGGCAGTCAACGCAGTCAACTTCGCGCACAAGCTCGTGAAGCGCCGGCCGTGGTCGGTTGCCTATCAGCTGCTGCGCTCGGAGCGCAGCGCGCGCTACGCCACCGACGCCGCCGCCACGCGCCTGGCGTGGTCGCCGCGCGTGGACCTGGACCGCAGCCTGCAGGAGTCGCTACGAAAGCCGGCGTGAACGTCGTCTTTCTGGAGGCATCGTCGGGCAACGTCGTCGGCGGCTCGCTGACGGGCATGCTCGAGCTCCTGCGCGGCATTGCCGAGCGCCGTGGTCGCGACGACGGCGACGGGCGATCCGGCATCGCGCCGCACGTAGTCCTGTACGAGAACAAGAGCGTCATCGCCGACCTGCAGGCGCGGGGCATTCCCGTGCACGTTTTCGACAAGAGGCGGCTGCCCAAAGAGCACGGCCTGGAAGCCAATCCGACCTACGCGCGCGCCAAGAACGTCAGCGCCGTTGCCGGCGCGCTGCGCACGCTGCGCGTTACCGGCACCTTCCTGCTGGAGACCGTTCCGACGGCGCTGCGCCTGGCGCGACTGCTGCGGCCGATCCGGCCGGCGCTCGTCTACGTCGCCAACGGCTTTCGCGGCAACGCCGACGCGATCGTCGCCGCGCGCCTGCTCGGCGTGCCCTGCGTCGTGCACGCCAAGGGCTTCGACAAGCTCAGCTACGTCGAGCGCGGGCTGTCGCGCGGCGTCGACCTCTGCATTTCGATGACCATGGCCATCGAGGAGCATTGCCGCGCCGGCGGCATGCGGCCGCGTCAGTTCGCGGTCGTGTACGACGGTCTCGATCTGCGGGCATTCCAGCCGCGGCGGCCGCGGCAGGACGTTCGCGACGAGTTCGGCATCGCGGCCGACGCCGAACTGGTCGGCGTGGTCGGCAACGTGCAGGAGTGGAAAGGGCAGCGCGTGCTCGTCGAGGCGCTCGAGCTGCTGCGCGAGCGGCGGCCGCGCCTGGTCCTCATGATCGTCGGCGGCATCCATCGCAGCGGCCTTGCCTACGCCGACGCCATGAAGGAGCGCATTCGCCAGCAGGGGCTGGAGAGCCGCGTGATCTGGACCGGCGCGCGTCCGGACGTGCCCGACCTTCTCGGTGCCATGGATGTCGTCACGCACACCTCGGTTCGCGGCGAGCCGTTCGGACGCGTCATCATCGAGGCGATGGCCGTGGGACGGCCCATTGTGGCCACTCGCGCCGGCGGAGTGCCCGAGTTCGTACGCGACGGCGAGGACTGCGTCCTGACCACGCCCGGCGACGCCGGGGAGCTCTCGGCGGTCCTGGACAGGCTCCTGAGCGACGCCGGGCTGCGCCAGAGGCTGAGCAACGGGGCACTGGAGTCGGCGCAGCGCTTCGCTCTGGACAAGCACGTGGAGACGATAACCTCTCTGTTCGAAGAGGTCCTGGCGCGCCGGACGCATGCCGGCAACGCGGCGGCGGTGCCGGGAGGCGCGTCGTGAGCGCATCTGCCATCGCGTTCGAGATGCACGGCGTGCGCCTGCGTCTGGAGTCGGAGCTGCCCGAGTTCCTCGACTACGCGCGCGTGGCGCTGCAGCCGTATGCGACCGCTGTCGAAGGCGCCTTCGACATCAGCAGCCGCCTGGAATGGGTCGACGGGGTGCCGGCAAGGAGCCTGGAAGCGGCGTTCCCCGGCGCAGGCTGGCAGCACCGGCTCGATCGCGATCTGTACATCGACGGTCCGCGCGGCTACTGGCTGCGCATCGATGACTTCCCCGACCTGCAGCTGGCAATCGCCGAAGAAGGCGGGCGCATCCAGGTGCGCGGCCGATATCATTTCTACCTCGCTCGCGATGCGCGCGGCGACAAGCTGCGCCGCTTCCGCTACCGCAACGCGCTGGGCGACTTGCGCGGCCGCCGCTTTTCGACGCTGCTCTATTATCTCTTCTACCATCCGCTGCTGTGGCGGCTGAGCCGCCTGGAAGGCTGGCACGTCCTGCACGGCGGCGCCGTGGCCACGCCCGCCGGGGCCGTAGTCCTGGCCGGCATGCCGGGATGCGGAAAATCGACGCTGGCCGTGGCGATGCTGGCCGACGCATCCTGCCGCATGCTTTCGGACAACCTTGTGCTGCACGACGGCCTGCGCGCGCTTGCCTGCCCGGAACTGCTGCTGCTCGACGAGAACAGCCGCCGTCTGGCCGGCGCCGGCGCGAGTCGGCTGACAGCCACGGGTGAGCGGCGAGTGTACGCGCGCGATGCGCACCGCATCGCGCAGGTGGAGCTGGAACCGCAGCCGATTGCCGCAATCTTCCACGTCGAGCGCGGGCAGCGCAGCCGCGTGCAGCGCATCGATGCCACCGAGAGCGCCGCGCGTCTCCGCGCCGCCAATCTGATGGCCAAGGAGGTGCGCCGCATCGCGATCATGAACGAGGTTCTGGACGCCGTGGCCTGTACGCGCCGCACCGACGAGGCCGGCGTGGTGTTGCAGCTGGCGGCGGCGGTGCCGTCCTATGAGCTGCGGGTGGGATCGCTGACCGACCTGACCTCGTTTGCGGCCGAGGAAATCCTCGGCCGCCTCGATGCCCAGGGGACGGCGGCATGACGGAGCCGGCAAAGAGGAAGCCGGCGCGCTCGGGACTGTTCGGCCTGGCCAAGGACTTCGGCGGCACGCTCGCCACGACGTTCGTCAAGATGGGGCTGGGCATCCTGACCGGCATGATCACGGCGCGAACGCTCGGGCCGGCAAGCCGCGGCATATTCTCCATCGTCACGACGTTTCCCCACACGCTGACGACGCTGACGAAGTTCGGGCAGTCGCAGGCCACGATCTTCTTCATCCGCCGCGAGAAGGAGGACGTGGCACGCGTCGCATCGACCGCTGTCTTCTTCGGGCTGGCCGTCGGCCTTGCGCTGATCCCGCTCGTCTATCTGGGCAGGGACTGGCTGCTGTCGGGCGTGCTGCGCGGGGTGCCGCTGTGGGCGCTCCTGCTCGTCTGCCCGATGCTGCCGACGCTGCTGGTGGAGAGCTACCTCTACGGCGTGCTGCAATCGACGGACCGCTTTGCCGTCTACAACACCCGCCTGTTCGCCGAGTCGGTGCTGACGCTGGTCGGCATGACAGTCGTGCTCTACGTCCTGGGGCTGGGTCTGCCCGGAGCATTGGCGGTGGCGGTGACCCTGCGCGTGGTGATGGTGACGTGGGTGCTGGCCACGGTGCATCGGCAGACGAGGCTGCGGCCGGTGTTCGACCCCGATCTGTTCCGCCGCATGCTTCGCTATGGCCTGAAGTCGCACGTGCAGATCATCGCCTCCCACTTCAACTTCAAGGCGGGCATCTATCTTTGCGCGTACTTCCTGACTCCCGCCGAGGTCGCATTCTACGCCATCGGCGCACGCCTGGCCGAGCAGATGATGCAGGTGCCGCAGTCGCTCGGGCTGGCGATGTTTCCGCGCCTGGCCGGCAGCAGCGTCGAGCGCATTCACGCGATGACGGCGGCGGCGTGCCGCCAGACCATCGCCATCACCGCCGTCTCGGCCGCGGCGCTGACGCTGGTGGGCCGCTTCGCCATCGTCACGCTCTACGGCGCCGAATACGCGCCGGCTGCGGTGCCGCTGGTCTACATCTCCTGGGGCATCGTCATGATGTCGGTGTACGTGCTGCTCTCGCGTGATTTCACCGCGCGCGACCGCCAGATCGTCAACATCACGGCCGCCTACGTGGCGCTCGTCGGCAACGTGGCGCTGAACGTGTGGCTGATTCCGGACATCGGCATCCGGGGCGCCGCCATCGGCACGGCGTGCTCGTATTCGGCGGCGGCGATCCTGCTCTACGTGTTCTTCCTGCGGGAGACGGGCATGCCATGGCATGAGCCGCTCATCCTGCGCCGCGGCGACCTCGAGATGTGGTACCGCCTCGCCCGCGAGGCGCGCGCGCGCGTGGCAGGCAAGGGCCGCAAGGCCGCTGCGTCCACCCGAGCGCCCGAGGTCCCCCCGGCGGCCTGACCGCCCTCATTTCCTCTCTTGCGGTCAGGTGCGGTTGCGGCCAATCTGGCAGCCTGCCCGCTGAGGGCAATCCAATGAAAAGACTTCGCTTTGCCCAGGGCCGCCGTGCGGCTGCGCGTGTTCTTGCCGGTCCGTCGTCGGTGCTTGCGGTGGCCTTATTCGGCCTGTTCATGGCCGGCGAGGCGGCAGCGGTCGAGGTCACCTGCCGCAACGGCGACGCTCTCGGCTGGTCGGTCAGCACGGGCGGCGACTTCGATGGGGACGGCGTGACCGACGTCGCCGCCGGCGCCCCCTGCGCGCGCGGCAACGGCAATCGGCGGGCTGGCCGCGCCTACGTCTACTCGGGCGCCACCGGCGACAGGCTTCTTTCCCTGGAAGGAACGGACGTCGATCAGCAGCTCGGCGCCGCCCTGTCCTTCATCGACGACGTCGACGGTGACGGGCGAAACGAGATAGCCGTCGGCTCATCCACGTTCGACTCGCCCAAGCCCGGCGGTGGTACCTACAACGCGGGCGGCAAGCTCGAAGTCTACAATCACGAGGGCGAGGTGGTCTGGACGCTGTTCGGCGCGAATCCGCAGGCCAACCTCGGAGAGGCGGTCGACGGCCTTCATGACATCGACGGCGACGGCATCGGCGACGTCGTCGTCGGCGCCAGCGGCGCCAGCGTCGACCTCGGCGACGCGGGCCTGCAGCGTGTGGGCATCGGCTATCTGGTATCGGGCGCCGATGGCTCGATCATCGGCAGGAGCGAAGGCCGGCACGTCTCCGATGCCTGGGCCAACGTCGTCGCCGGCGTCGGTGACATGGATGGCGATCTGGTGCCCGACATCGCCATCGCGGCCAGCAACGCCGAAGTCTTTCCGGACGACGGCGCACCGGCAGGCGGCACGACGACTTCCACGACGATTCTCGAGCCGAGCACGACGCTTCCGGAGACGACGACCACCCTGCCGGACGTGACCACGTCGACGTCGACCACCACGACGACGACCACCACCACCAGTACGACGACGCTGCGCGACGCCGGCATCGTCCAGATCATCTCCGGCGCCTTTCCCTACGAGGAGGTGGCGCGCTTCCGCGGCGCCGACCGCCAGCGACTGGGCCGTGCCGTGGCGGGCATTGCCGATCTCGATGGTGACCTCGTCGACGAGCTGTGGCTCGGATCGCCCGGCTTTGCTGCCGCTGGCCTGAGCGATTCCGGCAAGATCACGCTGGAACGATCCACTCTGGCCAACATCGACCGCACCGAGCCGACTCCTCAGGCGGGCGCCGGCTTCGGCACCGCCATCGCCGTCGTCGGCAGGATCAACGCCGATACGATCCAGGACATCGTTGCCTCAGCGCCTACGGCCACCGTGGGCAACGGAGCGCAGACAGGCCGCGTCCATGCGTATTCGGGCAGCGGCACACCGGCGCAGCCGTTGTGGACGCAGAACGGCCCGGTTGGCGGCGCGCGAATGGGCCAGTCGCTGGATGGCGGGATCCTCTACGACAACGACGCCGTGGGCGACGTCGTCGTTGGTGTGCCTGGCGATGCCCCGCGCGGGCGCCGCAACGCGGGAAGCGTCCGAATCCTTTCGGGCGCCAACGGCGCGCTGCTGAAACAGTTCAATGGCCGGCGCGGCGGCGAGACGCGCATTTTCGTTGCCGGCGAGTCGCTCGCGCGGCGCCCGGCCGTGCAGAGCTTCGACCTGCGCGGACGCCGGCGCGAGGTCGACCTGTCGCCATTCCGCGGGCAGAGCGCGAGCAGCCTGTCGATGGACGTTCTCGACGAGGCCATTGCCACCGGGCCGAACGACATCTACCTGGCGGTGGGATCCGGACGCGGCGGCGAAGCGCCTCGCGTCAACGTCTATCGTGCCGGGAGGCGGCGGTGGCGGGTGTCGTCGTTCCTGGCCGAGCTCAGCGGCTACAGCGGCGGCGTCAACGTCGCCGCCGGAAACTTCGTCAACCCATCGACCGATGACTTCAAGGACGAGATCGTGGTGGGCCCGGCCGACGCCACGAGCGGTGGAAACATCGACGTCGCGTTGTACCAGCGGTCTTTCGACGATCCCATCGGACGTTTCACCTGGGCACTCATTCCTGGTCGCGATCCGGTGCGGGTGTTCAGCGCGACCGACAAGCTCAATGGCACGCTCATCAGCGCCGTCGGCGTCAACCTGGCCGGAGGCGACGTAACCGACGACGCCAAGGATGAGTTCGTGGTCGGCGCCGCCTCTGGTCTTCCCGTCGTGCGTGTCTTCAGCCGCACCGGCAGCCTGCGCCACACGTGGCTTGCCTTCCCTGCGCAGGGCACGGACGGCGGACCCAACAGCGGCGTAACCGTTGCCGTGGGCAACATCGACGGCAACGCGGACAACCGAAACGAGATCGTCACGGCCGTGGCCGACGGGCAGCTGTGGATCCGGGCGTATCGCGCGGATGGCACGCTGGTTACGCGCACCAACGGCAACCCCGTCAACATTTTCGTCACGCAGTACCCGACCAGCTATCGGGGCGGTCTTCGTGTGGCCGTGGCCGACGTCGACTTCGACGGCGCTGGCGAGATCCTGGTAGCGCCGGCGTCGGAGCTTGCGGGCCCGGTTCTCGCGCTCGAGCTGGACGGCAGCCTGGTATCGGGCTGGAAGCCGTTCTTCCCGCTCGGGCCCGGCGTCGACTCCGGTGTGAGCCTCGTGGCCACCGACAGCTTCGTACGACGCTGAACGACTGACCCCGATTTCTACCTCTGCTACCTTGCCGCGCTCGGGAAGGGGCGGGCAAGCCGGTGGCTATACGATCACAGAGACCGATCGAGGTGACCTACGTGATCGCCTCGATGATCACCGGCGGCACGCAGACCCATCTTCTCCAGGTCTTTCGCTTTCTCGACCGCACGCGCTTCCGGCCGCGCCTGTTCGCGCTGCGCGACCAGGGCGATCTGCTGGAGACGGCGCGCTCTCTCGACGTTCCCGTGACCACGTTCGGCATGCGGGGCACGCTGCGCGACCCTCGTGATCTGGTCGGCCTGTCGCGCCTGGTCGCCGCGTTTCGCCGAGGCCGTGTCGAGGTCGCGCACGGCTATCTGCTGCGCGGAAATTTTTATGCAGCCGTGGGTGCGCGTCTGGCCGGGGTGCCGGTGGTGGTGACCAGCAAGCGCGGTCTCCACGAGCCCTCAGGACGGGCCGAGCGCGCTGCGGTCGCCGTGTCCAATCGCCTTTCGGATACGGTTACGGGCAACTCTCCGCAGGTCCTCGAGTTCACCCGCACGATCGAAGGCAGCTTTGCGGCTCCCATGGAGATGATTCCGAGCGGCATCGACATCGACCGCTTCTCGCGTGCCTCCATCGCCGCCGACGCCCGGGCCCGGCTGCGCGCCGAGCTCGGCCTGCGCGACGAGCCCGTGGTGGGAACCGCGATCACGTTCCGGCCTCGCAAGGGGTTCCGCATGCTGTTCGAGGCGATGGCCGAGCTTCGCCGCACCGTGCCCGACGCTCACGTCGTCATCGCCGGCGCCGATGAGATGCCCGAGGAGCCGGCGGCGCTGGCGCGCCAGCTCGGTCTCGAAAAGGCCATCCATCTGCTCGGCCGCCGCAGCGACATGCCGCAGGTCCTGAGCGGCTTCGACATCTTCGTCCTGCCGTCGGAGAGCGAAGGAATGTCCAATGCCATCCTGGAGGCGATGGCCATGGAGCTCCCGGTGGTGGTCACGGCCGTCGGTGGGGCTCCCGAGCAGGTCGAGGAAGGCCGCAGCGGATACCTCGTGGACTATCCCGACCATCGGGCGATGGCCCAGCGCCTCGCGATGCTGCTGTCATCGCCGGGCCTGCGTGCTCAGATCGCCGACAACGCTCGGCAAAGGGTGGTGGAGCGGTACTCCGCCCGCGCCATGGTGGGGCAGATCGAAGATTTGTACGTGCGTCTTCTTGATGGAAAAAGGGTCAACACCGAATGACCCGCCGCCCCTGACTCCGGGTGCGGTCCAAGCCAGCGACTGCGACAGACGAAAAACTCCGCTTGCCATGCAGCAGCCTTCGGCGGCGCTGCGCAACACGACGAGGATGATGGAAACTGACACGACCACCACGAGCGCCGGCATCGCCATGCCGGCATGGGCAGGCGCGACTGGCACCGCAACGGCAACGGTGCCGCCTTTCGCCCGCGCGGCCGCGGCTGCCTTGTCGATAGCCGTCCTCGCGACGGCCGCCGGCTGCGGCGAGGGACGCCGCGACCAGGGACCGGCCCCGGACAAGCGCGTGATCGTGCTCGGCTTCGACGGCGTCGACCCCGACTTCGTCCAGCAGTGGAAGGACAAGCTGCCCAACATCTCCAAGCTGATCGAGGAGGGGTCCTTCCACCGCCTGCAGACGACGACCCCTCCGGCCTCCTGCACCGCCTGGTCCACCTTCACGACCGGACGCAATCCGGGCGGCCACGGCATCTTCGATTTCATCCTTCGCGATCCCAAGACGTATCTGCCCGACCGCACCGGCGCCGTCAGCCACAACGCCGAGTACTGGTTCAACCTGATCCCAAGGAAGCCCGAGACGTTCACGACGACGATGTCGGGCGAGGCCTTCTGGACAACCGCCGACCGCGCCGGAAAGCGTTCGGTGGTGCTGCGCGTGCCGTGCATCTTCCCGCTCGAGCCCATGGAGCACGGCTACGGCCAGGGCGGCCTCGGCGTGCCCGACATCCGCGGCAGCGAGGGCACGTTCCACTACTGGTCGAGCGAGATGAGCCCGCGCGAGGCGGCAGCTCCCGAGCTCGGCGGCAAGGTGATGTCGCTGGCCAACGCGACCGACGTCGAGACCACCATCGAAGGCCCGGCCAATCCGCTCGAGGAGAAGCACGCGCGCCTGACCGTGCCGCTGCGGATCAAAGCTGCCGGGGCCGATTCGGTGCAGGTGACGCTGGACGGCCGTACCGAGACGATCAGGATCGGCGAGTGGAGCGACTGGTTCAGGATGTCCTTCCGCGTCACCGCACTCTCGAGCATTTCCGGCATGGCGCGCTTCCGCCTCCTCGAGGCGCAGCCGAACATCAAGCTCTATCTGTCGCCGATCAACTACGATCCGGCCGACCCGGCCATCGCCGTCACCGAGCCGCACGGCTACGCCGCCGATCTGCATTCGGCCGTCGGCGACTTCAAGACCGTGGGCTGGAACCACGAGACGTGGGGCCTGAACGAGGAGCGCATCGACGACGAGGCGTTCATGCAGGACGTCTGGGACACGTTCGCTGAGACGGAGACCATCACGTTGCGCGAGCTCGAGGAGAAGAACGCCGACCTCTTCATCTCGGTCTTCGTCGAGACCGACCGCACGGCGCACATGATGTTCCGCCTCATGGATCCGTCGCATCCGAAGTACGACGCGGCGCTGGCCGCCAAGTACGGGGACTCGATCCAGAAGACCTACCTGCGAATGGACGAGATCATCGGCAAGGTGCGCTCGAAGATGAAGCCGGAAGACGTTCTGCTGATCCTCTCGGATCACGGCTTCCACAGCTGGAAGCGAGGCTTCAACGTCAACACGTGGCTGGTCCAGGAAGGGTTCATGACGCTCAAGGGCGGCGCCAAGTCGACGGACCGCAAGTTCCTGCAGGACGTCGACTGGTCCAAGACGCGCGCCTATGCGCTCGGGGTCGGCGGCATCTATCTCAACGTCAAGGGGCGCGACGGCAAGGGCATCGTGGCGCCGGGCGCCGAGTACGACGCACTGGCGCGCGAGATCGCGGACAAGCTCAAGCGGGTCCTCGATCCCGACACGGGCCAGCCGGTGGTGGCCGAGGTCTACCTGGCCAAGGAAGTCTGGAAGGGCGAGCGCCTGGCCGATGCGCAGGATCTTCAGATCGGCATGGTCTCGGGCTACCGCGTCTCGTCGGCCACGCCGCTGGGCGGCGCACCCGAAGGTTTGTTCGAGAACAACGAGAAGAAGTGGAGCGGCGACCACGCCACCACCCAGACCTCGATCACCGAGGGCATCCTGATCAGCAACAGAAAGATCGACGCGGCGGCCCCGGCCATCGGCGACCTGGCGCCCACGATCCTGACCCTTCTCGGCGTGGAGGTGCCCACCGGCTACGACGGCAAGGCACTGGCCATCGCTGCACCGGGAGGCAAGTAGACGATGCAGGCACTGCGCAAGATCATCGCCGGCGCCATCGGCGGCTTCATTGGCGGCGCGCTCGTTGGCCTGGTCGAAGCAGTCGTGGTGGCCCTCGGCGGCGGCGCCGAAGAGTTCGGCGTGTTCCTTTTCGGCGCCATCTCCTACGGGTTGATCGGCACCGCCATCGGCGGCGGGGCCGGTCTCGGCACGGTCATCCTTCCTTTCCTGGCACGAGACAGCGCGGCCTCGGCCGGCTTCTGTGCCGGCACCGTCGCGGCGCTGCTTGGGCTGGCGGTGGCGCGCTTCCGCATCGTGCGCGACGTGTTCGCCGAAAACCTGCCGATCGGGAGCGCGCAAGGCATCATCGTCCATGTCGGGCTGCTCATCGGCGCGATCCTGGTCTTCTGGCTGGTGCGCCGATTCGTGCTGCGCATCGCCCGCAGCGGCGCGCCGATCCTGGCGTCTCTTCTGGTCGGCGGCGTGCTCGTCGGTGTCGGCGCGGGCGCGACGTTCCTGCTCAACGCGGTCGCGATTCCCTCACCGCCGACGCCCGAGGCCGGTACGGCGCAGGGTGCAAATGCGATCCTGATCATCGCCGACACGCTGCGCGCCGACCACGTCGGCGCCTACAAGCTCACGGGCATCAAGACGCCGGGAATGGACCGTCTGGCGTCCGACGGCGTACTGTTCGAGAAGGCGTACACGAACTCGTCGTGGACGCGGCCGTCGGTGGCGACCATCATGACCTCGCTTTATCCGAGCTCGCACAAGGTCATGTACAAGACCGACCTGCTGCCCGAGGGCGTCACCACGGTGGCAGAGGCGATGCGCGAGGCCGGCTACCGCACCGTCGGCTACGTCACCAACATCAACGTGGCGCCTTCGTTCCAGTTCCAGCAGGGATTCCAGGAATACTACTACCTGTCGCCGGCGTTCTTCTTCGGCGCCACCGACTCGGGTTCCAAGCTGTCCTTCTACAGCGGCATTCGCCTGGTGCGCGAGCGCTTCTTCTCCAAGCAGAAGTGGGTGCAGAACTACTACCAGGATGCGCAGACGGTCAACGGCGGCGCGCTGCCGTGGCTCGACCGCAACTCACGCGAGCCGTTCTTCACCGTCATCCACTACATGGATCCACACGATCCGTATTTCGAGATCCCCTACAACGGCAACGCCATCGCTCGCGTGGACACACCGCACCCGGATCCCTCGCAGCGCGACCGCATGATGAAGCTGTACGCGGACAACATCGTCTACATGGATCGCTTCATCGCCAATCTGATCGAGGCGCTCCAGGCCTCGGGCGTCTACGACAACACGACCATCGTGCTGGTGGCCGATCACGGCGAGGAGTTCTACGAGCACAAGGGCTGGTGGCACGGCACCACGCTGTACGACACCGAGATGCACGTGCCGCTGCTGGTCAAGCTGCCCAAGAGCGCGCAGGCGGCGGTCAAGCCCGGCACGCGCATCAAGACGTGGGCGCAGCTCCTCGACGTCGCGCCGACGATCCTGGCCGCTTCGGGCGTCTCCATTCCCGAGGCCTTTCAGGGCCGCGACCTGTTCTCGCAGACGCCGGTCCCGCAGGCGCTGTTCGCCGAAGAGGACCACGAGGGGAACATCCTGCATTCAGTGCGCACCGAGCGCTGGAAGCTCATCACCGCCAACGAAGGCAATCCCCGCGGCCTCGCCCCGGTCGAACTCTACGACATCGCGGCCGATCCGGGCGAGACCCGCAACGTCGCCGCCGATCATCCCGACGTGGTCGCCGAGCTGCGCAGCACGCTGGATGCGCTCAAGCAGATGGCGGCGGCTCGCGCCGTGGCCGGCGAGAGCGGAGCCATCGACCCTGCCGCCAAGGAAAAGCTGCGGTCGCTGGGGTACGCGGAGTAGGCATGCTGCTCATCGTCGGCTGGGACGGCGCCGCCTGGCCGCTGGCGGACCGTTTCATGGCAGCCGGCGCGATGCCGACGCTGGCGGCACTGGCCGAGCGCGGCCGCACGTTCGACGTCGAGTCGACGGTTCCGCCCGTGACCTTTCCCGCATGGACCACGTTCATGACCGCGGCCGGCCCGGGCATGCACGGCATCACCGACTTCACCGCGCGCCGCGCCGGCTCCTACGGCGTGAAGTTCCTGAATTCGACGCATCGGCGCCTGCCGACGATCTGGCGCCAGATGGCCGCGGCCGGATGCCGGGTCGGCGTCTATGCGATGCCTGCCACCTATCCGGCCGAGCGGGTCTGCGAGATCGAAGTGTGCGGCTTCGATACGCCGCTCGGCGCGAGCCAGGCGCGCGGCTTCTGTCACCCGCCTTCGCTGGCCGACACGATCGTCGCGCGTCACGGCGCGCTGGCGGTGGAGGCGGTGCCGCAGACGCGCATCGGCCCAGGCTGGCACGAGCGAACGCTGGAGCGCCTGCTCGCGAACGTCGCGCTGCGCACGCGCATCGTCAGCGAGCTGCTGCGCGAGCGCAGCTTCGACGTCTTCGCCGTTCACTACATGGAGAGCGACACCGTCGCGCACCACTTCTGGCAGTTCCACGACGAATCTTCGCCGCGACATCGCGGCGAGGGGCCGGCTGCCGCCATCGAGGAGGTCTATCGCGCACTCGATCGCGGACTCGCCGAGCTGATGGCCGCGGCCGGCGACGACTGCACCGTACTGCTGCTCTCCGATCACGGCTGCGGCGGGGCCTCCGACCGCGCCATCGCGTGGAACCGTGTCCTTGCCGATGCCGGCTTCCTGAGCTTTGCCCGCGTCGCCGCGGGGGCGCGTCTTGCGGGCGCGCTGCGGCGCACGGCGTTGTCGGCCGTGCCGCAGCCGTGGCAGGCGCCGCTGCTTGGCGCGATGCCGCGCCTGGCCGCACGGCTGGAGTCGGCCTGGCGCCTTACCGGCATCGACTGGAGCGCCACCAGCGCCTACAGCGAGGAGCTGCCGTATCATCCGTCGATCTGGCTCAACCTTGCCGGTCGCGAGCCGGCCGGAATCGTCGCGCCGCACGAAGCGGAGCACGTGATCGGGCGGCTTTCGCAGGCGCTGCTGGCTCTGCGCGATCCCTTCGACGGCGGCGCTGTCGTGCGTAGGGTGCGCCGGCGCGAGGAGGTGTGCGCCGGTCCGTATGCGCACCAGGTGCCCGACCTCGTTCTCGAGCTGCGCGAGCCGGACGGCTACTCCTACTGCGCGATCGCAAGCCGAGGCGGACAGGAGCGGGCGTGGCTGCGGCGCCTTCGAAGCGGCGAGACCAGCGGCGCCAAGGGCAACGCCACCAGCGGAATGCATCGCCCCACCGGCATCGGCCTTCTGTGCGGGCCGCCGATATCCGCTGCTTCGTCGCGCGAGCGCTGCACCCTGGCCGACTGCGGCGTCACCGCCCTTGCGATGGCGGGTGTGGCGCCGTCGCCCTTCATGGAAGGACGCGCCCTGGCGCAGCCCGGCAGCACGCTCGAAAGCGGGCAGGCCTGGGAGGACTGCGCAGCAGACGTGGCCTATTCGGCGGAAGAGGAGCGCGAGGTCGAGCAGCGGCTGCGGGCGCTCGGATATCTGCCGTGACCTCGACTTCTCCGCAGGGCGCCGGCGCGCTTCGCATCGCCCTTGTCGCTGCCTGCCCATTCCCGTCTCCGCAAGGATCGCAGGTTTTCGTGGGGCAGATGGCCGATGCGCTGGTCAGCCAGGGTCACGAGGTTCATCTGCTCACCTATGGGCAGGGCTACCGTGTTCTCGATCGCGGATATCGCCACCATCGCATCCGCCGCCTTCCCGGCGACGATTCGGCACGGTCGGGTCCGACGCCGCTCAAGCCGGTGCTGGATGCGATGCTGGCCAAGGCGCTGATCGATCTGTCGCGCAGCGCGCGCATCGACGTCGTCCACGCGCACAACTACGAGGCCGCGGCCGCAGCGCTCGTGGCGCGAGCCGCAACGGGCGTTCCGGTCATCTACCACAGCCACAATCTGCTCGGGGACGAGTTGGAGACGTACTTCGAAGCCCCATGGTCGCAGGCGCTGGCACGACGGGTGGGCCGCGCCCTGGATCGGGCGATCCCGCGGCGGGCCGATCACGCCATTGCGTTGTGTGAGTACAGCGCGGCCAGGCTTGTGGAAGCCGGGTGCGCGAAGGGCCGCCTCTCCGTGCTGCCGCCGGCGGTGTGCGACGACGGGCCGCAGCCGTCCGATGCGGCGGCGCGCCGGCGCATCGGGGCGGCGCCCGAGGAGCTGGTCGTCGGCTACTGCGGCAACCTGGACGCCTATCAGAACCTTCTCCTTCTTCTGGACGCGGCGGTGGAGCTGGGCCGGCAGGCCTCCCTGCCACGCCGCGTCCGCCTGGTCATCGCCTCCCATCAGAGCGCCAGATTGCTGGAAAAGGCCGCTCGCGCGCGCGGCCTGGGCGACGAGGTCCGGCTGCTCGAGGTATGCGGCTATGCCGAGGCTCGCGCAGTGGTGGGGGCCTGCGACGTTCTTGCGCTACCGAGACGCCTCGGATCCGGCTATCCTATCAAGCTTCTGAACTACATGAGCGCTGGCAAGGCCGTGATCGTGGCCGGCTGCGGGTCCAAGCTGATCCGGCACGGCGTCGACGGCCTGGTCGTCGCGGACGACGATGCCGCCGCGCTCGCCGGCGCCATCGCTCGCTGCGCCGGCGACCCCGCTCTGGTGGAAGCCTTGGGAGCTGAGGCCAGAAGAACCTACCTGACGTCGCTGACGTGGGAGGCGCTGCTCGCGCGCCTGGCGCCGATCTATCGGTCGGTGACGGCGGGCGTAGCGGCAGCGGCATGAGCGGGGCAGGGGGAAATCCGATCGTGGAAAGGAGCAACGCGGTGGGGCAAGCAGAGGAGACGCCGACGATCTCGGTGGTCATCCCCATCTTCAACGAAGAGGAGACGCTGGAGACGCTGTACGCGCGCATCCGGCCGGTGCTCGAGCAGACCGGCGAGAGCTGGGAGGTCATCTTCGTCAACGACGGCAGCAGTGACCGCAGCGAGCAGATGCTGCGCGAGTTTCATCGACGCGACACGCGCTTCAAGGCCATCAGCTTCTCGCGCAACTTCGGGCACCAGACGGCGCTGACCTGCGGCCTCGACCACGCCACCGGCAGGGCGGTCATCGCCATGGACGGCGATCTGCAGGACCCGCCCGAAGTTCTACCGGCGCTGATCGCCCGCTGGCGCGAAGGCTACGAGGTCGTCTACGCGGTTCGCCAGAAGCGCAAGGAAGGCGTGGTCAAACGCGCCGCCTACAAGACGTTCTACTGGATACTCCACCACGTCTCCTATCTGGACATTCCGCTCGACACCGGAGACTTCTCGCTCGTGGACCGCCGCGTCCTGGAGGTGCTGGACGCCATGCCCGAGCGCAACCGCTTCGTGCGCGGCCTTCGCACGTGGGCCGGGTTCCGTCAGATCGGATACGAGTACGCGCGCGACGCCCGTTTCGCGGGGCACTCCAAGTACAGCTTCGGCAAGCTTCTCAAGCTCGCGTTCGATGGGCTGGTTTCCTACTCGTACGTGCCGCTGCGTCTGGTCAGCAACATCGGCCTGCTCGTTTCGGCCAGCACGCTGGGCTACATGGGCTACCTCCTGCTGGCGCGCCTGTTCGGCGACGTGACGATCAAGGGCTGGACCTCCACCGTCGTCATCGTGCTGTTCCTCGGCGGCATCCAGCTCCTTTCTCTCGGCGTCATCGGCGAGTACGTCGGGCGCATCTTCGAAGAGGTCAAGCAGCGGCCGCATTACATCGTGCGCGATCGCATCGGCCTGCCGGCGGCAGGCGCGGTTGCGCGGCGGCCGTAGGGCGCCGGCCGCAAAGCGGGTCATTCCATGCAACGTCGTCTCCTGGATATGGCGGTCGCGGCCCTGACGCTGGGCGTGTTGCAGGCGCTGGTGGAGACCGGCGTGCTGGCGCTCCTGCATCGCGACCTGCTGCTGGCACCCTACCGATTCTTCACGCTGCAGACGTGGGATGCCTTCACCAAGCTCTACTTCGCCGCCGCCGAGTATGTGCCGCTGCCGGTGATGCTCGGGCATTTTCGAGGTCAGGGGATCGCACCCAAGCTTTCGATGGCGCCCGAGTTGGTCGCGATCAACTGCGGCGTCGCCATTGTCCTGGCGTTGCTCCTGACGCCGCTGGCCGGGATGTTCGGAGTCGGCAGCCAGCGTGACCGCCGCCGCTCCTTGGGGCGCGCACTAGCCGTCGTGGCCTGCATCTGTCTGCTGGTGCATCTGGTCTATTTCTTCATCGGCTTCCGGCTTCCGGAAAACACGGCGATCACGAATGTCGCGCGTGCGCTTGCGCGGACCGCCCTGGGTGACGGCCTGGTCATGGCTTTGGCGGTGCTCGCCATCGCCGGCGCGGCCACGCTCGCCGTTCTCTCGCGAGGCGCCGCCAGGCCCGTGGTCGCCGCCGGACTGCTCGTGACCATGACGGCTCCCCTGTGGGTGGCCGCCGCCGCTGCCGTCAAGTCTCCGGAGCCGCCCGCCGCGCCCTCTTCGCTGGCGCGCGGCTACAACGTCGTGCTCATCTCGATCGACAGCCTGCGCGCCGACCACCTCAGCGCCTACGGCTACGGCCGGCCCACGTCTCCGACGATCGACGCCATGGCCCGAAACGGGGTGCTGTTCGAGAACTGCAGCAGCACGACGTCGTGGACGCTTCCCTCGCACATGTCGCTGCTGACCGGACGAAGCCTGCTGGGGCACGGCGTCGTCGCGGACGACCGCGCCCTCAGCGCGAGCGTTCCCACTCTTGCCGAAGCCTTCGCCGACGCCGGCTACGCCACGCATGCCATCGTCTCGGCACCGTACGTCAATTCGCGCTACGGCTTTGCGCGCGGCTTCGATGAGTACGACGACAAGACCATCTACTTCGCCACCAACGAGGAATCCTACCGCAGCGTGACGGCGCCCAAGCTGCAGGAGACGGCGACCCGGTGGCTGGAGGCCAACGCACAAAAGCCGTTCTTCCTGTTCCTTCACTACTGGGACGTGCACTACGACTATGCGCCGGGCCCGCCCTACGACACGATGTTCGACCCCGACTACCGCGGCACCGTCACCGGCGAGAACTTCTACTTCGACAACAAGATCCGCGCCGGCATGGACCCGCGCGACCTCGAGCATCTGATCGCGCTCTACGACGGCGAGATCCGCCTCGTCGACGACCACCTGGCCAAGCTGCGCGCCGACCTTGCGCGCCTCGGCATCGCCGGCAAGACCCTGATCGTCGTCACCGCCGATCATGGCGACGAATTCTTCGAGCACGGCAACAAGGGGCATCACCGCACGCTGTACGAAGAGGTGATCGCGGTGCCGCTGGTGATCGAGGCTCCGGGCGTGCAGGCGGTTCAGCGACGAGTCGCCGGCGAGACCAGCATCATCGACATTGCGCCGACGGTGCTGTCGCTGACGGGGCTGTCCACGCCGGCGGGCATGGAAGGGCGCGACCTGAGCCCGTTCATGGTCCGCGCGACGCCCGCCACGACCCGTCCGGTGTACGCCGAGCTCTACCGCAAGGGGACGCTCAACATCCAGGTGGCGCAGATCGAGAACCGGCAGAAGATCATCCACCATTTCAACAACCGCTCCCTCTTCGCGTTCGATCTGCGCAGCGATCCGGGCGAGCGCGCCTCGCTCGATCCGGCCGGCGCCGTGGCCGCTCCGCTGACGTGGACGATGCGCGACTGGCTCGACGGACGCTGGCGCTTGTTCGAGCGGCGCGTTCGCAGCGAGGGAATCTCGGAGGTCGTCATCGACGAGAAGACGGCCGAGACGCTGCGCTCGCTCGGCTACCTGAACTGATCATGAACCGCTACGCGTTCTATACGGCCGTTGCCGTCGGCCTCGCGTGGCGGATCTACATGCTGACGAACTACGGCCTGGTCAGCGGAGGCGAGGTCGACGTCTACCTTGCCGACGAAGGCGTGGTCGGCCTGATGGGCAAGCACATCCTGGAGGGGCGCGAGCTGCCGGTCTTCTTCTACGGGCAGTCCTACCTCGGAGCGCTCGAGGCGTACTGCGCGGCGCTGGCGTTCGCGCTCTTTGGCGTCAGCTTCGTTTCGCTGCGTCTGGTGACATTCCTGTTCTCGATTGCCGTGGGCGTTGCGGTCTATCACTTCGCCTACCGCATCTATTCGGTGGCGGTGGCACGCTGGGCGACCGCGCTCGTGGCCGTCGCGCCCATGTACTTCCTGCAATGGAACCTGAAGGCGCGTGGCGGCTTCGTCGAGCACATCCTGCTCGTGTTCCTGGTGATGCTGGCCTTCTGGCACTTCTACATCTACCACCGCCGCGATACGCGCACTGCATTCCTGCTCGGTCTGGTCTCGGGCATTGCGCTGTGGGTGAACCAGCTCGTGGCCGCCTATCTCGGCGTCATGGCGATGCTGGTGCTGTGGCACCGCGAGGACCGGCGAGGCTGGACGCCGGCAGTCGTCGGACTGCTGCTCGGGGCCTCGCTGCTCATCGGCTACAACATCGCGCATCCGCTGGCCACGGCGCGCTCGCTGGCCCGCAAGGCGCTCGTTCTCAACCGTGTCGACGTGGCCGAGCGCGACCAGAGCTGGGCCCAGCGCGGCGCTGCCGAACGCGTCCGCGCGCTCGGTGACGGGTTCGACAAGCTCGGCATCGTCTTCGGCGTGCCGCCGGGCGAAGGCGTGGAGCGCCTCGGCATGAGCCAGGACTCCAAGACCGGCGGGCCGCTGGCGGGCGTGCGGCGAGCGCTGTTCGTGCTGCCGCTGGCCGTGTTCGCGGCGGGTCTGTGGGCTGCGCGGCCGCGGCGCGGGCCGGGCGGCTGGGCGGGCCTGCACTCGGACCAGCTCCTGGGCATCTTCGCCGTCGTCACGTTCCTGGTCGGCTACGTCAGCCCCCGCTACATGCTTCCGGCCTATCCGATCGCGGCGATCCTTGCGGCGGTGCTGGCGGCGCGGTCGGGTGGCCCTTGGCGGCGGCCCGTCCACGCGGGGCTGGCTGCAGTGATGATTTTCAACGTTGCCAGCTGGGTCGACGCGGCTTCGTTGCCGCCGGCGGCCGATGAGGATCGGGGTCTGGCGCTGATCGAGCTGATCCGCTCCAAGGGCATCAGCGCCTGCTACAGCGCCGCACCGATGTACCACCTGGTCTTCGCCAGCAACGAGACGGTGGTGCTTTCCCCATTGCAGAAGGACCGCTATCCGGCCTACAGCGCGGTCGTGGAGGCCGCGGACTCCATCTGCTACGTGTTCCGCGACGACCAGACCACCAAGCGCCAGCACGTGGCCATGCAGGAGCTTCTGGAGCGCCACCATGTGCGCTACCAGCAAGCCCAGGTCGGACCCTATCGTGTGCTGTACGACTTCACGCCGCGGCGGGCGATCACGGCCGCCGAGGTCGAGAAGGTGCGCCATCAGGAGACGGCACGCGTGGGACCGGGAACGAAAAACGATACCGAGACGGAGTGATCGATGAGCATGAACTTGGAAGAGAAGATCGCGAGCGGCAACGCGCGCGCGGGCGTGGTCGGCCTCGGCTACGTCGGATTGCCGCTGGCGGTCGAGCTGGCCCATTCGGGCCTGCGGGTAATGGGCATCGACGTCTCCGAGAGCAAGGTCGCCGCCATCAAGGCCGGCCGGTCCTACATTCTGGACGTTCCCACCGAGCGCGTGGCCGAGCTCGTCCGCAGCGGTCATCTGGATGCGACCACGGACTTCGCCTCGGTGGCGGAGCTGGATACGATCAACGTCTGCGTGCCGACGCCGCTGCGAAAGACCCGCGAGCCGGATCTTTCCTATGTCATCGATGCGGTTGACAGCCTGGTCCAGTACATGCGGCCGGGACAGCTGCTGATCCTGGAGAGCACCACCTATCCCGGAACGACCGAGGAGATCGTCCTGCCGCGTCTTCGCGATGCCGGGCTCGAGCCCGGCAAGGACGTCGAAGTCGCGTTCTCACCCGAGCGCACCGATCCGGGCAACCGCGACTACAACACGCGCACGATTCCGAAGGTCGTCGGCGGGCACACCCCGGCGGCCAACAGGGCCGCCTGCGCGCTGTACGGCCGCTGCATCGACAAGGTCGTCAGCGTCAGCTCGCCGCGCGTGGCGGAGATGGTCAAGCTGCTCGAAAACACGTTTCGCAGCGTCAACATCGCCCTGGTCAACGAGATGGCGATGATGTGCGATCGCCTCGGCATCGACGTCTGGGAGGTCATCGACGCGGCCGCCACCAAGCCGTTCGGGTTCATGCCTTTCTATCCCGGTCCCGGCCTGGGCGGCCACTGCATCCCGGTCGATCCACACTACCTGACCTGGAAGGCGCGCGCGGAAGGGTTCGAGCCGCGCTTCATCGAGCTGGCCGGGCAGATCAATTCGCAGAAGCCCGAATTCGTGGCCTCCAAGGTGATGGACGCGCTCAACGATCGCGGCCGCTCGCTGAAGGGATCGAAGATCCTCGCGCTCGGCGTGGCCTACAAGCGCGACGTCGACGACGTGCGCGAGTCGCCGTCTCTCGACGTGATGGCGCTGCTGCTCGACAAGGGGGCCGACATCACGTTCTGCGATCCTTTCGTCTCGCAGGTCGAGCTGCGCGGCAAGACCGTGCAGGGCGTGGCGCTCGACCAGCAGCGGCTGGCGTCCGCCGACCTGGTCCTTCTGCTGACCGACCACAGCAGCTTCGATCGCCCCTTCATCGCCAAGCATGCCCCGCTGATCGTCGACACGCGCAACGCGTTCAAGGGCATCACCGGAGACAACATCCTGCGCGTATGAGCCGTCGGCGATGGGGCAGGGATTCAGCAAGGAAGCGGGCGCCGGCGGCGCCGGAGCACAGGAGCAGCTTCGGGTCGGGCTGGTCATCGGCCAGCTCACCTATGGCGGCGCCGAAAGCCAGCTCTACGAGCTCGCGCGCGGCCTGCTGCAGCAGTGCCATCCCGTCGTCTACTGTCTTTCGGGGAAGGATCAGCCCTATGGCCAGCGCCTGCGCGAGGCGGGCGTGCCGGTGCGGGTGCTCGCCTCGCGAGGGAGCTTCGACGTCGGCCGCGTCCTGGCGCTGGCACGCGCGCTGCGCGAGGACCGCATCCAGATCGTTCACGCGTTCCTGTTCCTGGCCAGCGCCTACGCCTATCTGGCCACCCGTCTTGCAAGGGGAATGGCGCTGGTGACCTCGGCTCGCAACTGCAAGCTGGAGCCGCATCCGGTGCGGCGCGCGATCATGCGGCAGGCGATGCGGTCTTCGTGCACCGTGATCTGCAACTCGCGCGAGATGGCGCGCTTTGCCGTGGACAACTACGGCGCGCCGGCGCATCTCATGCGCGTCGTCTACAACGGCGTGGACACCACGCGCTTTGACGTCGAGCGGCGCGCACACAGCGGCCTGCGCATCGGCACGGTGGGCCGCATCGAGGCGCAGAAGAACCTCGACATGTTCCTGGATGCGGCCGAGCGGGTCCGCCGCCAGCGCCCCGATGCGCACTTCATCATCGTCGGCGATGGCTCATTGCGCCAGAGGTATCAGTCCGAGGTCGAGCGGCGCGGGCTGGCCGCGGCGGTGCGGCTGCCCGGAACGACGGCCGATGTGCCAGGATTTCTGGCCGGTCTCGATCAGTTCTGGCTGACGTCGGACTGGGAGGGAACGCCGAACGTCGTTCTCGAAGCCATGGCGGCGGGAGTTCCCGTAATCGCCACGCGCGTGGGCGGCACCGGCGAGGTCATCGACCACGGCACCAGCGGCTTCCTCGTGGAGGCCGGAGACGCAGCGGCCGTCACGAAATTCGCGCTCGAGCTGGCCGGCGATGCCGCGCTCGGACAGAGGATCGGCGAGCAGGCTCGCCGCGCGGCGCGCGAGCGTTTTTCCATTCCGGCGATGATCGCCGGCACGCGCGCCGTCTACGACGAGGCGAGGGCGCTGCAATGAGCGATGCCGTGCTGCCCTTCGTCAGCGTCATCATCCCGATGCGCAACGAGCAGGATTGGATCGAGCGCTGTCTCGGAAGCGTTCTGGCGCAGGACTATCCCCACGACCGCATGGAAATCCTGGTCGCCGATGGCATGTCCACCGACCGCTCGCCGCAGATGCTGGCGGCGCTGGCGGCCAGCGATGCGCGCGTGCGGGTGATCCACAACCCTGGATTGATCGTGCCGACCGGCCTGAACCTCGCCATCGCCGCGGCGCGCGGCGAGATCATCGCGCGAGTGGATGCGCATACGGTGCTCGAGAGGGACTACCTGCGCCGTGGGGTCGAGCTGCTCCAGCGAACCGGCGCCAGCAACGTCGGCGGGCCCATGATCTGCCGCGGCGGCGGTCCCATCGCCACCGCGATCGCGCGCGCCATGCACTCCCGCTTCGGCATTGGCGCGCAATTTCACTTCGCCACCGAAGAGGTCACCTGCGACACCGTGTACATGGGCATGTGGCCGAAGGCCGTCTTCGAGCGCGTGGGCCTGTTCGACGCCGAGCTGGTGCGCAACCAGGACGACGAGCTGAGCTATCGCATCCGCAAGGCCGGGGGCAGGATCGTGGTCTCGCCGGCGATGCGCTCGCTGTACCAGAACCGCGAGTCTTGGAGCGCGCTGGCACGGCAGTTCTACCAGTACGGGCTGTGGAAGGTGCGCGTGCTGCAGAAGCACCCGCGCCAGATGAGCGTACGCCACTTCGTTCCGCCCGCCTTCCAGGCCGCCATCGCAGCATCGCTGCTGCTCGGCCTCCTGTGGAGCCCGCTGGTGTGGATAGGGCTGGCGGCGCTGGCAACCTACGTCGTCTTCGTATTGATGGTGGCCGCGCGCGGTGAAGGGACGATGGCCGACAAGGCGCGTCTGGCTCTGGCGCTGGCCATGATCCATCACTGCTGGGCCGCCGGATTTCTCGTGGGCCTGGTGCGTTTCGCCTCGCGGTGGCGGCAGCCCGAGCCGGAGCCGCCGCGTCTTTCGCGACAACAGGCCAGCGAGGTACCACCGGCCGGCGCGGCCGCCTCGGCGCAGCGCTGATGGACAGGATGCAGGAGCAGGCATGAACGACGATCTGACCGTTTCGGTCCTCATTCCGGTCTACAACGAGCTGCACACGGTCGAGAACGTCATCGCACGCGTTCGTGCGGTGCCCGTGCGCACCGAGATCATCCTGGTCGATGATTTCTCGGTCGATGGTACGCGCGATCTGCTGCAACGGCTGCAGAAGCAGGACCCGTCGCTGAAGATCTACTTCCACGAGCGCAATCGCGGCAAGGGCGCCGCCATTCGCACGGCGCTGGCTGCGGCAACCGGTGACGTAACGCTCGTGCAGGACGCGGACATGGAATACGACCCCATGGAGTATCCGACGCTGCTCGAGCCGATCCGTGCCGGTGTTGCCGACGTCGTTTACGGATCGCGCTTCCTTGCCGGCGCGCACCGCGTGCTGTTCTTCTGGCACCAGCTCGGCAACCGCGTGCTGACCCTGCTCTCGAACGTCCTGACCAACCTCAACCTCACCGACATGGAGACGGGCTACAAAGTCTTCCGCACCGAGGTGCTCAAGACGATGCGGCTGACGACCGACCGCTTCGGCTTCGAGCCGGAGGTGACGGCGCGCGTGGCCCAGATGCGCTGCCGCATCTACGAAGTGCCCATCTCCTACTGGGGGCGCGATTACGAAGAGGGCAAGAAGATCACCTGGCGCGACGGCGTCGCCGCGCTGTGGTTCATCTTCAAGTTCAACGTGCTCGACCGCATGCCGCCGCCGCAACACCGGCCCGGCGTCAGCGCGCACGGCTGGTCGTCGATGGGCACCGTGCCTCCGGCGGTGTCGCCGAGGGCCGTGAGCACGTCGCATTCCGCAACCGCGTCGCACGGGGCGCAGCCGCCGGGCATGTCGGCCGCGGCGCGCACCGACGGCGAGGAGAGAGCGTCCTGAGCAAGCTCTGGCTCGTCACCGGCGGCGCCGGCTTCATCGGATGCAACATCGTCGCCGAGCTGCTGGCGCGCGGCGAGGCGGTGCGCGTGCTCGACAACCTCGCAACCGGACTGGAAAGCAATCTCGACGAGTTCGGCAGCGACGTGGAGCTGGTCCGCGGCGACATCCGCGATGCCTCCGCCGTAGGCGAGGCCATGCGCGGCGTCACGCACGTCCTTCACCTGGCGGCGCTGGGATCGGTCCCGCGCTCCATCGAGGACCCCGCCACCAGCAACGAGGTCAACGTGACGGGCACGCTCAACGTGCTGACGGCGGCGCGGGATGCCGGAGTCTCGCGCGTGGTCTTCTCCTCCTCGTCCTCGGTCTACGGCGCCAGCCAGGAGCTGCCCAAGCGGGTCGGCCAGCCCACGGACCCGGTCTCTCCCTACGCCACCACCAAGCAGGCGGGTGAGAGCTACACGCGCGTGTTCTGGCGCGTCTACGGCCTGCCGACAGTGGCCCTGCGATACTTTAATGTTTTTGGCCCAAAGCAGCGTCCCGACTCAGCTTATGCCGCAGTGATCCCGAAGTTCATGAACTGGGCCCTCACCGGCGAGCCGCTGGTCGTTCATGGCGACGGACTGCAGGGCCGCGACTTCACCTACGTCACCAACGTGGTCTCGGCGAACCTGCTCGCGGCCGAGGCCGAGGGCGTGGCGGGCGACGTCTTCAACATCGCCTGCGGCAGCAGCTTCACCCTGCTGGACATCGCAGCCGCGCTCGAGAAAGCGGTCGGCCATCCGCTGGAGAGGCAGCACACGCCGGCTCGTGCTGGCGACGTCCGGAAGAGCCAGGCCGACATCGAGCCCGCGCGAAAGGCGCTCGGATACCAGGTGCTCGTCGGATTCGAGGAGGGGCTGGCCCGGACGTGGGAAGCGTTCTGCGCCCGCTTCGGCGGCGGGGCGGCTGGCCAGGCCGTGCGACCATAAAAGGTCAAAAACTAGTGGCGGGCCAGCGGGTTGCGACGGCCATTGCACCCGATTCCTTTCTAGTGTGCACAGAACCAGGCGAATTGACTTCAGCCGGACCGGCTCTTACTCTGCCCGAATCGCTTGGGTTCGGCGCTCATCGCAGGAGGCTCGTCCATGTTCGCCCTAGTTTCGGAAGGCCTGTATAGCCACCAGCTCACGGCCTGGGAGAGCTTCGTCTCCATCATCAGCAAGCCCGACAACATGCCGGTCGCCGGCGCGCTCGCCACCGTCGTCATCTTCACATGGGTGGCGATGCGGCAGGCGCTGCGCAACGACAAACTCATTCAGGAAGGCCGCAAGGACGAGATCCTGTCCCAGATGCAGGAATAGCGGGCGGAGGGAGCAAATTGCCTTTCAAGATCATCGCCGAGAACTGCACCGGCTGCACTGCCTGCGAGCAGCGCTGTCCCACGCGCGCCATCAGCGGCATCAAGAACGAAGCGTTCTTGATCGAGCCCTCCTTCTGCATCGACTGCGGCGCCTGCGGCGTGATCTGCCCCGATGACGCCATCCTCGACACCTACGGCAACCTCACCACGGTCCTGAAGAAGGCGCAGCGACCGATCGCGGTCGTCCATCCTGACAACTGCAACGGCTGCGGCGTCTGCATCGATGTCTGCCCGTTCGACGCTCTGGCTCCGTCGCCCGACAACACGGGCCCTCAGTACCTCGGCATCGTCGAGGTCATCGAGAAGAAGTGCGTGGGCTGCAAGCTCTGCGAAGAGGTCTGCGGCTGGGAGGGCATCTACGTCATGACGCCCGAGGAGAAGCCGGATTTTCTGGCCGCGCTGGGGCATTTGCCGGACGAGGTCGGCGCGGCGGAATGACGCGCGCCGAACATCGCGAATAATTCGTTGACCCGACTGCGGCCGGGCTGCTAGCAAGCGCCATGCGCCGGTCTTCCCATTTCGTCATTGCTTACCTGTTCCTGGCGGCGGCGTCGCAGGCGGTGGCGCAGCCAGCGTACGACATGTCGGGGAAGTGGCTGCTCGTAGTGGCGGAGACACCGAACCGAATTCTCTATCGAATGGACCTTACTCAGGCCGACGGCGAAGTCTCGCAGTGGCCGGCGCACGACAACGGTTCGACGTACTGGAGGGGCACGATCGATTACGCGACCGGGTCCTTTCGGCTTACGGGAGGCTTCGGTGGTGCCTGCGATCCGACGGTGCTCGAAGGGAGCGTCGCCGCCGACGGCAGGACATTCATCGCGGCGGCCGTGTATGACGAGTTCATTCAGGATCACCCGTGCTGCTATGAATGTGACAAACAGACCTTCATGGTCCTCGGCACGCGGTGCGGAAATCGGCAGCTCGAGGAATGGGAGGAATGCGATGCCGGCAATGCTGCCGACGGCGACTGCTGCTCGTCCTCGTGCTTGATCGACGCTGCCGGCACGGCTTGCACGTCCGACGGCACCGAATGCACCTCGGATCAGTGTGACGATGGCGGGGTCTGCCAGCACATTGCCGTGGCCGGCCCGTGCGTCGAGCCGAATGGATGTGGCACGGGTGAGTGCTCGGACGGCGCTTGTGTGGTGACGGCGCCAGCACCTTCGGGTGTTCCCTGCGATCTCGATGGGACCGTCTGCACTCCCGACACTTGTGAGGGTGATGGCAGTTGCGTGGCGGGGGAGCCGGTCCGTTGCTGGCCTTGTGGCGTTTGCAACAGCGTCCAGGGCTGCATCCGCGATCCGGAACAGTCGTGCGACGACGATCCAGCTCGCGTCCGCCTGCTCATGAAGACCACGCCGCGCACGAAGCAGAACCGGCTGAAGCTGTTGTTTGAGACGTATCCTTGGGGCATGGGTGATCCTACGGACTCCACTACGTTCTCCATCTGCGTGTACGAGGTGGACGGTGACGTCGAGCGGCCTATTTTCGCCGCCATCGTGCCGCCGGGCGGCGTGTGCGGGGAGGAGGATTGCTGGCAGGAGTCCGGATACGGGGGCTACCGCTACTACGACCCGGCCGGCAAGGCCGACGGCATCACCGGAATGGCCGCAAGCACCTGGCGCGGGTTCGAGGTGAAAGGCACGGGCGAGAATCTTCCGCTTCCGTCGTCGCTCCCGCCGGCTACTACCTTCATTCCGACGATAACGGCATGGCGGGGTTTCTACGATGGACGTTGCTGGAGCCACCCGCTGACGGGCGAGTCGCATTCTTCGACCCGCTTTCGCGCCGAGTACCGAGCCGAGCCGTAAGGCACGGCGATTCTAGAGGACTTTGTTCAGGGGGTATTCGACGATGCCGGTGGCGCCGGCCTCGACGAGGCGTGGGATGAGGTCGCGCACGGTGGCCTCGGCGATCACCACTTCCACCGACAGCCAGTCCTTCTGATACAGGTTGGCGATGGTCGGCGCGGTGATCGCCGGCAGCATGGCCATGACGGCTTCGACGCACTCGCGCGGCACGTTCATCTTCAGTCCGACCTGCGCTTCGGCGCGCAGCGCACCCTGCAGGAGCATGGCGAGCTGCTCGATCTTGCGGCGCTTGAACGAGTCCGCCAGCGCGGTCTTGTTGGCGATGAGCTGAGGATTCGATTCCATCAGATCCGCGATGATCACCAGGCCGTTGGCGCGGATGGTGCTGCCCGTTTCCGTCACCTCGACGATGGCGTCGCACATGCCGGCGGCGACCTTGGCCTCGGTGGCTCCCCACGAGAACTCCACCTTCACCGGGATCTTGCGCTCGGCGAAGTAGCGCTGGGTGAATCCCACCAGCTCGGTCGCGATGCGCTTGCCCGCGAGGTCTTCGGGCCGCTTGACGCTCGAGTCGGCCGGAACCGCCAGCACCCAGCGCGTCGGCCGGAAGGAGACCTTCGAGTAGACGAGGTCGCAGATGACCTCGACGTCCGACTGATTCTCGGCGGTCCAGTCTTTGCCCGTGATGCCGCAGTCCAGCGAGCCGAGCTCGACGTAACGGGACATTTCCTGCGCACGCACCAGCGAGCATTGGATCTCGGCGTCGTCGATGTTCGGAAAATAGCTGCGCGAGCTGGTCGTGACGCGCCAGCCCGACTTCTTCATCAGGTCGGTGGTGGTCTGCTCGAGGCTGCCCTTGGGAAGGCCGAGTCGAAGAACGGTCACGATGAATCCTCGCATCCGGCTGCGATGCGCCGGGCCGCGCATAGTTGCGGAGAGGGGGGTGAAAGGCAAAAATCGCGAATGCGACTGGCCGAACTCGCCGCACGCTTGCAGCTGGTGTTCGAAGGAGATGCGGACATCGAAATCACCGGCCTCGCGCCGATCGATGAGGCCGGCCCCGGCGATCTCACCTTCGTCGGCAATCCCAGGTACCGCCTGCAACTGGCGACCACGCGCGCTGCCGCCGTCATCGTTGCACATGGCGAGGATGCGCATGGGCACGCGGCGCTTCGCGCCGACAATCCCTACGGCGCATTCATTGCCGCTCTGCCGCTGTTCGACGCGCGCCCGCGCGCGCACGGCGGCATTCATCCGACGGCCGTCCTGGCCGCCTCCGCCGAGATCGGCGCCAATGCCAGCATTGGCGCATACGCGGTCATCGGTGACGGCGTGCGCATCGGAAGCGATGCCGTCATCCATCCGCACGTCGTCATCTATGCCGGCGCGTGTATCGGCGACCGGTTCACTGCGCACGCCGGAACCGTGGTACGCGAAAACGTCATCATCGGCAGCGACGTGGTCCTGCAGCCCGGCGCGGTCGTAGGCGGCGACGGGTTCGGGTTCCTGCCGCGGGGCAAGGATGTGCCGCTCCCCATTGCGCAGATCGGCACGGTCGAGCTCGCGGATCACGTCGAGATCGGCGCCAACGCCACGGTGGATCGCGCCACGGTCGGAGCGACCCGGCTGGGACGCGGCGTCAAGATCGACAACCTCGTGATGGTCGGCCACGGCAGCCGCATCGGCGAGGGCTCGATGCTGGCAGGGCAGTGCGGGATGGCCGGCAGCACTCGCATCGGCGCCCGCGTGATGGCGGGCGGGCAGGCCGGTTTTGCCGGCCACCTCAGCGTCGGCGACGACGCGCGCATCGGTGCGCAGGCGGGCGTGATCGCCGATATCGATGCGGGCGTGACGGTGGCGGGAATGCCCGCACAGGAGATCGGCCGGTGGCGCCGTGCGATGGCGGCGTTGCGCGGACTGCCCGAGCTCGTGCGGCGCATCCGGCGCCTCGAGCATGCGGTGGGCCTGCGGACGCCAAATCCGGCGCCTGATCCCGCAGCCGACGCATGATCGGCCGCGTTGCCTCCGGCGCCCGCTCCCGCTAGCTTGCCCGCTTCGTCGGCGGCGGAGGCCAGTGTGATCGTCAGGGTTCCCGACCTCACCGAGGAGGTCCGACGGGTCGATTTCGTCGAACCCGCCTCGGCTCTCAACAGCCGCCTGAGCGAAAGTCCCGGCTGGAACGACCAGCTCTTCGGCGAGGACGCGCGCGTCAGCGGGGAGATCTATCGGATCGGCAGCGACGTCCATTTCTCCGGGGAAGTGGCCGCGACGATCCGGCAGTCATGCCCTCGCTGTCTCGAAGAATTCGAGTGGCCGCTGCTACGCAAGTTCCGCTTCGTGATCGTGCCGGCACCGCCCGGCGTCGACGACGAGGACGACGAGGGGATCGACCACTACAGCGGCGATGATCTGGATCTGAGCCCGCTGGTGCGAGAGCAGGCCCTGCTCGGCCTGGATCACTCGCTGCTGTGCTCGGAGTCGTGCCGGGGATTGTGTGCAGGTTGCGGCGCCAACCTGAACCAAGAGGAGTGTCGCTGCGCGCCCAAGCATTGAGGCGGGCCGGCGTCCGCCGCAGACGCGTAAGGTAAGTAGGAGAGAGAAGATGCCGGTTCCGAAGAGACGAACATCCAGCAGCAAGAAGCGCAAGCGTCGCGCGCATGACGCACTGACAGCCCCGCAGTGGGTGGAGTGCGCCAACTGCGGCGAGCGCGTGCAGCCGCACCGCGCTTGCGGCGGCTGCGGCCACTACAAAGGTCGCCGCGTCATCGAGATCGCCGAGGCCTGAGCCGGCTCGACGCTCGTGATCGGGGCCGTGCGCCGATGCCGAAGTGGCGTCGTATCTGCACGGATCCCCGCGCGTTTTGCCCGTTGCCGCCATGTTGCATGACGGCGGGGGGCTGGGTATGAAGGCCGCGCCTTCGGTGGCTGCACAGGGAGTCGAAGAGATGTCCGTACATGAGCGGGTGGTCGAGATCATTTGCGATCAATTGACCCTGGACCGGTCGCAGGTGACGCCGGATTCCTCCTTTCTCGAGGATCTCGGCGCCGATTCGCTCGACATCGTCCAGCTCATCATGGCCCTGGAAGAGGAGTACGGTCTGGAAATCTCGGACGAAGAGGCCGAGAAGATCCGCACCGTTCAGGACATCATCGACTACATCGACAGTCGCAAGTAGGAGGCCGCCACGGCCTCCGCGCAGCACAAGATCGTGGTCGCCAGCGACCACGCCGCCGTCACCGCCAAGAGCATCGTTCTGGATGAGTTGAAGGCGCGTGGGATCGACGCTGTCGACGCAGGCCCCGTCACCGCCGACTCCGTCGACTACCCCGACTTCGCCGAGCGCGTGGCCCGCGCGGTCGCCGACGGCGAGGCCGAGCAGGGCATCCTGCTGTGCGGCAGCGGCATCGGCATGTCGATCGCCGCCAACAAGGTGCCGGGCGTCCGCGCGGCTCTCGTTCACGACGTCACCGGCGCTGCTCTGTCGCGCCAGCACAACGACGCCAACGTGCTCGTCCTCGGCGGCGCAATGCTCGGTGAGCGATTGATCCGCGACATCGTCAAGACGTGGCTCGACAGCGCGTTCGAAGGCGGCCGTCACCAGCGCCGCGTCGACAAGATCCGCACGATCGAAGAGGCCAGCCGCACCACGGCCGGAAATCTGCAGGACCAGAAGGGGAAGAATCCGTGAGCGCGCTCGAGCAGACCGATCCCGAAATCTATGCCGCCATCGCCGCCGAAGGGCGACGGCAGGAGCTCGGAATCGAGCTGATCGCTTCGGAGAACGCCGTCAGCGAGGCCGTGCTCGAGGCGGCAGGCTCGATCCTGACCAACAAGTACGCCGAGGGCTATCCCGGACGTCGCTACTACGGTGGCTGCGAGTTCGTCGACGTGGTCGAGCAGCACGCCATCGACCGCGCCAAGAAGCTCTTCGGCGCCGACCACGCCAATGTGCAGCCGCACTCCGGCTCCTCGGCGAACATGGCCGTGTACTTCTCGACGCTGGAGCCGGGCGACACGATCCTGGCGATGAACCTCGCCCACGGCGGGCACCTCACGCACGGCAGTCCAGTCAACTTCTCGGGCCGCTTCTTCAAGATCGTCCCCTACGGCGTGCGCGAGGGGGATCATCGCATCGACATGGATCAGGTGCGCATGCTCGCGCGTGAACATCGGCCCAAGATGATCGTGTGCGGTCACAGCGCCTACCCGCGCCAGCTGGACTTCGCCAGCTTTGCCGGCATCGCGCGCGAGACGGGCGCTTTGTTGATGGCCGACGTCGCGCACGTGGCGGGGCTGGTGGCGACGGGCCTGCACCCCGACCCGATCCCCCACTGCGACTACGTCACGACCACGACGCACAAGACGCTGCGCGGGCCGCGCGGCGGCCTGATCCTGTGCAAGGCCGAGCACGCCAAGAAGATCGATTCGTCGATCTTTCCCGGGAACCAGGGCGGTCCGCTGATGCACATCATCGCCGCCAAGGCGGTGGCGTTCCGTGAGGCGCTGCGGCCCTCGTTCGCCGAGTACCAGCAGGCGATCGTCGACAACGCGCGCGTGCTCGCCGAGGAACTGCAGGTCGGAGGCATTCGCCTCATCTCGGGCGGCACCGACAACCACCTCATGCTGCTCGATCTGCGCGATGCGGCAGTGACCGGCAAGCAGGCGCAGGAGCTGCTCGACCGCGCCGGCATCACGACCAATCGCAATGCCGTTCCGTTCGATACCCGCTCGCCGTTCGTCACCTCCGGGCTTCGCATCGGCACTCCCGCCGTCACCACGCGCGGCATGCGCGCGGCCGAGATGCGCCAGATCGCGGCTTGGATCGTGCGGGCGCTGAACGCTCCCGAAGATGCGGCCGAGCTCGAAAAGATCGCGGCGGAAGTCGCCGACCTCGGGCGCCGCTTCCCCATCTACCCCGAGCGTCGCTACGCACAGGCCTGACGTGCGGCGGTCGGACGCACCAATGCGTCGGACGGATCGCAGGCATCGCCCCGGCTACCGATCCGGTCACGGTCAAGCGGCGCAACCGTGAGGTGTCCCTTCTGCCAGCACGGCGACGACCGCGTCGTCGACTCGCGCGAGAGCGGCGATGGCAGCGTCATCCGCCGCCGCCGCGAGTGCCTGGCCTGTGCGCGCCGCTACACCACCTACGAGCGCGTGGACGTCATCATGCCGCTGGTGGTCAAGAAGGACGGGCGTCGCGAAGCGTGGGACCGCGAGAAGCTGCTGGCCGGCTTTCAAAAGGCGTGCGAGAAGCGCCCCGTGTCCGCCGACGCCATCGACGATTCGGTGGCCGCCATCGAGCGCGCGGTCCAGGATCGCGGCGTGCGCGAGATCGCCAGCGCGAACGTCGGCGAGCAGGTGATGGAAAGCCTCAAGCGCCTCGACGAAGTGGCCTACGTGCGCTTCGCCTCCGTCTACCGCTCCTTCCGCGACATCAGCGAGTTTCAGAAGACGGTCGAGAGTCTGGTCAGCGAGCGCAGGAAGGAGCGCGGCGGAGGACAGCCGTGACGCGCGCGAGGCCGGCCGCCAGCCAGGCGGATGAGGACTGGATGCGCGAGGCGATCGCGGAAGCCTCGCGCGGCCTCGGCCGGACCGCTCCCAATCCCGCGGTTGGATGCGTGCTCGTCAAGAACGGCAAGGAGATCGCGCGTGGACATCATCGCCGCGCCGGCCTGCCGCATGCCGAGGCCGAAGCCCTGTCGCGAGCGCGCGCGGCCGCGAGTGGCAGCACGGCCTACGTCACTCTCGAGCCGTGTGCGCACCATGGCCGTACGCCGCCGTGCGCGGAGGCGCTGGTGGCGGCGGGAGTCGCGCGCGTGGTCGTCGGTTGCCGCGACCTGCATGCGTTGGTGGCGGGCAAGGGGCTGGCACGGCTGCGCCGCGCCGGGATCGACGTGCGTATCGGCGTCCTCGAAGAGGAATGCCGCGAGCTGGTGCGCGGCTTCGACAGCGTCGTGACCACGGGACGTCCCTTCGTGCACCTGAAGCTGGCTGCGAGCCTCGACGGCCGCATAGCCGCCCGCGGCGGGGAATCGCGCTGGATCAGCGGCGCGCAGTCGCGGCGAATGGTGCAGCACATGCGTGCGCGCGCGGAAGCTGTACTGGTCGGCATCGGCACGGTGCTGGCCGACGATCCGCGCCTTACCTGCCGCATCGCCGGCGCGCCGCGGCCGCTGCGCGTCGTGCTGGACCCGCGCCTGCAGACGCCGCCCCAGGCCCGCGTGATCCGCGGCGCCGGCAAGGCGCTGCTGGTGGCGTCGCCGTCGACGCCGGCCGCGCGTCGGCGCAGGCTCGAGGAGGCGGGCGCCGATGTTCTGTGTCTGGACAGCCGCGGCACGCGGGGATGGAGCGCGCTCCTCGTTGCGCTTGCGCAAAGAGGTGTCATGGAAGTGCTGGTCGAGGGCGGCGCGAGCTTGGCGGCTTCGGCGATTCGTGCGGGCGTGGTGCGCCGCCTCTCCATTTTCTACAATCCGCGACTGCTCGGCGGCGATGGCGTCGCTATGATCGCGGGGCTGGGTGTGCGGCACCCCGAGCGTGCGCCTCGACTGCGAACGCGATCGGTGCAAAGCGTGGGAACGGACCTGCTATGGGAAGGCGAGCTGCTTTGAAACGCGCAAGGACGGTCAAGAGCGCCGAGCTCGATGCGGCCCTGCGCGCGCTCGTCGCCGGCTCTCTCGTCATCCTGTTCGACGAAAGCCATCCCGAGCACGGCGGCTACCTTTGCGCGAGCGCACGGCGCACGCGCCCCGAGACCATCAACGTGATGGCCACGCGCGCCGGCGGCCTGATCTGCCTTGCAATGAGCGAGGGCCGCATGCGCAAGCTCGGCATTCCGCTGCTCGTCGCGGAGAGCCCGTTCCTGCGTGGGCACGCCTTCGGCGCTTCGATCGAGGCTTCCCGCGGCGTCACCACCGGCATTTCCGCGGCCGATCGGGCGGTGACGGTTCTGGCCGCCAGCGAACCCGATGCAGGCCCGGGCGACATCGTCATGCCGGGGCACGTCTTTCCGATCCAGGTTCGCAGCGGCGGCGTGCTGGTCCGGCCCGATGCCGCGGCCGCAGCGGTCGACGTGGCCGAGATGGCGGGGGAGGGCGACTGCGCCGTGCTCTGCGCGGTACTGGAAGAAAGCGGCGATCTTGCAGGCACCGCGGTGCTCGAGGAGCTGGCCTCCGAGCTTGGCGCGCCGCTGCTGCGCGTCGGGTCGGTGGTCGCCCATCGTCTGGCTACCGAGCTCGTCGTCGAGCGCGTGGCCGAGCGCGACATCGAGAGCGGCTTCGGTGGAACATTCCGCGCCATCGTCTACCGCAACGACTTCGATCGCGACGAGCACATGGCGCTGGTGGCGGGCGAGCTGTCGGGGGATGCGCCGGTGACGGTGCGTATCCATTCGCAATGCCTGACGGGCGACGTGCTCGGGTCGACGCGATGCGACTGCGGCGACCAGCTGCGGATGGCGATTCATGCCATCTCGTCCGAAGGCCGCGGGGTCATCGTCTACATGCATCAGGAAGGGCGCGGCATCGGCCTGGCCAACAAGGTTCGCGCCTACGAGCTTCAGGACCGCGGGCGCGATACGGTGGAGGCCAACCTCGATCTTGGGTTCGGTGAAGACCTGCGCGATTACGGCATCACCGCTCAGATCCTCAAGGATCTCGGCGTGCGGCGCGTGCGTCTGCTGACCAACAATCCGCTGAAGGTCGACGCCCTCGAACGTTACGGCGTCAAGGTCGTGGAACGGCGGCCCATCGAAGCGCCGCCGCACGACGACAACATCGCCTACCTGCGCACCAAGCGGCGCAAGCTCGGGCATCTTCTCGATGCCAGCCGCCTGGGCAGCGACGAAGGGTCTCGATGAGCACGGATCAGCCACGCATCGCCATCGTCGTCAGCCGCTTCAATCGTGCGGTGACCAACAACCTGCTCGAGGGCGCGCTGCAGGCCGTGCGCGAGCGCGGCCTTTCGACCACCGACGATGATGTCTTCGGTGTTCCCGGCGCATTCGAGCTGCCGCTGGTGGCGCTGGAGGCGGCGCAATCCGACCTTTACGACGCAGTCGTCTGCCTGGGCGCCGTCATTCGCGGGGAGACGCCGCATTTCGACTACGTCTGCGAGCAGGCGGCGGCGGGCATCCAGCAGGCCGGCCTCGCCACCGGCAAGCCCATCGCCTTCGGGGTCCTGACCACCGACGACATGGAGCAGGCGCTGGCACGGGCCGGCGGGGATGTCGGCAACAAGGGCTACGAAGCGGTGGTTGCGGTGCTCGAGACGCTCGAGGTACTGATGCGAATCCGCTCGGCAGCGTCGCTCCACGACGACGACGACCGGTGATCCGTTCTTCGCGCAGAAGGGGCCGCGAGGCGGCGCTCCAGCTCCTGTACCAGACCGCCGTCAGCGGGGAGCCGGATCAGGATGCGCTCGAGCTGTTCTGGCAGTCGCACCCCGTGGCCGACGAGACGGGAGCGCTGCGTGAGTTCGCCGAGGAACTGGTGCGCGCCGTCCTCCAGCATTCCAGCCGCATCGATGCGCTCATCGATGAGGCAGCGGTCAACTGGGATCTCGACCGGCTCTCGCGCGTGGACCTGAGCCTGCTGCGTCTGGCGGTGGGCGAGCTGATCGCCTTTCCGGAGACGCCGCCGCCGGTGGTGATCAACGAGGCGGTGGAGATCGCACGTCGATTCTCCGACGAAAAAGCGGCGTCCTTCATCAATGGCGTCCTCGACCGTATTGCGCGGGAGCAGGGCAGCATCCGAGGCAAGTGAGCGATGGAGAGGACGGACGGCTACGACCCGCAGGAAGTCGAGCTGCGGTGGCAGGAGCGGTGGCGTCAGGCGCCGGCGCTCGACGAGCGCGGCGATGGGCAGTGCTTCTACCTGCTCGAGATGTTCCCGTACCCCTCCGGCCGCATTCACATGGGCCACGTGCGCAACTACACGATCGGCGACGTCATGGCCCGTTATCTGCGGGCGCGCGGGCACCGCGTGCTGCATCCCATGGGCTGGGACGCGTTCGGGCTGCCGGCGGAAACCGCCGCCATCCAGCGCGGGGTGCAGCCGGCGACGTGGACCTACCAGAACATCGATGCGATGCGCGAACAGCTCGCACGCATGGGCTTCAGCTACGACTGGCGGCGCGAGATCGCGACCTGCCACCCCCAGTACTACCGATGGGAGCAGCTCTTCTTCCTGCAGATGCTCGAGCGTGGGATCGCCTATCGCAAGAAGGCCGTCGTCAACTGGTGCGAGCAGTGCGGCACCGTGCTTGCCAACGAGCAGGTCGAGGACGATCAGTGCTGGCGCGGCCACCGGCCTGTGACGAAGAAGGAACTGGACGGCTGGTTCCTGCGAATCACGGCGTACGCTGACGAGCTGCTCGAAGGATTGGAGACGCTGACGGGATGGCCCGAGAAGGTGCGGATCATGCAGCGCAACTGGATCGGGCGCAGCACCGGCGCCGAGATCGAGTTCGAGGTGGCCGAGCTCGGCCAGACGCTGACCATCTTCACGACGCGGGCGGACACGCTGTTTGGCGCGACCTTCGCCAGCATCGCGGCAGAGCACCCGCTGGTCGAGGCGATGGCCGCCGCCGGTGGGCGCGGCGCGGACGTCCGTGAGTTCGTCGAGCGCATCCGCCGCCAGGAGGCGACCGAGAGGGCGCAGGGCAAGGAAGGCGTCTTCACCGGATGCCACGTGGTCAATCCCGTCAACGGCGAGAAGCTTCCGGTCTACGTCGCCAACTTCGTGCTGATGGAGTACGGCACGGGCGCGGTCATGGCGGTCCCGGCGCACGACCAGCGCGACTTCGAGTTCGCGCGCCGGTACGGCATTCCGGTGCGAGTGGTCGTGCAGTCACCGCAAGGGACGTTGAAGGCCGAGAGCATGGACGCCGCACACGAAGAGGACGGCGTCCTCGTCGACAGCGGCGATTTTACCGGCATGTCCAGCGCTCAGGCTCGCGAGGCGATCACGGCGCGGTTGCAGGAGCGCGGCAAAGGCCGGTTCAAGATCAACTACCGGCTTCGCGACTGGGGCATTTCGCGCCAGCGATACTGGGGCGCGCCGATTCCGGTGATCCACTGCGGCGCGTGCGGCGTCGTGCCGGTGCCGGCCGAGCAGCTCCCGGTGGTGCTGCCGACCGACGTCGAGTTGCTCGAGGGGGGCCGTTCGCCGCTGCCGGCATTGGAAAGCTGGGTCTGCGTGACTTGTCCGCGTTGCGGCGGCGAGGCGCGGCGCGAGACCGACACGATGGACACGTTCGTGGAATCGTCGTGGTACTTTCTGCGCTACACGACGCCGCGCCTGACCACCGCACCGTTCGACCGCGAGGAGCTGGCTCGCTGGCTGCCGGTCGATCAGTACATCGGCGGCGTCGAGCACGCGGTGCTCCACCTGCTCTACTCGCGCTTCTTCACGCGCGTCCTGCGCGACCTCGGCTACCTCGATCTGGACGAGCCGTTCCGCAATCTGCTCACGCAGGGCATGGTCATCAAGGACGGCGCCAAGATGAGCAAGTCCAAGGGCAACGTCGTCGATCCCGACGAGCTCGTGCGCGAGTACGGCGCCGACACTGCCCGCTTGTTCTCCATGTTCGCCGCGCCTCCCGAGAAGGACCTGGACTGGAGCGAGCGCGGCGTGGAAGGGAGCTTTCGGTTCCTGACGCGCGTGTGGCGCCTGGCGCTGTCCTTCGATGCCGGCAGCTTCGCGTGGCAGGACCCCGGTGCGGCCGGCCTCGACGCGGACGCCGCGGCGCTGCGCAGCACGGTGCACGAGACGATCAAGCGCGTCACACGCGATATCGGCGAACGCATGCACTTCAATACGGCGGTGGCTGCCATCATGGAGCTCGTCAACGCCATCTACGAGCGCCGTGCGGCCGTGACGGGCGACGAGGCGGTGACCCGCTTCGCTACGGCCACCGTGCTGCGGCTGCTGTCACCGTTCGCGCCGCATGTCACCAGTGAGCTGTGGGAGCGGCTGGGCGCCTCGCCCACGCTCGACGAGGTCCCGTGGCCCGAGCACGACGAGGCGGCGCTGCAGCGCGATAGCGTCGAGCTGGCGATTCAGGTCAACGGCAAGGTGCGCTCGCGCATGGTCGTATCGGTAGGAGCCTCCGAGGCCGATGTCGTCGCCCGCGCTCTGGCCGACGAGAAGATCGCCGCGGAGATCGGCGGTCGTACCGTCAAGAAGACGGTCGTGGTGCCAGGACGCCTGGTCAGCGTGGTGGTGGGATGAAGCTGAGAAGCGCTGTGCTCGCCGTGGCTCTGGTGTGCAGCGGTTGCGGCTACACGTTCGTGCGCGGCGGCAACCTTCCCGCCGACGTCTCCTCCATCCGCGTTGCGCGCGTGGAAGTGGGCGACGGGGATCCGTTGCTGGCCGATGCCCTGACGCGAGAGCTGCGGCGGGTGCTGCGCTGGCGCGGGCGTTTCCGGCCGGTCGACGAGTCGGCGCCTGCCGACGCCGTCCTTGCCGTGCGCGTCACGACCGATCGCACTCGCGCCGTTGCCTTCAACGAGTTCGACGACGTTCTGGACTATCAGTCGACGCTGTCGGTGGATGCCGAGCTGTCGCGGCCGGGCGGGGAGAAGCTCTGGAGCGGCAGCCGCATCGCTGCCACGCGCGGACACGCGGCGGTGCCCGGTGCCGTGGTGACCTCCAGCGCCGCTTTTCAGGGGCAGGAAACGCTGGACGAGGAAGCGCTGGAGCGGTTCAACAACGTCCAGCTCGGCGAGGAGCGACGCGCCGAGGCGCGCGAGCGTGCCGTGCGCGACCTCGCCGAAGCGATCTATTCCAGGATGACGGAGGGGTTGTAGCCCGCGGTGGCGGGCTACTTGCCGAGCGAGGAGACCTGGCGGGCCAGACGGCCGGTCTGACGGGAAGCGGTGCTGCTGTGCAGGACGCCCTTGGTGGCGGCCTTGGCAAGCTGGCGCGAGACTTCGTTGAGCTTGGCCGAGGCGGCGTCGCGGTCGCCGGTGGAGATCGTCTCGCGAAGCTGGCGGATCAGCGTGCGCAGCTTGGCGCGCACGGAGCGGTTCGCGATGCGGGACTTCTCGGACTGACGGTGGCGCTTGAGCGCCGATGGATGATTGGCCACGGAACCTCCTGATCTGCCAAAGAAACCGTGCCTACTAGCAACTCCCTGAACGACGGTCAACCGCCGCTCTCCGACGAGCGCGCGCGCCTTACCGGCGCGGCGCAGGTGCTGGCGGGGATGACGGCTCTATCGCGCGCCAGCGGCCTCGTGCGCGACGTCGTCATCGGCGCGACCTTCGGCACGGGCGCGGGCGCTGACGCGTTCTTTGCGGCGTTCCGGCTGCCCAATCTGTTTCGCAGGATTGCGGCCGAGGGAGCGGCCTCGGCGGCATTCGTGCCCGTGTTCACGAGCGCGCTGCTGCGGTCGGGCACGGCCGGGGCGGCGCAAGCCGCCGCCGCGGTGGGCGGAGTCACGATCGTCTCGCTGGCGGTGCTGTCGGCGATCGGAATGGCTGCGGCCGAGCCTCTGACGGACCTGCTCGCGCCCGGCTTTGCCGCCGACCCCGAAAAGCGCGCGCTGACCGTATCGTTGACGCGCTGGCTCTTCCCGTACCTGTTGCTGGTGGGCACGGCCGCGTGGGCGATGGGCGTGCTTCACACCTTCCGGAACTTCGCCGTGCCGGCGTGGGGACCGGTCCTGCTCAACGCGAGCATCATCGCCTGCGCCTGGCTCCTGCGGCCCGCGCTTTCGCCGCCCGAGTACGCGCTCGTCATCGGTGTGCTCCTCGGTGGAAGCCTGCAGGTGGCAGTGCAGGTGCCGTGGCTGCTGCGCATCGGGCTGCGGCCGCGCATGTTCCTCGACATCGCCGATGCGGCAGTTCGGCGAACCGGGCCGCTGCTGGTCGCAGCCGTCTTCGGCGGCGCGGTCTACCAGCTCAACGTCCTCGTCGCGACGCTGCTGGCCTCGCTGTTGCCGGCCGGATCGGTGTCGTTTCTCTGGTATGCCGACCGGCTCTTCGAGTTTCCGCTGGGCATCGTGGCGGTGGCGGTGGGAACGGCGGCGCTGCCGACCATGGCAGCGCTGGCCCGCGAGGAGCGCCGCCGAGAGCTGGCTGCGACGGTCGTGCACTCGCTGTCGCTGACGCTTGCCTGGTGTCTGCCCGCCGCACTGGGCCTGCTGCTGCTCGCGCCGGACATCGTCGAGCTGTTGCTGCAGAGGGGAAGGTTCACCGCACACGACACCGTGATGACCGCGTGGGCGCTGCAGGCGCAGGCACCGGGATTGATCGGCGTGGCTGCGGCTCGCGTTCTCTCGGGTGCGTTCTACGCGCTCGACCGGCCGCGCGTTCCGGTGCTTGCGGCAGCGCTGGCGGTGGTGGCGAACGCGATTATGGCGCTGGCGCTGATGGGACCACCGGAGCCGTCGGCGCCGGCGGTGGCGCACTGGATAGGCGCGGCCGGTGCGGCGGTGCGCATTGCCGACCTGCGCCACGCCGGCCTGGCCCTGGCAACGGCCGTGGCCGCGTCGATCAATGCGGCGATCCTGCTCGTCATGCTGCGGGTGCGGCTGCGCGAGCTGTCGCTGCGCGCGGTCCTCGGCCCGATCGTAGTTCATGCAGGGGCCGCAGCCGTCATGGCTGCGACCGTTGCCGCGGTGCGGAGCGCGCTTGCGGCCCCGGGAGGCGAGGGCGCGGCCGTGCGCGTGGCGGCCGCGATGACCGCGGGCGTGGCAACCTACGTCGCTGCGGCCTGGGCGATGGGCAGCGCGCAGATTCGAGAAACGGTGGGATTGGCGCTGGATTGGATCAGGCGTCGTTGAGATCGAGGCGTCGTCGCTGCAACGTTCCAGGCGTTGCTGAGGCTGCGCGTCCGGTCCCCGGACGCATGAGGCCGTCGCGACGTCAGGCCTTCTTGACCGACTGCCAGATCGCCTCGAGCTCCCTGCCGTCGAGCTGGCGGATCTCGCGCCCGCTGCTCTCCACCTCCCGCTCCAGCTGACGAAAGCGAGTGTCGAACTTGCGAAGCGCCGCCGCGAGCGCCGATTCGGCGTCGATCCGGCGAAGACGAGCCATGCTGGCGATGGCGAATAGAAGATCGCCGACCTCTTCCTCCACGGCCGCATCGTCGCCGCTGCGCATGGCGTCATCGAGCTCGGCGAGCTCTTCGGCAACTTTGGCGCGCACGTCCTCCGGGCGATCCCAGTCGAAGCCGGCTGATGCTGCCTTCTCGCCGATCCGTTTGGCCCGCGCGAGCGCCGGCAGTCCTGAGGGCAAGCCGTCGATGGCGGAGGGCCGGTCGCGGCCGGCTTTCTTGCGCTCGCTCTTCTTGATTGCCGACCAGTTCCGCTCCACGTCCTGGGCCGAGCCCACTTCGACATCGGCGAAGACGTGAGGGTGACGGCGCACCAGCTTGTCGGCCAGGCCCTCGATGACGTCATCGATCGTGAACGCGCCGCGCTCCTGCGCCAGCTCCGCGTGAAAGATCACCTGCAGCAGCAGGTCGCCGAGTTCGTCCCGCAGCTCCCGGTCATCACCGCCGTTGATGGCGTCCAGGACTTCGTAGGCTTCCTCGATGAGATAAGGGCGCAGCGACTGGTGCGTCTGCTCGGCATCCCAGGGGCAGCCGCCGGGCGAGCGCAGGCGATGCATCAGAGCCACGAGCGCGGCGAAGTCGCGCCGACCTTCGCTCACTGTGCTTGCGCTCGGCCGAGCTTGACGTCGATCTCTTCCAGCAGCGCCTGCGCTTCGACGAAATGACGGTAGCGTCGCAGCGTGCAGGCATAGTGGCACGCCTTGATGACCTGCTCACGGGCGGCGGCGACGTTGCCGTTGTGGAGCAGGGCGCGCGCCAGCGTCGTGCGGGTGCCGGGTCCGGTCGGATTGAGCTCCACAGCCCTGCGCAGCAGCGCCTCGGCCTGCTTGGCATCGCCGCCCAGATAGAACGGCAGCTCCAGGAGCAGCCCGCCTTTGGCGGCGAGCGCGTTGGAGTAGTTGGGGTCGAGCTGCAGCGCGCGGTCGAGGTAGTCGTCGAGGCTGCTCAGCTGAAAGAGGTTTTTCGTAGCGCCTTCGGCCAGCAGCAGTCGTCCCTTGGCGGCAAAGAACACGAAATTGGCTCGCGCGGAATTGGGATTGGCGGCCACGGCTTGACCGGCGAGCTCGGCGGCTTGTCGGTAGAACGCCAGCGCCTGATTCTGGTCCTTCTGCGCCTCGGCGGTCTGCAGGGAACGGTTCGCGAGGTTCGCCAGATGGTCCGCCGAGGTCGTCGCGAAGGCGACGGCGCCGGAAAGCGCGGCCAGTGCGGCGGCCAGCGCAGCGCTGCCGAGGCGGCGGGCAAGGTACCGTTGTCGGGAGTTCCTCGTCATGCCGTCCCGCTTCGCCTGTAGCATGACGAGGCCGGGCGTCAAAAAGTCTCGTACCTGCACCGGGTTACCACCCACTGTCTCAGCATGAGAACGTGAGCGTTCATTCAATGTCTTGAATTGATCTTCCTATCAGCGCGAAGCGCTCAGATTGCGCATGCCTGTCCCTCAGAAAGAAAAATCATTCTCCAACTTGGTAGCCCGCAGGAGCGAATAGCGTAGGCCTGTAAAGGGTTTACGGTGCATTGCGGCATGACTGCAAATATGTGGTTGCGGGGGGCGCAAATTTATTGACGGAAAAGGCAGCGAGCCTTCTACTAGCGGCACGGGGTACGCGCGGTCCTTCCGAAATGCATCGGAGCCGCTTCCAGCTAGGAGGTTAGCGAGAGAATGAACAGCCGAGCAGTCGCACCGTTCGGTGATTTCGGGGTGGCCGAGACATCGAGAGAGCCCGAGAACCGGCTGATGTTGGCCGTGCTCGAGGAGGCGCTGGTGACGTTCCAGCGCGGGCTCAACTCGCCCGTGCCGGAGCGACGCAAGCGTTTCTTCGAGGTGGATCGCTGGGTAGCCAGCCACGATACCGATTGGCCGTTCTCGTTCGAGAACATCTGCACCACGCTGCATCTGGACCCGGAATACATCCGAGCCGGTCTGCGGCAGCTCAAGAAGCAGGCCCATGCCAGACGCACGGTCGTCAAGGAGCGCAAGCTTCGCCGCGAGCGCATCTATGATCGGCGCGCCTGGCGCGGCCAGATCAAGTAACGACCGACCGACTCGTTGCTTCGACAGACAAGCGCGGGCGACCCTGACGGGCGCCCGCGCTGTCGTTTCAGGCTCATCGATTCGCGGCGAGCCGTTCGCTGCCTGTGCTGGCGAGGCACACGCCATCGTGCTTGCGGGCAGCCGAAGCGGCCGATAGATACCCGCGATGCCCGCAGCCAGTCCCGCCGTCATCTCCATCCTGGGTCGCGATCAAAAGGGCGTCGTTGCGCGTATCTCGACCTACCTTGCGCAGCACAACGTCAACATCGAGAAGATCGACCAGAACGTGATGGAGGGCCTCTTCATCATGACGATGCTGGTCGATCTGGCCGACCTGGACATCAATCTGGATCAACTGATCCTGGACCTGAAGGCCACGGGCGCCGAGATGCAGATGGACGTCACCGTGCGCCTGCACGGTGATCGAATTCGAAAACGCGTGGCGCTGCTCGTGTCGAAAGAGCCGCATTGCCTGGAAGCGCTCATCGAGGCGCATCGGGGCGGCGAGCTCGATGCCGAGCTGGCCGTGGTGCTTTCGAACCACGCCGATCTCGAGCCGATCGCCGCCGAGTACGGCTTGCCGTTTCGCTGGCTGCCTTCGACGGACAAGCCTGCGCACATGGCCTTCATTCTGCGCGAGCTCGGCGCGCTGCGCCCCGATCTGGTCGTGCTGGCGCGCTACATGCAGATTCTTGCGCCGGAGGTCGTGCGCGCCTACCGCAACCGGATCCTCAACATCCACCCGTCGCTTCTGCCGTACTATCCGGGCGCCAACGCCTACAAGCAGGCATACGAGGCCGGAATCCGTGTATGCGGCTGCACCGCGCACATCGTGACCGAGGCGCTGGACCAGGGGCCGATCGTCCTGCAGGACGTCTTTCCGATCGAGGTCGGGCAGGACTCCCTGGAAACGATCAAGAGCAATGGCCGTGAGCTGGAGGCGCGCGTTCTGACGAAGGCGGTGCAGCTGTTCGTGCGCGACGAGCTCGTCGTGACCGAAGGAAAGGTACTGTTCCGGCCCGGCCGCCTCGGCTAGGTTTGCTCGATCGCAACCTCGATGCCGAGATCGGACGCCACCCGATCCAGGTCCGTGCGCAGCGACTGAACCGAGCACGATTCGGGCACGCGCATGCGGATGGCGAGATGGTAGAGGGGCGTACCGCTTTCCGCCACCGGCCGCGCCTCGCCGCGCAGGTCGACGATGAGGACGCGATGATCGGCCAGGGTGCGCGAGACGCCCGCGACGATGCCGGCCTTGTCGACGCCGATGGCGCTGAGCGTGTACTCGACGTCCTTGTCGGAAAGGGGCGAGGGCGGCTCCACCGGCCGCAGGAAGACGGTCAGGTGCCGCTCCCACTCCAGGCGCTTGGTGGCTTCGTAGAGACGCTCGGACAGGCCTTCGTCGCCGCCGCTGACCAGCATCAGCGTGGCGAACTCGCTGCCGAGCATGGTCATGCTGGCGTCCTCCAGATTGCAGCCGCACTGGAAGACGCATTCGCTCAGATCGGCGACGATTCCCGGACGATCGCGGCCGATGGCCGCCATCGCGAACCATTTCTTCTGCGACATGGCGGCCATGCTATCAGCCGAGCCGCCGTGGTCCAACGCGCATGCGGCGAGCAGGGGGCTTGCGCGTGCGCCTGAGCGTGGTCATGCCGGCGCTCGATGAGGCGCGGCAGATCGGTGAAGCGGTCGCTTCGACCGTCTTCGGCCTGGAAGAGGAGGATGAGCTGATCGTCGTCGATGGCGGCAGCGGCGACGACACGGTCGCGCGGGCACGCGCCGCGGGCGCTGCGGTCGTGTCGGCGCCGAGGGGGCGAGGCCTGCAGATGAACGCCGGTGCCGCCTGCGCACGTGGAGACGTGCTGCTGTTCCAGCACGCCGATACGCGCCTGCCGCTCGGGTTCCGCGCGGCAATCACCGCGGTGCTGACAGAGCCGGCGGTGACCTGGGGACGCTTCGACCTGGCCTTCGACCGCGGCGGGCCCGTGCTGCGCGCGATCGCGCATCTGATCACGTTGCGTTCGCGGCTGTTCGCCAGCGCCACCGGCGACCAGGCCATCTTCGTGCGGCGCAGCGAGTTCGAGAGCATCGGCGGCTATCGCGAGCCGCGGCTGTTCGAGGATGTCGAGCTGGTGCAGCGGCTTCGCCGACGCGGCCGCATGGGCATCCCCGGCGGCCGCGTCGTCACGTCCTCGCGGCGGTGGCGCAACGATGGTGTCTGGCGCACGACGCTGCGGATGTGGACGCTGAAGTCGTTGTACCTGGCGGGTGTGCCGGCCCAGCGGCTGCTCGACTACTACTCGGACGAACGCTGACCCCACCGCTCGGGCAGCGGCGGGCTGATCAGTGCTCCCGCCGGCGGTTGTGCGAGGCCATCGATGATCACGCGGCGCCCTTCGATCGAAAGGCGCCCCTCCGCGAACAGCTGGATGGCGTAAGGGTAGATCCGGTGCTCCTGCTCCAGGATGCGCAGCCGCACCGTCTCCGCATCCTCTCCGGCGGCGACCGGGACTGCCGCCTGCAGGATGATGGGCCCGTGGTCGACGGCTTCGTCCACGAAGTGGACGGTCGCGCCCGCGATGGTCACGCCGTACTCCGCGGCCTGCGCCTGCGCATGCGCGCCACGAAACGCCGGAAGCAAGGCCGGGTGGACGTTGATCACCCGCTGTGCGAAGCGCCGCAGCAGCACGGGCGTCACGACGCGGTCGAACCCGGCCATCACCACCAGCTCGACGCTGTACTGGCCGAGAACGTCGGCAACGGCCGCATCGAACGCCTCGCGGCTGGCGTAGTCGCGATGCGGGATGACGCGCGTCTCGATGCCGCGCCTGCCCGCTTTTCCCAGGACCGCCGCCGCAGGGCGGTTGCACACGAGCACGCGAATGCTCGCATGCAGCTCCCCGCGATCGATGGCCGCGGCGATCGATTCGAAATTGGTCCCGCTGCCCGAAGCCAGGACCGCGATGGGCAGCGGCGGCTTGCCGGTCTCAGTCATCGGAATAGACGACGCTGCGCGGCCCTCGCTCCACGACGCCGATGGCACGCGTGCCGATGCCGCGACGCCGCAGCAGGCGCGTGGCTGCGTCGGCATCGCGCTCGGGCACGATCACGACGAAGCCGGTCCCGCAGTTGAACGTGCGCTCCATCTCCTCATCGCGGATGCGGCCGCACTCGCGAATGAGAGTGAACACGGGCAGCTGCGGCAGCGCGCGACGCGAGATCACGGCGCGCGCTTTCTGCGGCAGCACACGCACCAGATTGCCGGAGAGCCCACCGCCGGTGATGTGCGCCATGGCGTGCAGCTTCATCTTGCCCAGCAGCTCGAGCAGCGGCCGAACGTAGATGACGGTAGGCTTCAGCAGCTCGTCGGCCAGCGTCGTGCCGAGCTCGGGAACGCGACGGGCAAGGCTCGCACGGGTCGTCGCTTTCAGCGCGCGCCTTGCCAGGCTGTAGCCGTTGCTGTGCAGGCCGCTGGATTCCAGTCCCAGAATGACGTCGCCGGACCGCACGCCGCTTCCATCGATCATCGACCTGCGTTCGACGGCGCCGACGCAGAAGCCCGCCAGATCGTATTCGCCGCGTTTGTAGAAGCCGGGCATCTCGGCGGTCTCGCCGCCCACCAGGCTCATCCCGGCCTGGCGACAGCCTTGCGCGATGCCGCGGACGATCGCCTCGGCATCCACCGATGCGAGCACGCCGACGGCCAGATAATCGAGAAAGAAGAGAGGCCGCGCGCCGGTGGTGACCAGATCATTGGCATTCATGGCGACCAGGTCGATGCCGATTGTGTCGTGCCGATCGGCCAGACGCGCCACGGCCAGCTTGGTGCCGACGCCGTCGGTCGAGGACACCATCACCGGCTGGCGCATTCCCTTGGGAACGGCCACGGCTGCAGCGAACGGTCCGATGCCGGCGAGCACGCCCGGCTGCCGCGTCGCGGCCGCGATCTTGCCGATGCGGCTGACGAAACGATCCGCGGCATCGATGTCGACGCCGGCCGTGCGGTAGGTGAGCGGGCGCGAGGAAGCCTTCACGCGGTGCGACTAACCGACCGTACCCAGCATGTCAATGAACTCGTCTGCACGATGCGTGCGCAGCCGGCTCAGCGCGTTCGTCGCGCCAGAAGCCGAGCTCGCGCCGTGGCACCGTCGACCTCGCAGTAGTGCAGCAGGTCGAGATGCGAATAGATCGCAGGCAGCTCGTTGCGTCGGAGAATGTAGTCTGGATTCGACGGCCCTTCGGCGTTCGGGTGCGCGGCTGCCAGGAACGTATCGATCAGCAGCATTCCCCCGCAACGCAGCGCATCGGCCAGCACCGGCAGCAGTTGCCGGTCGAGAAAGTCGGTCTGCACGATCACGTCGAAGGCCCCGTTGCGGAATGGCCAGGCGTCCAGATCGACCTGCACCGGAAGGACGCGGCCTGCTGGATACCGTGTGCGACTGCGAAGATGTGCGAGCGCGTGGCGAGAAACGTCGGCTGCCACGACGCGGTATCCTTTCTCCGCCAGCGCCAGCGCGTGCCGGCCCTGCCCGCACGCAACGTCCAGAGCCAAATCCGAAGCTGCGGCAGCATCGGGGAGGAGGGCGATGGACGCCAGCGGCGACGACGATCGCGCGACTTCGTGACGCTTCTCCCACCTCAATCGATCATCGATGGACATTGCCGGCACAGCGCCATGTCTGCACACGCCAGCACCGCCAGCTCGACCCTGGCGGCCCCCGCGGCTTCGAGCGCGGCAGCGGCCTCGCCCAGGGTCGAGCCGGTGGTGCAGACGTCGTCGATCAGCAGGAGCGAATATCCGTCGGGCACGGCAGCGCAAGTGCCGAACGCCCCTCGGACATTGGAGCGTCTCTGGGCTCCCCCGAGGCCGCGCTGCGGCCGCACGTCGCGCCGGCGCTGCAGCAGCCGGCTGCGGAAAGCGACTCCGCCGCGCGCTGCGAGTGCCCGCGCAAACCAGGCGGCCGGGTCGAGAGCGCGCGCGCGGGCGCGCGTCGAGGATGCGGGAATGGCGACGACCGCGTCGAACGTTCGCGCGTGTTCGGTGAGCGCGGTCGCGAACGCGCGAGCCAGAGATCGTCCGCGTTGCCGGTCGGCGCGGTGCTTGAAGCGTAGCAGCGCCTCCACCGCCGGCGTCGGAACCGGCGGCGAAACGCGGCGGCACCAGTACGACGCGAGGAACCACAGCTTTCGCCCGCCCATCAGGGCACAGCGGGCACCCGCTTCGGGGATGCCGCTGGCGATGCGGCACTCCGCGCAGAAGGCCGCCGTTCGGGCGCCGCATGCAGCACAGGCGGCGTCAATGGCGACAAGGCGCAGAAGGCCGCGTACGCGCGCGCTCAGCAGGCTCATTAGCGGTTGGATACGGGAGTATAAGCCAAACGGCAATGACATGGTTTTCATATGAAATCCAAATACTTGCACGTCTCTGTGCAGATTTGACGGTAGCCGGGGTTTGGCATACTTACGCCGAATCGGTGTTCTTGTTTGGCAACCAGTGAGCATGACTCGGAGGAGCGCAGCGGCGCAGCCGAAGCCCCCTCGGAGGCCGCTAGGGCGGCGGCAATTGAGCGGCGCCTCGAGGAGCTGGCCGACGACATGGCCCGTGCCATCGACGGCGGTCCTGCCGCCGATCGCGAGTCGCTGCACGACTACGCCGTCAGCCTGGTGCGCGAGCGGCTCCCCGTTGCACACGACGACGAGCGCTTCCAGCACGCGCGTGAAATGGAGAAGGCACCGAGCGAGCGTCAGGGCGGGCTGACGAAAGTCGCGTTCGGCTACGGTGTTCTCGTCCTGCCGGTCGGTCTGTTGGTATCGCTGTTGTTTCCGCCCGTGGGCGTAACGCTCGTGCTCATCGGCGGCGGCATGATGATCATCGGAACGGTTTCGGGACTCGTCGCGAAGCTGATACCGGGCGAGCGGGAAGGCGAGGAATAGCCGGACCGCTTCCCGGCGACCTCAGGGAGACCAGATGGCCAAGGTCAAGGACGAGCTAACGCCAGAGCAGGTTGCGGAGCTGCAGAGCCGCCGCCTCGAGGAGCAGTCGCAAGAGCGGGCGCGGCGCATGCAACAGAAAACGGTGATGCCGAGCCTGTGGTCGCGAAGGGATTTCTTCGGCCGCATGGGCTGGATGGGCTTCGGCCTGGTCTCTACCGTCGCGCTGCTGGCTGCCGTGCGGTCCGCGTTTCCGCGGGTGCTGTTCACGCCCGACACCACGTTCAAGGCAGGCACGCTCGACGAATATCCGATCGGCGAGGTCAGCGAGAAGTTCAAGAAGGACTATCGCGTCTGGATCGTGCGAGAGGCCGAAGGCATCTATGCGCTGTTCGCCAAGTGCACCCATCTCGGCTGTACGCCGCGCTGGCTCAAGGCCGACAACAAGTTCAAGTGCCCCTGCCACGGCAGCGGCTTCTATCCCACCGGCATCAATTTCGAGGGTCCCGCGCCGCGACCGCTCGAACGCGTCCGCATCACGCAGGCCGAGGACGGCCAACTCGTCGTCGACGTGGGCGTGAAGTACCGGTACGAGAAAGGGGATTGGGAGCGACCGGGCGCGTACCTGCGAGCCTGATCGGCGCGCTCCGAGATTGGGAAGGATCAGCATGAGCAAGTGGGACGATTTCAAGGAATCGATCGTTGCCAGCCAGGTCTGGCAGTCGATGTTCCGGCACGGCTACGACGACACGCCTCGCAACCGCGTGCTGGCGGTATCGGGCAACGTCTGGTTGCATCTGCACCCGTCCAAGGTCCGCCGCCACGGCGTAAGGCTGAAGTTCACCTGGTGCATGGGCGGCATCACGTTCCTGATGTTCCTCATCACCGTCGTCACCGGCATCTACCTGATGTTCTACTACCGTCCCGTGGCCGAGTACGCCTACGCGGACATGAAGTACCTCGAGTTCGACATGCCTTTCGGCATGCTGATGCGCAACATGCACCGCTGGGCGGCCCACGCCATGGTCATCGCGGTGTGGCTGCACATGTTCCGTGTGTTCATGACCGGCTCGTACAAACCGCCTCGCGAGTTCAACTGGGTCGTCGGCGTGGTGTTGCTGGTGCTGACGCTGCTGCTCAGCTTCACCGGCTATCTGCTGCCGTGGGACCAGCTCTCGATCTGGGCCGTGACGGTGGGCTCGAACATGGCGCGCGCCACTCCGCTGCTGGGGCACGAGGGACCCTTCCGCGAATTCACCGGCGTCAATGCCGTGTACGATGCGCGCGCGTTCCTGTTCGGCGGCGGCGAGATCGGCCCTCACACGCTGCTGCGTTTCTACATCCTGCACTGCATCTTCATTCCGCTGCTCACGACGCTTTTCCTCATCGTGCACTTCTGGCGCATTCGCCGCGACGGCCTCTCCGGCCCGTCGCTTTGAGGAAGCCATGGCAGAGCCGAAGGTACTGACGGAAGTCGGAAGGCCACCCGCCCAGCTCGCAGCGGCCAAGCGCGTCGAGCAGACCATCCGCAAGGCCAAGGGGCCGGGTGATGACAAGATCCATACGTGGCCGCACCTGGTGCGCGCCGAGTTCCTGTGCGCGCTCGTCGTCATCGCCGGCATGCTGGTATGGTCGCTGCTGGTGGACGCGCCGCTGGAGGAACCGGCGGCGCCGACGCGCACGCCCAATCCATCCAAGGCGCCGTGGTACTTCCTGGGGCTGCAGGAAATCCTCGTCTACTTCGACCCGTGGCACGCCGGCGTGGTGCTGCCCTCGTTCATCATCGTCGGGCTGATGGTGCTGCCGTTCATCGACATCAACCCCAAGGGCAACGGCTACTACACCTACGCCGAGCGCAAGTTCGAGTTGTGGACGTTCTTCGTGGGCTTCCACATCCTCTGGATCGTCCTGATCGTTATCGGGACGTTCATCCGGGGCCCCGGCTGGAACTGGTTCTGGCCCTGGGACCCGTGGGACAACCACAAGGTGGTCGCAATGACGGCCGTCGACCTGCCCTATCTGTTCGGCCTGCGCGACTATTGGGCCTCGGCGGCATTCGGTCTGGCCGTGGTGGTCGGCTACTTCGTGATCGGCACCGCGCTGCTGTACTGGGCGATCGTCCGCTACAAGGGCAAGGAATTCATGCAGCGCTGGGGGCAGGCACGCTTCCAGCTGACGGCCTTCCTGTTCCTGAACATGTGGGCCGTCGTCTTCAAGATGATTCTTCGCCTCGGTTTCAACGTGAAATACATCATGGTGACGCCTTGGATCAACGTCTGAGGCCGCGTGTCCTTCTACGTGGGGAAGGGGCTTCAGCTGGCCGGGCTCGCCGGCATCGGGCTGGCGCTGTACGTGGGGCTGACGCGCGAGGCCATGATGCAGGAGCTGCTGATCGCCACCGCGAGCGCCGCGCTCTTCTACATGGGACGCAGGATCGAGTCTTGATGCACGGGGTTCCGGCCGCCGCCTAGCGGAACGGAACGGAGACGGACAATGACGACCGGACGTGGCTTAGTCGAAGAAGAGGAAAAGCGATCCTACGGGGCCGTCTTCTTGTTCGCCATCGGGGTTCTGGTTGCCTGCATGGTGTGGGCGATCTGGCAGGACGCCTTCTCGCGGCACCTGTGGAAGAAGTTCAAGACCGACTTCTATCGGATCGCCATCGCCAAATACGACAAGGACATCGTCGCCGAAGAAGAGCGTCTGGCCAAGGACCCGGAGTACATCAAGCTGCGCGACGAGCTCGCGGCGCTGCGGCAGAGCCTGGAAAGCGGCGAGGCCAAGGCGGAGCTCGACCGGTTGCAGGCGCGCAAGGACGAGCTGGCGATCCAGCACATGGAGGCCGACCAGGACGTCCGCATCGTCAAGGGCGAGGTCGAGGAAGCCTGGTACTGGCTCGAGCATGCCCAGCACCACGGACAGACGGGAGCCGAGGAGCACAAGCATCTGGAGGCGACCCAGAAGCGCGCCGAGGAATACGTCGCGCGTCTCGACCGCGTCACCGCCGAGATGGCTGCCGTCGAAGCCGACATGGAAAAGGTGCGCGGCCGCGAGAAGGACCTCGTCGAGAAGATGCGGCCGTACAACAAGGAGATCGAGAGCCTGACGACGCGCCTGGACGGCGTCTCCCTGAACCTTTTCGGCCGTCGCGTTGCCGCGGTTCCGACCATCGAGCAGGTCGTGCTCGTCGGCTTCGAGCGCAACAACTTCGAGAACTGGGTTGATCGCGTCGAGCGCTGCCAGAACTGCCACGTCGCCATCGACCGGCCCGGCTTCGAGGACCAGCAGAACCCGCTCAAGACCCATCCCGACCGCGCCTACTACCTGGGCAATCACGAGGTGCGCAGCTTCGGTTGCACGCCGTGCCACGGCGGCCAGGGCGCCTCCATCAACGCCGTGGAGCTTGCGCACGGAAAGGTTGCGTTCTGGGAGGACCCGCTCCTGAACGTCGCCGACAAGGTCGAATCGAAGTGTCTCACCTGCCACGCCTCGGTCCAGAACGTGGCGGGTGCCGAGACCGCTGCGCGCGGAGAGTGGCTGTTCCAGGAAATGGGCTGCCACGGCTGCCATCTGACCAGCGGCTTCGAGGACCTCGAGAAGGTCGGACCGTCGTTGTCGCGGATCGCCGCAAAAGTGTCGCCGGAATGGCTGGTGTCGTGGATCGAGAACCCGCAGGGCTTCCGTCCGCGCACCCGCATGCCCAACTACATGTTCAAGCGCGAGGAGGCCGTCAGCATCGCAGCCTACCTCTTGCAGTCGTCGCAGGAAGCGTCGAAGGCGTGGCTGGCCGCGCAGGTCGATCCGCCCGGCGTAGACGCCAACGACCCGGCGCTCGTGGAGAAGGGCAAGCAGCTGACGCGCGATCTCGGCTGCCTCGGCTGCCACGGCTTCGCGCCGGAGGAGTTCGCCTCCCAGGTCGCCATCGGCAAGGACACGGCGCCCAACCTCGCGCGCATTGCGGAGAAGACGGACGGGCGGTGGATCTATCCATGGATCCGCAACCCGCTGCTGTACTCGGAGCACCCGCGCATGCCGAGCCTTCGGCTTACGGAGGAGGAGGCGAGCGCGATCACGAGCTACCTGCTGACGCTGCGTCAGGGCCCATCTCCCGCACCGGACGATGAACTGCGCGCCACGCTTGCCAAAGCCGAGACGGTCCAGGCCGGCGAGAAGCTGATCCGCAAGTACGGCTGCTTCGGGTGCCATACCGTCACAGGCATGGAAGGCGAATCGCGCATCGGCGTGGAGCTGTCGTCGTTCGGCGGCAAGCATTTCGAGGAGCTCTATTTCGGCGATCGCCTCGACATTCCCCCGACGTGGGACGACTGGACGATCAACAAGATCCTGACGCCGCGCACCTACGCCACCGAGCGCATCGAGCAGGTCATGCCGCAGTTCGGATTCGACGTGGCCGACGCCCGCGCATTGACGGTGTTCCTGGCCAGCCGCACCGAGCACGTGATCAACCCGAAGTACAAGCCGTCGCTGGAGCGGGAGAACAAGCTCAAGCGCGGACGTGAGCTGGTCGCGCGTTACAACTGCCAGGGCTGCCATTCCTTCGACGGCAGGGAAGGGGCCATCCGCCGCTACTTCACGGACAACGTCGAATACGCGCCGCCAATCCTGCTCGGCGAAGGCAGCAAGGTGCAGGCCGAGTGGTTCTTCGATTTCCTGATGAAGCCGGTCAAGCTGCGCCCATGGCTGACGCTGCGGATGCCCACGTTCCCGCTCACCGATCGCGACGCCTCCGACATCATCGACTACTTCCAGGCGCTGGACGGCTACGAGTTCGGCCCTGTCATCCTGGAGGCTGGCGGTGCCGGGGCAGGGCCTGCCCGCGTCGAGACGGTGTCACAGCTGCCGGCAGGCTCCTTCGACTGCTTCTCGTGTCACGCCGAGGGCACCGTGGTGCCGACGTCGCAGTATCACGTCGCCAAGACGCCGTTGACGCCGGAGAGGGCGCGCGAGTGGCTGGGCGGGCACGTCGAGCCACAGACCGGCAGCACGGCACAGGTCGAGCAGGCCGCACCCAGCGTCACGAACTGACGCTGCGGCCGCTCACGACCGGCCGAGTTCGTCGATGAAGTCGAGGACGAGGCGGGCGAAGCGCTCCGGCATCTCCACCGGCAGGTTGTGCCCGGCGCCTTCGATCATCTCGAGGCGCGACGCCGGCAGCGCCCGCTGCAGCAGCACCGACCCGCCGGGCGGGGTCAGGCGATCGGCCAGGCCTTGAACGACCAGCGTTGGGATACTCACCGTCGCCAGCGCATCGGTGTAGTCGTACTCGCTCGCCGCCCGCGCCTGCTCGGCGTACACGCGCGGATCGGCGGTGGCGGCGAGCGCGGCGTGCGCTGCCAGAACTTCCGGATGCGCCGCGGCGAATGATTCGGAGAAGCTGCGCGCCTGGGATTCGGGCGACGTCGACAGACCCTTCGCTTCGACCATGTCGGCGAGCTTCTTCCAGTTGCGTGATGCGGTCGCATTGAGCCGGCTGGAGGTAGAGACGAGGACAGCGCCAGCCAGCAGGTGGCCGTGCCGGACCATCAGTTCCTGCACCAGAACTCCGCCCAGCGAATGGCCGACGGCGACGACTCGCGTCTCTCCCAATGCGCGAAGGAGCGCGGCCAGGTCATCGGCCACGCGAGCCAGAGTGTACGGTGCGCTGCCACGCGTGGAGCCACCGCAGCCGCGAAGGTCCGGCACCAACGCTCGGGCCTTCCGGCCGATGTGCGTTGCAACCTCTGTCCACACCCCACGGCAGCCTCCGAGGCCGTGCACCAGCAACACCACAGGCCCGTCACTGCCGTAGGCTTCCAGTTCCATGGTGATGTCGTCGACGTCGATGCGCATGCGTCGAGCGGTAGCGGCGGCCGCCCCGGGAGTCAACGCAGAACGGCCGTGGTCTCGCGTTGGGGAGGAAGCCTCGATAGCTTCGCGCATCCACGAAACGCCGCCTGCCGCAAGCAGACGGCCTTTTGGCGTAGGAGGTGCTTGATGGGACTGATCGACGGAAAGGTCGCAATCGTCACCGGCGCTGGCCGAGGCATCGGACGCGCGGTCGCCGAGCTGATGGCCGAGCAGGGAGCCAGCGTCGTCGTCAACGACCTGGACGGTGCCGTGGCCGGCGAAGCCGTGGACGCGATCCGATCCGCCGGTGGAAAGGCGGTCGCGTGTGCGGGCTCTGTGACCGATGCCAAGCTGCCTGCGCAGCTGATCGCCGCCGCGATGGACGCCTTCGGGACGTTCGACATCATCGTCAACAACGCCGGCTACACGCACGATGGAATGATTCACAAGATGTCGGACGAGCAGTGGCAGGCGATGATCGAATGCCATCTGACGGCGCCGTTCCGCATTCTGCGCGAAGCGAGCAAGTACTGGCGCGAATGGGCCAAGTCCGAATCGGAGACCGGACGGCCGAGGCCGCGCAAGGTCGTCAACGTGTCCTCGACCAGCGGCGTGGCGGGAAATGCGGGGCAGGTGAACTATTCCGCGGGCAAGATGGGAATCGTCGGTGTAACCAAGACGCTGGCCAAGGAGTGGGGCCGCCTGGGCATCTACGTCAATGCCGTCGCATACGGCTTCATCGATACGCGTCTTACCGCGGCCAAGGACCGATCCGTCAAGGCGGTCGTCGATGGCAACGAGGTCGAGATCGGTATCCCCCAGCAGATGCGCGATCGCGCGATCCAGGTCATTCCCCTCGGCCGCCCCGGCACGCCGCGAGAAGCCGCGGGGCCGGTGCTGTTCCTTGCCTCACCGCTGTCGGACTACGTCACCGGCCACGTCGTGCTGGTGACCGGCGGCTCCTACATGTGATCAGTTGTCATCATCGTCGTCGTCGTCGTCGTCGTCGTCGGTGACGCTGACGCGGATTTCGTCGGCGCGTGCGCGACCGGATGCCGGCGGATCATCGTTGCAGAACCCCTCGTCGGTGGTGGTGGTCGTGTCGTCGTCGTTGTTGCGGCAGCGGTCGTTGTCGATGTCGTCCTCGTCGACTTCTTCGAAGTCGAGCTCGACGTCCTCGATGGTGACGGTCCGCCTGTTCAGCACGTCGCCGAGCTGGCAATCGGGGTCGTCGAGGATGGCCACCTGATCCCCGTCGTCGATCTGGGCATTGTCCTCGCCGCTGTCGATGAGGAACACGATCCGCAATGCTCCCGGCTCGATGCGCTCGAGCGTGAAGTTGTCCTCGCCTCCCTCGATGACGACGGCATCACCGGAGTCGATGTCGCAAGGCAGGCCTCCACATTCTCGGCAGGCATCCTCGTCGTCGACCTCGTCATCGACGTTGAAGACGAGCACGACGATGTCGCTGACGGACGTGTCGCGGAGACTGCCGACGATGGTGACGCGATTGTTGTTGCCGCCGCCGCCGCCGCCAAGGATACCCCAGCCGCAGCCGGGCAATGCGGTGACAGCCAGCATCAGGCAGGTTGCAAGGGTCGCGATAGGATGTTTCACGAGGAAGCCTCCGGTTCTGATGGTTGGGGCGCAGGCGGCTGCGCGTCGGCAACGATGTAGCGCGGTCGGTGTTTCACTTCTTCGTAGATGCGGCCCACGTACTCGCTCAGAATGCCGAGGCTCAGCAGCTGCGTTCCGCTGAACACCAGAACCAGAACGACCAGCGAGGTCCAGCCGGTGGCGGCGGTGTCGGTGAAGACGCGCACCCATATCGAGTAGAGGCCGTACAGGATTCCAAGAGCGATGGTCGCCACACCCAGAAACGAGATCAGCCGCAGCGGGACGGTGGAGAAGGAGAAGATGCCGTCCAGCGCGAACTTGAACATTCGCGTCACGACATACTTGGTGCTGCCCGCGAAGCGCTCCCGCGCCTGATACGCAACCCCTTTGCGCTTGAAGCCGAGCCACGGGACCAGCCCGCGTACGAAGATGAAACGTTCGTCGCAGGCGAGCAGCGCGTCCACGACCTTCCGGTCCAGCAACCGGAAGTCGGCGCCGCCGGTCGGAACTTGGACACCCGTCAGCTTGCGCAGCAGCCAGTAGAACCCGGCCGAAATGAATTCCTTGAGCGCGTGGCCTTCGTTGCCGACGCGCACGGTGTAGACGACGTCGTAGCCGGCCTGCCAGTGCTGGAACAGCTCGGGAATGTGCTCGGGTGGATGCTGCAGGTCTCCGTCCAGAGAGACGACGGCATCGCCGCGCGCGCGCTCCATGCCGGCCCACAGTGCCATCTGGTGCCCGAAGTTTCGCGAAAACGAGACGTAGCCGACGCGCGGATCCTCGGCTGCGTGGCGGCGCATCGCGGCCAGCGTCCGGTCACGGCTGCCATCATCGACGAGGACGATCTCCCAACGGCAAGGGAGCGTCTCGAGCACGGCGCGCAAGCGCCGCATCATCTCGTCAACGCAGCCTTCCTCGTTGAAGCAGGGGACCACCACCGACACCAGAGGCATTCCCGTTCGCTTGGAGAAGGTGGCGTTCATGATTGCGTCGGTGAGGAAGGTGGCAGCTATCGGAAGCGTAGTGTAGAGACCATGGTTCGGGAAGTCTAGCTTACGGGATGAACGCCAAGGCAGTCACGACCGATGCGTTCGCGCTGCTCGCGAAGGCTGCTGCATTGGTGGCAGTCGCGGCCGCGATTGCGGTGTTTCGTCTGCCCGAGCCTCCGGCCCGTCTCATCATCCTCGCGCTGCCGGGCGCCAAGGCGGAATGGATCCTGGATGCGGCGACCGGTCCAGACGCGGCCACGATTCATGAGCTGCGCGAGAGCGGCTTCTCGGGCGGCGTCGTTGATGCGGTCGAAGCTTCCGGCGCCGAATTCTGGAGCCGGCTTTTCACGCAGTCGCGCGCGTCGGGTGTTGCAGCGGAGCCGAGGCAGCCGGTGTGGCAGCCACTCGGGCAGCGAGTTGCCGTCGTTGCCGCCCCTTCCCGTGTCTTTGCCGACGCGCCGGCGACGACCATGCTGACTGCGTCCACGGAGTCTGCATTTCTGGGCAACAGTGCCGGTGTCGTCGCCGACGCAAGGCAGGTGGAGGCGGGCAAGGTTGCTGCGCCATATGACGGCGCCGTCGAAGCCGTGCTCGATGCGGCGAAGACGCTCGCCGAAGGCCGCTGGAGTGACTGGATCGACGTGCCGGGCGGTCATGGCAGGTTCCAGATCGGACGCATCTCGGCCGACGAGCTGTGGCTTTCGCCCGTCTACAGAGTCTACGCCGTCGGTACGGCGCCTCCGGCCATGGTGCTGCTCGGCGATCCGTTCCTCCGCGGTGTGGATGTCGACGCGCGGGGTGCGTTGCTGACACATCTTGCCGAGGTCGAACGCACGCGCGTGACCGCTGCACAAAGACTTCTCGGCTCGTCCCACGAAGCACACGCCGTGCTTCTTTTTCACAAGCTCTCGGCGTCCCTGCAGTCCATGTCTTCACCCGATCCACCAGCCGGCGGGCACGTCGATCTGGTGCGGGAGGAAATCGATCGGACGCTGCGCAACCTGCGTGAGGCTGCGCCGGGCCGCAGCACCGTGCTGATGGTGGGCGGGCCGGTGCTGGGGCGCGAGCGAAGCGGCAACGCGTGGTACCTGTTGTCAGACGGTCACGGCAGCGAGCTTCGCGAGGACATTCCGTTCGAGCGTCTCCGCGTGCTGGTGCGCTACCTGCTCGGCGCGGCGCTCGACGTGGAGGACCGCCGCGCCATTCCCCCTGCCGTGCTCGCGCGCTTTCCGATCCGCGCCGCGGCGGCACCTGCTGAAGCACCTGCCCAAAAACGAAAGGAATTGCCCTGGAGCGTCGAAACGCTGCAGGGATTAGCGAGCGGGAGCGGCGGCTCCTGAGGGAGGGGCCGCAGGCGGCAGCGCTGCCGGTGCCGCCTGCGCTGCTGGTGCCGTGGGCGGCGCTGGTGCCGCAGGCGTGGCCGGTGCTGCGGGCGGTGCGGGTGCTGCAGGCGGTGCCGGTGCCGCGGATGCGGCGGGCACTGCGGGCGCCGGAGCCGCGGCAGATCCTGGCGGCGGCGCCGCGGCCCGGAACAGCTCCTTGTTCTCGCGTTCCAGGCGCTGCGGATAGGGCGAGTCGGCGTACCGTGTCCGAAGCTCTCGCGCGCGCTCGATGGCGAGCTGTTCATTTCCGGCGCCGGCGTAGCTGCGCGCGAGATGAAACAGCGTGGACGCGTGGAAGTCGATGTTCGGGAAGTTGAATCGCAGCCTTTCCAGCGTCTCCACTGCCAGATCGTACTTCTTGAGCTCGGAGTAGCTGATTCCCATCTGCGAGAGCGCCGTCGCGTGCTTGAACGTGTCGCGGTCGTCGGTGGTGTACTCTCGGAAGATCTCGATGGCGCGATCGAACTTGCGTTCGCGATACGCGGCCTGTCCTTCACGGTACAGGATGTCGTCGTCGCGCACCTCATAGCGAACCAGCGCTCCGCCGGCGATGCACAGGAGCACGAAGATCACCATGCTCGCGCGCGGGTAGGGCGATACCGCCGCATAGATCGGCCGGAAGACGCGCGCCGCGACGCCGATGGACGCGCGCGATACCCGTGGGCTCAGCAGCGCGGCCAGTGCCCACAGCACCCCGGCGGCCGTGGTCGCCATCGAAACGTAGTCGAGCGCCGTGCGGCCGTAGACCATCTCAAAATGGTTGGAGTTCGGGTAGACGAGCATGAAACCCGGCGAGACCAGATGAATCGGCGAGCCGTCGACCGCCTTCCACCGCGGGAAGTAGGAAACCTTGACGATGTGGGGGCGGCCGGGGCAGTTGGTGTCGAAGACGATCCGCTGCTGCTCCAGCTTCGCGTCGACCCGGCATTCGCCGTCATACGGCCTGCGCGGGATGTCGCGAACGGATGCCGTGCGCAGCTCGAACGTCGCGGCTGCCTCGTCGCCGATGATTTCGGCGGGCACCAGCGGGATGTCGAGCAGCTCCGGGTGCTTGAACCAGCGGTAGAAGGCGGTGTGGTAGTCGGGGCCATCGTAAAGCACCGGCTGGTGGGTGGCGGCGACGACGTACCCCGTGACGCCGCTCGCGACCTGATAGACCGAGTATCCGCCCTGCGAGAACGTGCGCTCGTATGCGGGATGCGCGTCGTAGGCAGCGCGCGCCTTCTCCGTCACGGCCACGATGGTGCTGACATTGTATACGCGCAGGTGCGGCAGCGCCGCCTCCGGGTTCAGCCGCATGTAGGAATACTGATGGAACGGCCCCGATGTCTTCTCCGACACCTCGGATTGGATGTAGAACACGAACGGCGAGTTCGGCGAGACCTGGTGAAAAACGCCCTCGAGCGTGGCTCTGCCGGCAAAGAGCGGGAGGTTCTCGAAGGCCCGCGAGCTTCCGAACTTGTTGTGCGCCTGCGCGTGCTCGAAAACCATGCGCGGCGAATTGATGTCGCCGCGCACGTGATCGTTGATGGCCTTGAACAGCGGCCAGGACGACTTGCGCTCGTAGCCCGAGTAGTTCCAGTCCAGCCACGACGAAAGGTAGCCGATGTGCTGGTATGCCCATCCCATGCACAACAGCAGACCCACGGTGGAGAACACGAGCGGAAAACGGACGCGCGAGCCAGCCCACACGAGCAGGTCGGCAGCCATGAAGCCGAGGAACATCTGCCCGATGGGAACGAAGCGGATGTCCGGAAATCCAGTGATGGGCGATACGGCGTACAGGAAGGCGCTGCCGAACAGCGCGAACAGCATGAGTCCATGCCGCTCCACCGAGAAGGCCTTGAGCCGGACCGCCATCAACGCGAGATTGGCGATGGTGAGAATCGCCGCCGGCCACAGCAGCTCGGGCACCACCTCCTTCCAGTCGTTGATCCGCCAGATCATCGTCCACTCGGTGGTGAACTTGACGCGAGGCAGAAGCGGAAATCCCCAGAACGCCACCAGCAGCGCCGCCAGCACGAAGGAGGGCGCGATGCGCGGCATGACGCGCGCGCTGTCGGAGCGCGGCCGCAGATAGAACAGCGCGAACCACAGCGCACCGATGAACGCGAATGCGTGCGAGAGCGCGATCGCAGCCAGAAGCAGCCCGTTGACGATCCAGGAGCCGATGCCCTTGGACAGGCGATGCAGGTGGCCGAGGAACACGAGCGACAGCGAAAGGCCGATCGCATGGCAGAATTCGCCGGCGAGCACGCTCGGGATGTTGCCGCCCCACATCGAGTTGCCCTGCTGGAACAGGAAGGGAAGGACCGAGCCGGCTGCCAGGATGGGCCCTCCGCGGCGGTACCCGAGGGCCCAGAACAAATAGGCTGCCGCCAACGGCAGCGTCGTCGGCCCCAGAAGCGTGACCAGCTTGAACGATTGCTCGAGCGGAAAGACGTAGCCGAGCAGTGCGATGACGACGAACGGCAGCGTCGAGTAGAAGTGGAAGATGGGGAAGCCGGCATAATTGCCCATCGTCCAGCCCGTCCATGCCAGGCGCGGCAGCAGCTCGTCGCGCATCAGCAGCGCCGGGTAGAAGTGCGACGCCGTGTCGCCGCCCGCCGTGATGGTCTTGGCCAGCAGGTGCTGCCATGGGTACAGGTACAGCAGGAATCCCGCCGCGACGCAGACCAGCGAGGCCTCGAGCCAACCGAGCCACCCGTACCGTCTCATCTCGAGCCCTTTGTCCTGTCGTAGAGCAGCGCTGCGATCTCCAGCAGCACCCAGAGGCCTGCCAGCGCCGCCGCCGCGCCGTAGAACGTCACCTTGCTCACGCGTGCGACCGCGGCTCCGACGCTGACGGTGCCGCGGATCGTGTCGGTCTGCCGCAGCCCGTCATCGTTGCCGGTGATGAGCGCGAAGATGTTGACGGAGGTCCCCGGGAGCAGCTTCTTGTTGTTGATCGTGAGTTGGACCGAAGCGTTGCCGGCTTCATCGAACATCACCGGAAAGCGTTCCGGCGAGACTTCGAGCCCGGACGGCGCCAGGATCGAACCCTCGAACGTACTGGATTTGCGTGCAGGCGGCCGGCGCAGCGCGAGCGTGCCGACGACCTTGTCGTCTGGCGACATCTTCGGGATGCGGAACGCGCCCGAGACCTTGCTGCCGGCCTTGGCGCTGACGAGGGCCTGCACGGTGCTCAGGGCTTCGAACGGATATCCATTGAGGTCGGCGTACCGCAGGCGGATGGCCACGACGTAGGCCCCCTTCGGCAGCGGCGGCCCCGGGATGTTCAGCTCCCAGACGTGCTTGGCTCCCGCGGCGAGCGTCGGGAGCTTCTCACCCTCCGCCTTGCGATCGAGCAGGGAGACTTCGGGATACACCTCCGTGGCGTTCTCATCGCCGGTGTGGGTGGCGGTGACCTTGACGCGAACCTCTTCTCCTGCCGTCACCTCGGCATCGATGCGAAAGCCGATCGTGCCGGCCGCTACCGGCGCCGGAGTCGCCACCGTGACCGCGACCGCGCACACCAATCCTGTCAACCACGGAAACGTACGCATCGGGTTCCTCAGGCGGCGACGACGTCGTACTGCTCTTGGTGATAGTTCTCGGCCACCTTGAGCACGACACCGCGGCCCAGGCGATCCTGCAACGTACGGATGGAATCCTCTTCATCATTGAAGAGGTAGGAGATGACGTCCCTGTTGGCGCGGACGGTGACGCGAGCGCGCGAGGCCGGCGTGCGTGCGACTTCGCGCTGGATCGCTCGCAGAATCTCGGACGCCACGGTCGGCACCGACTTCACTCGTCCCCTGCCGTCGCAGTAGGGACATGGTGCGGACAGGAGACGCTCGAGGTTCTCGCGCGTCCGCTTGCGCGTCATCTGGATCAGCCCGAGCTCGGAGATGCGGAGGATGCTCGTGCGCGCCTTGTCCCGCGCCAGTGCCGCCTCCAGCGTATCGGAGACGAGCTTGCGGTGCCCGGCATCGTCCATGTCGATGAGGTCGAGGATGATGATGCCGCCGATGTTTCGCAGCCGCAGCTGGCAGACGATCTCCTCGACGGCTTCGAGGTTCGTCTTCAGGACCGTTTCTTCCTGGCTCTTCTTGCCGACGTAGCGTCCCGTGTTCACGTCGATCATCGTCAGCGCTTCGCCCTGATCGATCACCAGGTACCCGCCGGACTTCAACCACACCTTCGGCTCGATGGCGCGGCTGATCTGTTCCTCTACGCCGTAGCGGTCGAAGATCGGCTCGGTATCGCGATAGCGCTCGACGCGCTCGGCCAGAGCCGGAATGAACGCGGCGACGTAGTCGCGCGTGCGGTCAAAGTCGGCGTCGGAATCGACGACGATCTGATCGACATCCGGCGAAAGCATGTCGCGCACGCTGCGCAGCACCAGATCGAGGTCGGCATGGAGAAGCGCGGGCGCCGTTGCCTTTTGTCCCTTCGCCTGAATCGTCCGCCACGTCTCCTCGAGACCGCGAATGTCATCGACGATGTCGCTCTTCGGCAGGTTCTGGCAGGCTGTCCGGGCGATGATGCCGCCGGCGCCGGGTTGAGCGCTCGAGATGATGTCGCGCAGGCGTCGCCTCTCGCGGTCATCGCCGATTCGCTTGGATACACCGACCAGATCGCCGAACGGCATGTAGACGAGATACTTCCCCGGCAGCGAGACGTGCATCGTGATGCGTGCGCCCTTGGTGCCCATCGGCTCCTTGGCGATCTGCACGACGACCTCGTCGCCGCGGCGAAGGCGCGTCTCGATGGGAGCATGGCCGCGCATGGGCCGCTCGTGATCGTAGCCTGGGTCGTCGGCGGCCTCGTCGACCGCCGTGGGCTCGCCCGTGATCACGTCGGACGCGTGAAGGAACGCAGCCTTCTCGAGGCCGATGTCCACGAACGCCGCCTGCATGCCGGGCAGGACCCGCAGCACGCGGCCCTTGTAGATGTTGCCGGCCGCCGCCTCCTCGGAAGCTCGCTCGATGTGGACCTCGGCAAGAATGCCGTTCTCCAGCAGTGCGACCCGCACTTCGTTCGGATTGGAGTTGATGATGATCTGTTTGCGCAAAACGGGACTCCAAGACTCTCGGACAGGACCGGCCCCGGCCGCTCCGTTTCCCGTGCAGGTAGGGAACGCCGGCTGTGTCGCCAACCATGGGTGCGGTCCGAGGCGGCGCCACCGAGGGCGCAGAAGCCGGAACCTATCACGACAGCGTTGTGTATCAATGCGTCAACGCTGAGGTTTCCGCCTTGACTGCCCCCCTCTCGCTGGTAGCCTCGTCCAATGGCAGTCGCGGCTTGCTTGGCGCCGGCACTGACCGGAAAGAGCCTCGTCCTCAACAAGGCCTATCTGCCGATCCACGTCACGACCGTGCGGCGGGCGTTCTCCCTGCTGTATCGCGGGGTGGCGCGGGCCGTCGACGAGCAATATCGCACGTTCGACTTCTCTTCCTGGTCCGAGCTTTCCACGTCCGGCTTCGAGGCCGTCGGGATGATCGACGGCATGGTACGGATCCCGCGCGTGATCCTGCTGGTGTCCTTCGATCGCATGCCGCGCCGCAGAGTACGGTTCAGCCGGCACAACATCTTCGTCCGCGACGCCAGCACCTGCCAGTACTGCGGCCGGCGCTTCCCACGCAACGATCTGAACCTTGATCACGTGGTGCCGAGATGGCGCGGCGGCCGAACCACCTGGGAAAACGTGGTCTGCTCGTGCATCGACTGCAACCGGCGCAAGGGAGGCCGCGGGCCCGAGGAAGCCGGCATGCGGCTGATCCGGACGCCGAGCCGGCCGGAGTGGACTCCTTTCATCACCAAGCAGCTCGGTGCCGCCGGCTATCGGGAGTGGAAGCCGTTCCTGAGTGCCATCGACACCGCCTACTGGAACGTCGAGCTCGATTCGGATTGAGACCCGCTGCCGATCGCAACCTCAACATCTTGTGCCCGCCTCTGCGCAGCCCCGCTGTGCGTTGTGCAGAAACCTTGACTCATTTTGAAGCAGCGTGGGATACTACCGCGTCTTCGTGGTTCGATGGCCGGCGAGGGCGGGAGGAGAGGTTGAGGTGAGGATCAAACGGCTCGAGCTCGTCGGGTTCAAGTCTTCCAAGGACAGAACCGTTCTCGATTTCCCTATCGGCATCACCGGCATCGTCGGTCCCAACGGCTGCGGAAAATCCAACATCGTCGACGCCCTGCGCTGGGTGCTCGGCGAGCAGAGCGCGCGCCACCTGCGCGGGCGCAGCATGGAAGACGTGATCTTCGCGGGAAACCAGGCGCACGGCCCGCTCGGGATGGCCGAAGTCACCATCGTCCTCGATAACGAGAACGGCACCGACTTTTCGCCGCCCGACCCCGAGGAAGAAGAGAGCGAGGTCGTCCGCCTGCTGCGCAAGGTGCCGGAGCTGCAGGTGACGCGACGGCTGTACCGCTCCGGCGAGTCGGAATACCAGATCAACGGCCGGCCGTGCCGCCTGCGCGACATTACCGAGCTGTTCCTCGGCACCGGTGTCGGTACCAAGGCCTACTCCATCGTCGAGCAGGGCCGCGTCGGGCAGATCGTCAATGCAAAGCCCGACGATTTGCGCCTCTTCATCGAGGAGGCGGCGGGCACCACGCTGTACCGCAGCCGAAAGGTGGCGGCCGAGCGCAAGATCGAGCGGACGCGGGACAACCTGCTGCGGGTCAGCGACGTGGTGCGCGAGCTGGAGCGGCAGGCCGGCTCGCTGCGCCGTCAGGCGCGCGGGGCCGTACAGTATCAGGAGCTCAAGGCGCAGGAGGACGCCCTGGACCGGCAGCTGACGTCGATGCGCCTGCGCGCAACCGAAGAGCAGCTGACCGAAGCCTGGCGCCAGGTGGCCGATCGCCGTGGCCGCGACCACGCGCTGCGCTTGCGCGGCCAGGACCTGGCGGCCGAGCGCGACGTGGCGCGGGCAAACGCGCGCGAAGCCGAAGCGGCGCTCGAGGCTGCGCGCCGCGCCGTCTTCGACGCCCGCTCTCGCCTCGGCGAGGCCGAGCAGCAACGACGGCATCTGAGCGAGCGCCAGTCCGAGCTCCACAGCGTCGTCGAGGAGGCGCGGGCGGACCTTGCACGTCTCGAAGACCAGCATGCCGCTCTTCAGCACGAGGCCTCGGCGGCCGCCGAAGAACGCGCCGGACTCGCCTCCGGCTGCGAGGCCGCGTCGCAGGTGTGCCAGGAGATCGCCGCCAGGGTTCGCGACTGCGACCAGCGCTATTTCGATTGGTCGACCGAGACCGACGCCACGCGGACGCGACTGATCGAGTCGCTCGGTGCCGGCGCTGGTCTGCGCAATGAGCGGGCGGCGCTGGAGCGGCAGATTACCGCCGCCGAAGATCGCATCCAACGCTTGAAGACCGAGGGCGAAGCCCTTGCCGCTGTACGGTCCAGGCTCGCGACCGACCTCGCCAACTGCCAGCGCGAGCTGGACGGGGTTCTGGCCGCTGTCGGCACCGCCGAGGGCGATAAGGGCCAGGCTGCGGCTGACCTGCAGCGCGCGCTTGGCGCGCGGGCGGCTGCTCAGGCAGAGGCGGATCGCTGGCGGGAGGAGACCGCCTCATTGCGGTCGCGCCTGGAGTCACTGGAGGAGCTGCACCGCAGCTTCGCCGGCTACAACGATGGTGTCCGCGCCTTCATGTCCAATGGCGGACGCGAACGCGCCGGTGCCAAGGCCGTCGTCGCCGACGTCATCCAGATCGACTCGGGGTACGAGCGCGCCGTGGCGGCCGTTCTGGGCGAGCGGCTGCAGTACATCGTGGTCCCGAGCACCGATGCGGCGGTCGAAGGTGCGCGGTATCTGCGCGAGAGCGGCGCCGGCCGTGCCAGTTTTCTGCCGGTCTCGCTGCGTCACGATGCGGCCCGCAGCGTGCCGGAGGATGCGGCGCGCCTGATCGAGCACGTGCGCATCGAGGAGGGGTTCGAGCCCGTTCTTCAGCCTTTGCTGCAGGGTGTGGTGGTCGTCGACAGTCTCGAGGACGCCCGCGCGCTCTGGGTGCGCAACGGGACGCAGGCCACGTTCGTCACCCGGGAAGGCGAAGTCGTCGAATACTCGGGAGTCGTCACCGGCGGCAGCGAGAATCCCTTGGATGAAGGACTGCTGCTGCGCAACAGCGAGCTGCGCACGACGCAGGAGGCGCTCGAGGTCGCCAGGCACAATTCGCGCTTGGCCGCCGAAGCCTTGCATGCCGCGGGGGAGGCGGCTTCGCGCACCGACGGCCGACTTTCCGAGCTCGACCGGGAGCTGCACCGGTTGACCGTCGAGCGCGTGCGTCTGGCGGGCGAGAAGCAGCTGCACGAGCAGAATACGGCCCGTACCGAGGAGCGCGGACGCGCAGTCCAATCCGAGCTGGACGCGGCGGCGCGCGAGCTTTCCGCGGCCCGCTCGCGCCTGCGCGACGCGGAGGCGGAGCTCCGGCGGCGCGAGGAGGAGGCGGCCGCGCTGGAGGAGCAGCGACAGCTTTTCGACTCGCGAGGAAAGGCTTTGGAGGCGGAACGCCGTGAGCTGCTTTCAGAGCTCGAAGCTGCCCGTGTGCGCGAGGCCCAGCTTCGCCAGCGCCTCGAGGGCGTCACGGCGAGCGCCTCGTCTCTTATGCGGGCGCTCGAGGATGCCACAGGCCGCCGCGACGCCCTGCTGCGCCGCCTGGAGCGGGAGACCCGTGAAATCGCATCCATCGCTGAGCGGCTGCGGGACCGTGGTCTCGATCTCGAGGCCCTTCAAGGCAGGGCAGCGGAAACCACCGAGCAGCTTGCGGCGTGCGAGCAGCGTGGCGCCGCCCTACGCGCAGCAATGGCCGAGATCGACGCGCGCTGGGACGCGACCGCCCGCCGGCTCGAAGCCGTGCGCGCCGAGCTTGGCCGCTTCGAGCTCCGCCGCAAGGAAATGGAGCTCGAACGCTCGGCCTTGCTCGAGAGCGCCAACGAGCGTCTCGGCATACATGCCGAGGAACTGCTGCGGGTAGCGCCTGCAGAGGCGGAGCCGGCTGCGCTGGCCGCCGACCTCGAGGCGGTGCGCGGCAAGATCCGCCGCCTCGGCACCGTCAATCTCGGAGCCGTCATTGAGCTGGAGGAGATCGAGACCCGCCTGGCCGAGCTGACCAGACAGCGTGACGATCTCGAACGCAGCATCGAGGATCTGCGCGGCACCATCGCGCGCCTCAATCGTCTCTCGCGCAAGCGCTTCCAGGAGTGCTTCGAAGAGGTCAACAAGATCTTCCAGGTGACGTTCCCCAAGCTGTTCCATGGCGGCAAGGCTTCGCTGGCGCTCACCGATCCGGAAAACCTGCTCGAGACGGGCGTGGAGATCTTCGTACAACCGCCGGGAAAGAGATTGGGCAATCTGGACCTGCTCTCGGGCGGCGAGAAGGCCCTGACGGCGATCAGCCTCATCTTCGCACTGTTCCTGTTCAAGCCGAGCCCGTTCTGCGTGCTCGACGAGGTCGATGCGCCGCTCGATGAGGCCAACATCGGCCGCTTCACGAGAATGGTGGCGGAGATGAGCGACCGTTCCCAGTTCCTGCTCATCACGCACAACAAGCGCACGATGGAAGTGTGCGACACGCTCTACGGCGTCACGATGCCCGAGCCGGGAGTCTCGCGGATGGTCTCGGTCGATCTGTCGCAGGCCGCGTGAGCGGCGATTGCACGCACAATCGCTGTCGTCGCCGCTGCTCGCGCGTTTGACTCCGGGACCTGCAAAACCTTACACTCCGACTCCAAGTCGCAACTGAGCAACTTGGACCTAACTCCATGGAATCCAAGGGTTTACAGCGCCTCGAGGAAAACCTCCGGCGGCTCCTTTCCCAGCACGGACAAGCCTCGACTCGCGCGGGCCAACTGGCGGCGGCGCTGAGCAAGAGCCGCGAAGAGATCGAGAAGCTGAAGGCGCAGAATTTCCGTTACAAGAGCGAGCGCGCCGAGACCCGCAAGCGTATCGACGCGGTCATCAAGCGGCTGGATCGACTGACGGAAGTTGCGCAGCCGCCCGAGGCCGAATCCGCCGCCGAAGAAGAGTCATGAAACGGGAGATCGAACTCGACGTCGCGGGGCAGCGCCTTCGCGTCCGTACGGACGAAGACGAAGACTACATGCGCAGCCTCGCCGGCTACGTCGATGAGCAGATGCGCGAGATCGGGCGCGGACAGCGCGGCATCACGTCCATGAACGTGGCGGTCCTGGCGGCCCTGCGTATCGCCGACGACTTCCATAAGCTCAAGCGTCTGCAGGAACACGTTGACGCGGCGCTCGATCGCCTTGCCGACGAAGTCGCGCAGACGGTCGAAAAGACCTCCCCCCGCTGACCTGCGAGCCGGTAGCGGCTTTGCCGTGGGCCAGCAGGACCCCCAGATCGCCGAGTCCAAGCGGCGCTTTCGCCGCGAAATTCAGCGCCGGCTGCAAGCGATCCAGGCCAGCGACGCGGTGCGACGCGGGCACGAGATCAGCGAGCACTTGACGCGCACGCCGGAATTCGCGGCCGCTTCGTTCGTTGCCGGCTACGTTTCCCTCGCCGACGAAGTGCGCGTGGACCTGGTGCTCGCGGAGGCGGTCGTGGCCGGCAAACCATTGCTGCTGCCGGTGCTTCAGGGACAGAGGCTGCTGTTCGCGCAGTGGCGGCCGTGCTCGCCGTTGCACCGTGACGTGCTCGGCGTGCTCGAGCCCATGGGTGGCGCTGCCGGTGAGCTTCCGCCGGGGCAGGGCGTGCTGGTTGTGCCGGGCAGGGCATTCGATCTGCGCGGCAACCGCCTCGGACGCGGCTCCGGCTTCTACGATCGTATTCTGGCGCGGCGGCCCGCCGGTCTGGTTGCGATCGGCGTCGCGTTCCTCGAGCAGATCGTGCCGGGGGTACCGGCCGCCGTCCATGACCTTCCGGTCGACGCGCTGGTGACGGATGACGGCATCCACCGCTGCGACGGCAGCCCTGGTTCCGCTGCAAGGAGAGCGGTTGAGAGATGAGGCAGGACATCGAGCAGCAACTCGCGGTGATCCGTCGCGGAGCGGTCGAAATCATCGAGGAGCAAGCACTGAGGGAGAAGCTGGCGCTCGGCCGGCCTCTCCGCATCAAGGCAGGATTCGACCCGACCTCGGCGGACCTGCATCTGGGGCACACGGTGCTCCTCCAGAAGCTGCGACAGTTCCAGCAGCTCGGACATCAGGTCGTATTTCTCATCGGCGACTTCACGGCTCGCATCGGAGACCCGACCGGCCGTTCCGAGACCCGGCCGGTCCTGTCGCGAGACGCCATCGAGGCAAACGCACGGACGTACCGGGAGCAGGCCGGGAAGATCCTCGACCTCGAGCGCGTGGAGATGCGCCGCAACAGCGAATGGATGGACTCCCTCGGCGCCGACGGGCTTTTGAGGTTGGCCGCGCAGCACACGGTTGCGCGTATGCTCGAGCGCGACGACTTCTCGAAGCGCTATGCCGAGCACCGCCCGATCGGGATCCACGAGCTGCTCTACCCGATGATCCAGGGCTACGACTCCGTGGTGCTCAAGGCGGATGTGGAGCTCGGTGGAACCGATCAGAAGTTCAACCTGCTCGTGGGGCGTGATCTGCAGCGGAGCGATGGGCAGCCGCCGCAGGTGGTGCTGACGATGCCGCTGCTCGAGGGCCTCGACGGGCAGAACAAAATGAGCAAGAGCCTCGGCAATGCCATCGGCGTCACCGATACGCCCGATCAGATGTTTGGCGCCATCATGTCGATCAGCGATCCGTTGATGATGCGTTTCTACGAGTTGTTGAGCGATGCACCGGCAGACTACCTCCGGCAGGTGGCCGCTGGCGACGTGCACCCTATGGAGGCCAAGAAGCGTTTGGCGGAGGAAATGGTCGCACGTTTCCATGGGACGCATGCAGGCGGGGCGGCGCGGGCCGCTTTCGAGCGAAGATTTCAACGTTCCGAGTTGCCAACGGACATCCCAGGGATTACTTGGGAAGACCCTGGAGCGAGCGTCTGGATATGTCGCCTGCTTCAGGAGTCCGGGCTGGCCGCATCGCGCGGTGAGGCCCGGAGGTTGGTGCAGCAGGGCGCCGTTCGATTGGACGGCCAGCGCGTCACCGATCCCGAGTCGGAGATTCCGGCGCAAGGGGCGGTTGTCGTCGAGGTGGGAAAGCGCAGGATCGCGCGGATTTCGTTCTCCCCGAAAAAAGACGGGAAATGATGTCGGCGAAACTTGACTCCGAAATCCGGCCTCCCTATACACCAGCGTCTCGCCGCAAGGCATCTGGTCTTTGAAAACTGAATAGCGACGGACTCGAAACGGCTTCGGCCGTGACGAGCCGTACAGCCTACGAGAAGGATCCTCGTCTTTTCTTCAAGGTGTAGGTGGTGCCTTCGGGTACCATCTGCTCAAACTGGAGAGTTTGATCCTGGCTCAGAACGAACGCTGGCGGCGTGCCTAACACATGCAAGTCGAGCGAGAAAGTTCCTTCGGGAACGAGTAAAGCGGCGCACGGGTGAGTAACACGTAGGTAATCTGCCCTTTAGTCTGGAACAACTAGGGGAAACCCTAGCTAATACCGGATAAGACCACGATCTCCTCGGAGAACGCGGCCAAAGATGGCCTCTACTTGTAAGCTATCGCTATAGGATGAGCCTGCGGGTCATTAGCTAGTTGGTGAGGTAACGGCTCACCAAGGCTGTGATGACTAGCTGGTCTGAGAGGATGGCCAGCCACACTGGGACTGAGACACGGCCCAGACTCCTACGGGAGGCAGCAGTGGGGAATATTGCGCAATGGGCGAAAGCCTGACGCAGCGACGCCGCGTGGGTGATGAAGGCCTTCGGGTCGTAAAGCCCTGTCGCAGGGGAAGAACAAGTCACGGGATAATACCCCGTGGCCCTGACGGTACCCTGCAAGAAAGCACCGGCTAACTCCGTGCCAGCAGCCGCGGTAATACGGAGGGTGCAAGCGTTGTTCGGAATTACTGGGCGTAAAGCGCGTGTAGGCGGTTGGTTAAGTCTGGTGTGAAAGCCCGGGGCTCACCCCCGGAAGTGCGCTGGAAACTGGCCAACTAGAGTATGGGAGAGGAAAGTGGAATTCCCGGTGTAGCGGTGAAATGCGTAGATATCGGAAGGAACATCAGTGGCGAAGGCGACACCCTGGATTAATACTGACACTGAGGAGCGAAAGCGTGGGGATCAAACAGGATTAGATACCCTGGTAGTCCACGCTGTAAACGATGAGTACTAGCTGTTGGTGGGGCCTACGGGTCCTATTAGTAGCGAAGCAAACGCGATAAGTACTCCGCCTGGGGAATACGGCCGCAAGGCTAAAACTCAAAGGAAT